>CAIMTB010000461.1 GCA_903844265.1 uncultured Verrucomicrobiota bacterium
AGAACGCGGCCTCCATCGCCGGGCTTATGCTCACCACCGAGGCTCTCATCACCGAGATCCCCGACAAGGAGAAGAAGTCGGGCGGGGATTCGCACCACGGCGGCGGCGGCGGTGGCGGCGGAATGGATTACTGATGTAGTTTCCGTCCCGGCCAAACCGGGAGCGGAATCACTGCAAGAACAGGGGACCGGCGCAAGCCGGTCCCTTTTTGTTGGTATCAGCCGACTCCTCCTCCCTCGCGACCTTCAAACCTGGGTCAGTCCCGCAGCCGCCGCGTCCACAGCTCCCGTCCGTCCCGTAGGAATCCCTGACGTTGGTACAGGGTGGCGGCTTCGGGGTGATGTTCGTCGAGCTCGAGCCGGAGGTGCCCCACGCCTTCCCTGGCCAGGGCTTGGGAGAGCGTTTCGAGGAGGGCCCGCCCGATTCCGCGCCCGCGCTGCGTCGCGGTCACGTGGAACTCATCGAGGATGGCCGTCCGTCCGCCGAGCTCCAGCGAGAGATACGTGACGACGAGCGCGTAACCCACCGGCTGGTCGTCGCGGTCGCGTGCGAGCCAGATGCGTCCGCACTCGGGATGCCCGAGGACCTCGAGGATCACGGCGGCCTTGGCGTCCTCGATCCACGCGAGGCCGAAATGCGCGTAGAACTCGCGGGCAAGCGTCAGGATGTCCTCCAGGTCGCCTGGGCGGGCAATGTCGATCATGACACCCTCCTCGGTCATGGCCGGGCATTTCGTGGGGCCATGGAATGGGTGATGACAACAAGCGTGGTCGAGGTTAGCGGATGGCGGAGACCTGGACGGCGCTGCTGTTTCGGGCGGCGTGGGACGGGGGGAGATAGCCGTGCCAGGTGACATTCGGGAAGACGCACGCGCGTCGGCCGAGGATGCTGCCGGGATTCAGGACAGCGTTGCAGCCGACCTGGGCTTCATCGCCGACGAGGGCGCCGAATTTCTGCAGGCCGGTATCCCAGGATTTGCCTTCGTGCAGGACGGTGATGAGGCCCGGGACGAGCTTGACATTGGAGAGCTTGACTCCGGCGCCGAGGTGGGCCTTGAAGCCGAGGATGGAGTCCCCGACGTAGTTGAGGTGGGGGACTTCGCAACGGTTGAAGAGGACGGCGTTCTTGAGTTCGCAGGCGTTGCCGACGAGGCAGTCGTCACCGACGATGACGTTTTCGCGGATGTAGGCGTTGTGCCGGATCCGGCAATTGCGGCCAATGATGGCGGGGCCGCGGATCATGGCGCCGTCTTCGACGACGGTTCCTTCGCCGATGAAGACCTGGTCGCCGATCCAAGCCGATCCCTCGCAGCGGTTGTGGAGGCCGGGGTGGAGATGGGTGCGGAGGTGCTCGGCGATGCGCGCGATGGCCTGCCAGGCGTGGTCGCAGCCCTCAAAGAGCGCGGTGTGTTCGGTCTGGGTGAGGTCGAAGAGGTCGGCCGGCGCGAACATCCCGGGAGGATGACGGGGGTGTTGGAGAGCGGCGAGACACAAAACACCCAAAACAGGACTTGCCAGCGTTTAGCCCGGCCGTCTAGTTTCGCCGCCCCTTGTCGGGAGCCGGATTTTCGTGGTGACGATTTCCCACGAGCACGACTCGCGAAGGGCATTGGCCTTTTTATGTCAGTCAAGATTCGACTCAAGCGAATGGGGGCGAAGAACGCCCCGGCGTACCGGATTGTAGTGGCGGATTCCCGAAGCCCGCGCGACGGGCGCTGCATCGAGGAAATCGGGAGCTACGATCCCAAGAAGGTCGGGGTGAACTTCATCCTCAACCTCGAACGAGCAAACTACTGGGTGGGTGTGGGTGCGCAACCGTCTGAGACGGTGGCGAGCTTCATCCAGCACGCGAACAAGGCCGCCGTCGCGGTCTGATAGCCCCGCGCATCTTCCACGGTCCGCAACCATGCAGGCCTTCCTTGAAACCGTGATTCGCGGGATGGTGCAGACCCCCGACGACGTCGGTATCACGCCGCAGGAGCGGAAGGGAGAGACCGTGTATGAGGTGCGGGTGCATCCGTCCGACATCGGGCGGCTCGTGGGGCGCCGGGGAAATACCATCAACGCCATACGCACGCTGTTGACGGCGGGCGCGGCGCGGAAGGGTATCCGGTGCTCGCTGGAACTTGTGGACGAACGCGAGTCCGGGGGTGATTTCCAGTCCTAGCCCGGGCGAGAACCCGGAGTCGGCGGGTGGGAGCGCGCGCATGAAGATCGACGTGCTCACGTTGTTCCCGGGCATGTTCGGCGGGCCGTTGGACGAGAGCATCGTGCAACGGGCCAGGAAGAAGGGGGTGCTGGACCTGCGGGTTCACAACCTGCGCGAGTGGACGCACGATCGGCACCGGACGGTGGACGACCGACCCTTTGGGGGTGGACCCGGGATGGTGTTGAAATGCGAGCCGATCTTCGCAGCGGTCGATAGTTTGCGTGGACCCGGGACGCGGGTGGTGCTGATGTGCCCGACGGGGCGGCCATTCGAGCAGGCCGTGGCGCGTGAGCTGAGCGGATCGGATCATCTGGTGATGATCTGCCCGAGTTACGAGGGGGTGGATGAGCGGGTGCGCGAGTCGTTGGTGGATGTCGAGTTGTCGGTGGGCGATTTTGTGCTCACGAGCGGCAATCTGCCGGCGATGATGGTGATCGACGCGGTGGTGCGGTTGTTGCCGGGAGTGCTGGGTGACGAGGAATCGGCGGTGGACGAGTCGTTCAGCCACGGTTTGCTCGAGTACCCGCACTACACGAGACCGGCCGAGTTTCGCGGTATGCAGGTGCCGGGAGTTCTGCTCTCGGGAAACCATGCGGAGATTGAGCGGTGGCGGCGCGAGCAGGGGCTCGTGCGCACGCAGCAGCGAAGGCCGGATCTGATTGCCCGCAAAGACGCGGAAGCAACACCCGGCGGAAAGTGATGAGCTATGAACCAGGTATTGTTGGACAAGATTGAGGCGCAGTTCTTGAAGAAGGAAAAGCCGGCCTTTCAGGTCGGGGATTCCGTGCGCGTCCACACCAAGGTGGTGGAGGGCGACAAGGAACGTATCCAGGTTTTCGCTGGCGTGGTCATCGGACGGCGCGGCCATGGCCTGAATGAGACCTTCACGGTCCGCCGCATCAGCTACGGCGAAGGCGTGGAACGTGTCTTCCCCATCCACTCTCCGCGCATCGACAGGGTCGAGGTGGAGCGTCAGGGCTCGGTGCGGCGGGCGAAGCTCACCTATCTGCGCAATCGCGTGGGCAAGGGAGCAACTCTCGTCCCCGAGAAGACGACGAACGCCCCTGCCGCCGGTGCTGCGAAGCAGAAGCGGACTCCGGCCCCGGCCGCGGCCCCCACTTCGGCCCCGGCCCCGACCCCGGCCGCCTGAGGCGGCATCGAGCGACGGGCGAGGGACGAGACAACTTCGCCTGTTCTGGTTCAAGCTTTCACCCTCCGACGTGGCGCCCTCGGCGCACCGTCGGGGATGTGTTGTGCTGGGGATTCAAATGAAATCTCCCTCGCCGTCCCGGTTCTTGTTTGAGACCGGGTTGTTGGACCGTGGCATTCGCCGAATCGCCGGAGTCGATGAAGCCGGCCGAGGTCCGTTGGCGGGGCCTGTCGTGGCGGCTGCGGTGGTTTTTCCACCCGACTGGATTGAGCGCGGCATCCCGGCGGCGCTTCGCGACCTCAACGATTCCAAGAAGCTGAGTCCGTCCCGGCGTGACGGGTACTTCTCCATCCTTTCGGGTTCTGTTGAAGTACTGAGCGCCATCGCCATCGTCGAGGCCGACGAGATCGATCGGCTGAACATTCTTCGGGCGACGCATGCGGCCATGCTCCGGGCGCTCGCGGCACTTCCTGAGGAACCCGGGCACGTGTTGGTGGACGGGCTGCGGGTGGAGGTCATCCGCCTGCCCCAGACCGCGATCGTGAAGGGTGACGGGCTCAGTTATTCCATCGCGGCGGCCAGCGTGCTCGCGAAGGTGACCCGGGACCGGTTGATGGTGCAACACGACCGGACCTGGCCTGGGTATGGGTTTGCGGTTCACAAGGGGTACCCGACCCCGGCCCACCTTCGAGCCCTGTCGGAATTGGGTCCTTGCCCGATACACAGGCGATCGTTCGCACCCGTGAGGGCGACGGCCTCTCAGCCCGACCTGTTCATTCCGTGACCTGAGCACCATCGATGGAGCGCCCACTCGCGTTGGGATTGTCTCCGTGATGGATTCGTGCTGGGTTCGGGCCGGGTGAACTTGCTGGCCAAACTCAAGGAATACTTCGGTGGCAAGCCGGAGCCTGAGCATTTGAGGCGTGGCAAACTCGGGGAGCGCGCTGCGAGGCGATATCTGAAGGATCAGGGGTTGAAGTTCCTCACCGCGAACTACCGCTCCGAACGGGGCGAGATCGACTTGGTCTTCCGTGACAGAAGTCCGATGGGGGGACGATCCATGGTCCACGCAAATGAGGGTGACTGCCTGGTCTTCGTGGAAGTGAAGACGCGCTCCAGCGAGGCATGGACACGGCCCGCCTCGGCGGTGAACGCAGCCAAGCGGCGGCGGATATCGCGCACGGCGCTGGACTACCTGCGCGAGCTCGACGAGCCACGGGTCAAGGTCAGGTTCGACATTGTCGAGGTCCTGCTCGCCGCTGGTGAAGTGCGCGAGGTTCGGCATCTGCCCTGCGCGTTCCAACTTTCAGCACCCTATCGGCACGGCTGATATTGGGGTTGGGACGGGTGGGCCGGGTCGAGCTGCGGCTGCGCTGGGAGAGAAAAAACCGCCGGACCCGGCGAACCGGGTGCGGCGGTTGAAATGGAAGCCGGTCGATGTTCCGGTTCAGACCGTGACCGTCTTGCCGGGGACGGCGATGGAGTAGAGGCCGTCCTTGTCGGGGTTCGTGGGCGTGGGGGCGTCCCAGGCGTAGGTCTTCGGCATGACGTCGATCTCCGAGTTGAAGGCCTTGTCCCACTCGATTTCCTTGCCGGAGTAGGTGGCCATGCGGCCGATGATGGACATCATGGAGCTGTAGGCGCCGTAGTAGGCCTCGTTGTACGGCTTGTCGTTGCGGATGGCGTCGAACAGGTCGTTGTGCTCGATCTGGTAAGGGTCATGTCCCTGACGGACGTCGCGATCTGCGCGCCACTTGTTCTCGCCGGTGATGGAGCCGTCGCCGACGTTGCAGCGGCCCTTGGTGCCGATGACGTGTTCGGAGACGTTGCTCCATGCGCTTGGGATGTGGCGGCACTCGGAGAACATGATCGAGCCGTCGGCGTACTCGTACTGGCAGGCGTGGTGGTCGAAGATTTCACCGTGGTCCTTGCCGTTACGCACCTGGCGACCGCCCATGCCGCGCACTTTGACGGGGTGCACGATCGGGGTCTTGCCGCTCGGGTCGTAGGGTCTGCCCTGCATGACCCACTGGATCACGTCGAGGTTGTGGATGTGCTGCTCACAGATGTGGTCACCGCAGAGCCAGACGAAGTAATACCAGTTGTACATCTGGTATTCCATTTCGGTGGGCGGACGGCCGAGCTTCTGCGCGAGTTCTGCGCGGCCTCGGACCCAGACGCCGGCGTCGTTCCAGAAGGCGCGTGTGCCGAGGATTTCGCCGACGGCGCCGCCATGGAGGCGTTTGATGGTTTCGAGGTAGATGGGTTGGTGATGGCGTTGGAGTCCGACGCCCACCTTGAGGTTCTTCTTGTTCGCTTCCTCTGCGGCGGCGATGACACGGCGGACCCCGGGGGCGTCGACGGCCACCGGCTTTTCCATGAAGACGTGTTTGCCTTGGCGGATGGCTTCCTCGAAGTGGATCGAGCGGAAGCCTGGCGGGGTGGCGAGGATGACGACGTCGGCGAGGGCAATGGCCTGCTTATAGGCGTCGAAGCCGATGAATTTCTTGTCATCCGGTACTTCGACTTTGTCCTTGTGTTTTCCCTTGAGGTTGTTGAGGGAGCCGTCGAGTCGTTCCTTGAACGCATCGGCCATGGCCACGAGCTTGGTGCTGCCGCTCGTGCTGAGGGCCTGGTCCGCGGCACCGGAGCCGCGGCCGCCGCAGCCGATCAACGCGATTTTCACGGTGTCGCCAGGAGATGCGCCGAGCGCGAATCGTTCCGTGGCGAGTTGGGCGAGGGCGACGCCGCTCGCGGCCGCAGCCGAGCTTTTGAGAAAGCCGCGGCGGGTGACGGTGGGATGAGAAGCTTCAGGTTGGGTCATGGCAGATTGACGGTTTACAACCCATCCGACGTTCCCCTCCAGGGCGGGATTCAGATCGGATGGGCGTGAGGGAAGGAAACCAAGACCCCCGGGCGGTGTCCATCTTGGAGTCGTGAACTTCGAGACGAGCCAGGGAGCGCCGATCGTCAGCGCCCTGTGTTGAACGCGGTGATCGCCGCCTGGTAGACCGCCCGGAGTTCGGATCCCGAGGCTGTCGCGACGCTGCGGCAAGACTCGAACTCGGGCGCCACCTGGACGATCTTCCCATCCAACAGCCCGAGTTTCACGGTCACCTCGCCGTGCGGCGTCCGGATCTTTCGGAACTCGCGTCGGAGTTTGCGCCGCGTCGCCGTGGTCCTGCGGACCCCAAACGCCGAGGTCTCGGTGAGGAGGCTTTGCGTGAATCGATCCGCGTCGTCCATCGCACAAAGCACGGTCAGCAGGACCCCGGGGCGGTTCTTCTTCATCTGGATCGGCGTGTGGAAGACATCAAGCGCGCCGGCCTCGAACGCGCGATCCACGAAGTGACCGAGGATTTCAGGGCTGATGTCGTCGAGGTTGGTCTCGAGCACCGCGATCGTGTCGGTCTCCCAGTCGGCGCCCGGTGTGGTTGGGTCCGTGGCGCCGGGGGTTGAGGTCGAGGTCGTGGGTGTCATCACCGGGGCGATGCCGGAAACCGGGGCTGGACCGGCCACCACGTCGCCCAGCACGGCCCGCACCAGATTGGGGCGCGTGCGGTTGTCGCGTGTTCCCAGACCGTAGCCGACCCGGGAAGGAAGGAGGCCGATGATGGGGCCGAAACTCGTGGCGAATTCGGCGAGCAATGCCGCCCCGGTGGGGGTGACAAGTTCATGGGGTTCCTCGCACTGATTCACCGCGACACCGCGCGCCGCGAAAATCTCGAGAGTCGCCGGTGCGGGCAGGGGCATCCGGCCATGGGCGCAACGGACAAACCCGGTGCCCTCGATCACCGGGCCGGCCGCGACGTCAGGACGCCCCAGAAGGTCGAGAGCGATGCAGGCACCCACGACGTCGACGATGGAGTCGACGGCGCCGACTTCGTGGAAATGCACCTGCTCAGGGGGCATGCCGTGGATCTTGCCCTCGGCCTGCGCGATGCGGTCGAACACGGCGATGGCGCGTGATTTGACCCACGCATTGAGCGGGCTCCGGCGGATCAGTTCGCGGATCTCGGCGTACGTCCGGCCGTGGACGTGAATTGGATTACGCTCGTGATCATCGGAGGGCTGGCCGTGGGGATGGCGGTGACCGGGGGCGTGGTTCCCATGTTCGGTGAGGTGGACGTCAAATTTCACGCCCTCAATGCCGCACTTGCTCGCGCGCCGGGCACGGAGGTGGTAACCCGCGACGCCGAGGGTGCGGAGTTCCGCCTCGAGCCGGGGCAGGGACACGCCGAGGTCGATCAGCGCGCCGATGAACATGTCGCCGCTGAGGCCGCTGAAGATGTCGAGGTAGAGCATCGGGAGAAGGGAGTGCCGTCGGTCGCGTGGTGGGACCGGGATTACTCGCCGGCTGCCAGCGCGTTGATCTGGCTGGCCGCGTAGGCGGCGCCGAATCCGTTGTCGATGTTCACGACGGTGAGGCCGCTGGCGCAGGAGTTCAGAGATGTGAGCAGGGCGGCAAGCCCGCCGAAATTGGCGCCGTATCCGACGCTGGTGGGGACTGCGATGAGGGGGCGGCGGACGAGTCCCCCGACGACGCTCGGCAAGGCGCCCTCCATGCCGGCGACGACGATGAGGACGTTCGCGGCCTGGATCTCGGGGAGTCGGGCGAAGAGTCGGTGGATGCCCGAGACTCCGACATCGTGGATGCGGAGGACGTGGTTGCCCATGACCTCGGCGGTCACGGCGGCTTCCTCCGCGACGGGCAGGTCGCTGGTCCCTGCGGCGAGTACGGCGATGATGCCCGGGCGTTTGGGGAGCGGGGGTTGTTCGACGGTGACGCAGCGGGCGTCCTCATGGTGCACGGCCTTTCGGAAGCTGCGTTTGAGGCGCGCGGCGTGGGCAGGTGTGACACGGGTCACCAGCAGTTGACCGTCGCGCGCGAGGATGCGTTTCGCGATGGCGACGGTTTGTTCCGGGGTTTTCCCAGCGCCGAAGATGACTTCGGGGAATCCCTTCCGGAGGGTTCGATGGGTGTCGATGGTGGCGAACGGGAGGTGCTCGACCGGGGCGGCGGCGAAGGCCTTGAACGCTTCGGCCACGGGGGCGGTTCCGGCACGAACGGCCTCGAGGAGTTCTCTCGCTTGGTTCGGAGTCACGCGCGCGGATCCTGATGCAGAAACTTCCGCGGGGCACGCGCGAACTCGTGGGTCAAGCCGAGGCCCGGATACCCGGGCGGACTACCACCTCAGCGCCTGCAATCTCCGAGCCACCTCCTCCGCGTTGGCCCGGCTGTTGAACGAGCTGATGCGGAAGTAACCCTCGCCCTTCGAACCGAAGCCGCTGCCGGGCGTGACCACGACGTTCGCCTCGCCGAGGATCTTGTCGAAGGCCTGCCAGCTCGTGACTCCGGCCGGGGTCTGGACCCAGATGTACGGGGCGTCGACTCCACCGAAGACCTGTAATCCGGCCCTGGTCGCGCCGTCACGGAGGATGCGCGCATTGCCCATGTAGTGCTCGATCAACGCCCGGACCTGCGCCTTGCCATCCGGCGAGTAGAGGGACTCGGCCGCGCGCTGTACCAGGTAGGAGACGCCATTGAACTTCGTGGTCATCCGCCGAAGCCAGAGCGGGTGAAGCGGCTTCCGCTCGCCGGACGACGTCGAGGCGAGAAGCGATTTCGGAACGACCGTGTAGGCGCACCGCACGCCCGTGAATCCGCCGTTCTTCGAGAAACTGCGGAACTCGATCGCACACTCTCGTGCTCCCGGGATTTCGTAAATCGAGTGCGGCAGCGCCGGGTTCGAGATGTACGCCTCGTAGGCCGCGTCGAAGAGCAGGATGGCGTTGTGGTCGAGGGCGTACTTCACCCAGGCCTGCAGCTGCGGTCGCGTCGCCGCGGCGCCCGTGGGATTGTTCGGCGAACAGAGGTAGATGACGTCGGCCGGGGTCGGGGGCGGCTCGGGGATGAACCCGTTCTGCGGCGTGCAGGGGAGATAGGTGATGCCCGCGTAGGCTCCGGACGCATCGGCATCGCCGGTGTGGCCGGCCATGACGTTGGTGTCGACGTAGACCGGATAGACCGGGTCACTGATCGCCAGGCGGTTCTTGTCGCCGAGGATGTCGAGGATGTTGCCGCAATCGCACTTGGAACCGTCGCTGACGAAGACCTCGTCATCGGCCACGTCCAGCCCCTGGTCCCGGAAATCGTTCTTCGCAATCGCGCCTCGCAGCCATTCATAACCTTGCTCGGGCCCATAACCCTTGAACGTTTCGCGCGTGCCCATCTCGTCGACGGCTGCGTGCAGCGCCTTCGTAACCGCCGGAGGCAGGGGTTCGGTGACGTCACCGATGCCGCAGCGGATCAGCCGTTTCGCAGCCTCGACATTCTGTTCGCAGAATACCCGGACGCGACGGCCGATTTCGGGGAAGAGATAACCGGCCTTGAGCTTGAGGTAGTGATCGTTGAGTTGGGCCATGGGAGGGACAAGTCTGGAGTCTCGGGCGGCGTGTCTTCCGCGGGCCGGACCTTACGGGAAGGCGAGGGGTCGTGGCAACGGCGTGGGGTCCCCGAGATGACGGGCGACGGGTAGTCCATCGGATCCTGATCGATGTGTACCCCATGAAAGACCTGTCCCTTCATTGGCTAAAACCCAGACGGATCCAATGAAAGACCTGTCCCGCTATTTGTGAATCTCGGGGATACGCCCTTGGACCGCCGCGCGAAAGGCCGTTGCCAGAACGTGTCTCGTGCCGACAATCCCCGCGCCATGCCGAATCGACATTGCCACGAATGCGGAACCTCGTACCTGCTCGACGGCATCCCCGGTCGCAGCGAGGCGTGCGAGAAGTGCCGGGCCGACCTCAAGGTCTGCCTGAACTGCACCCACTACGAACGGAGCGTGGCCCACCAATGCCGCGAACGCCGCGCCGACCCCGTCGCCGAGAAGAACACCGCGAATTACTGCGAGCACTTCGAGTTTGTCCGCCGCGAATGGCTGGGCCGCGGTGTCAACGCCCGTGAGGCCAACGCCCGCGACCACCTCAAGCGCCTGCTTGGCGATTGAGCGATCGCAGGATTGGGACCTCAGGTCGCCGCGGCGGATGCCACGGCGCATCCACGAGTTGCCGGTGGTAGCAGGGCGGCCTCTCCGAGGGCGCCGTGCCTGGGTGCGTCCGCGAAGGACGGCGCGCAGCGGAGTGCGCGCCCTGCCGTCAATCTGTGGATGCACGGCATCCGCCATCCATCCACGCTTCGCGATGGTCATCCCGTCCCGATGTGCTAGGTATCTCGCGCCATGCGCCCATGCCTCGTCGCGCTCCTCGTCCTCGCCGTTTTTTCGTCCCGGGCCGTCCATGCCGAGGATACCGTGTCGGTGTTTCTCACAATGACAGGCGCTTCCGTCGCTGAGGTGAACCTCCAGGCGGCGGGCATCCAGGGCAACGGCCCGCGCCTGGCGGCGGCCCAAGCCCAGGCTCTCGGCTCGCGGCGGCGCAACGAAATCAAGGCCCAGCACGACTCGCTCGAGCCCGCCCTCCAACGACTCGGCGCCACCATCACCGGTCGCTTCGTCAACACCCTCAACGCCGTCCGTATTCGCGTCCCAGTCTCCCGCGTTGACGAACTCGCGACACTGCCCGGCGTGACGAAGGTTCGGCGCGCGCACCTCTACCACCCCTTGCTCACGTCAAGCATCCCGTGGATCGGCGCCCCTTCCGCCTGGACCGGCACCCGCGGCCCTTCCTCCCTCACCGGCGAGGGGATCCGCATCGGCATCATCGACTCGGGCATCGATTACACGCACGCCGACTTCGGGGGTTCGGGGAAGACCCCCGATTTCACCAACAACGTCCCCACCCGGATCGAGCCCGGGACGTTCCCTACCGCGAAGGTCGTCGGGGGTTGGGATTTTGTCGGCGACAACTACAACGCCAGTGACCTGCTGAACAGCATTCCGGTGCCCGACCCCGATCCACTCGACACTTCAGTGGGTGCCGGGGACGACTCGGGCCACGGCACCCATGTGGCTGCGATCGCCGCAGGCTTCGGGGTGTCGCGGGACGGAAGCACCTACCGGGGTTCCTACGATCATCCTGACTTCACAGGATTCACGATCGCCCCCGGCGTCGCCCCCGCAGCCCTGCTCTACGCGCTGAAAGTCTTCGGCAGCAACGGCTCCAGTGACGCCGTGATCGACGCGCTTGACTGGGCGGCGGACCCGAACCACGACGGGGACACCTCGGACCGGCTCGATGTGGTCGTGCTTTCACTCGGTACGTCCTTCGGGTCCGACGATTCCAGCGATCCCGAGTCCGAGGCGATCACCCGGCTGACCCGCCTGGGAACGGTCATCGCCACCGCGGCAGGCAACGAGGGCAACACAGCCTACATCCTATCCAGTCCAGCGGTCTTCCCCCAGACCATCGCCGTGGCCAACTCGTTGGATGCCGGCGATCCTGACGACGCCATCCAGGTCACCAGCCCCCCCGATCTCGCGGGCATCTACGCTGCCCTGGAGGGAACGTTCACCGGGCAACTCGCCGACATCGGAGCCGTGTCCGGCGAACTGGCCGCCACCACGCCAGAAAACGGATGCGGCACCCTCACCAACACCAACGCGCTCCGCGGTCATATCGCCCTGGTCGACCGCGGCACCTGCTTCTTCGCCGACAAGATCCGCGCCATCCAACACGCCGGTGCCATCGCCGTGATCGTCGTCAACAACGTCGACGATCCCCCGCTGGTCCTCATGGGCAGCAGCGGAGACGCCTCGGACATCCACATTCCCGCCGTGATGATCAGCAAGGCCGACGGCCAGAAGATCCGCGACCGGATGGCCACGAGCCCGGTCAAAGTGACACTTGTCAACGGTCTGGGACCGATCCATCTGGAACAGGCTGACACCCTCGACAAGGACACCTCCCGCGGCCCCGGGTATCGCACCAGTCACCTCAAACCTGACCTGGCAGCGCCCGGCACGCACATCACTTCGGCTCGTGCCGGTTCCGGCACGAAGGGCATCACCTACTCCGGCACATCGATGGCCACCCCCCACGTGGGCGGTGCCGCCGCGCTCCTGCGCCAAGCCCATCCCGACTGGCCGGCCGAGGACATCAAGGCCGCGCTGATGAACACCGCCGTCGCCACCCACGACGCCGACGGGCACCCCTATCCGGAATCACGGACCGGCGCCGGCCGCATCCAGGTGGACCTCGCGACGCTTACATCTGTAGTCGCCAAGGTCGCCGACGATTCCGGCGAGGTCTCGGTTTCCTTCGGCGCCCTCGAGCTGTCGTCACCCATCGCCACGAACAAGGCGGTCCGCATCGTCAACCACGGGAACACTCCGGTGACCCTCGCGCTTTCGGCGACCAACACCCTGATCGGACCGGGAGTCCACCTCGCCCCCGCCGTGCGGTCCGTGACCGTGGCCGCTCATGCGTCCGCAACCTTCGACGTGGTCCTCGAGGCAGACCCGGCGCTGTTCGGTTTGATCATCGACCCGACGTCTCCCTCGTTGCTCGACGGTTTTCCTCGTCAGCAGCTCCCGGAATCGAGCGGTGAAATCTGGCTGCACGGTGACGGGGTCGCGCTGCACGTGCCGTGGTACGGGGTGCTCCGGGCGACCGCGAATTTCGCGGCGACGACCCTCCACGCGGGAACCCCGACAGGCGCGGTCGCGCGGGTGACCCTGCCCACACGCGGGACCAGCGCCCACGCGGCGCCGCTCGTGTCGGTTTTCCAGCTTGGGCTCGACGACGCGAATCTCCAGTTCCCCGATGTCCGTTCCGCCACCGACATCGTCGCCGTGGGTGCCGCCACCGACTATCTGGCATCCGGTTCCATGACCAACACGACCCTCTATTTTGGGATCGCGACCGCAGGACACTGGGTCACGCCGCAGCGCGCGCGGAACGACTTCGACGTCGAGATCGACATCGATGGGGATGGCCTCACCGACTTCACCGTGATCAACGCCACGTCGGGAACCTATGCCGCTGACGATGTGGATGCCTACGGGAGTTCGACCGACGCGCAGATCTCCGTTGTCCGTGACGAGTCCACGGGGGCCATCCTTTCCGAGTGGCCCATCAACATGCTGCTCCCGGACGGGCATGACACGTCGCCGTTCCTGAACGGAGCGATGGTCCAGGCCGCGCAGGCCTCGGACATCGGGCTCACGGAGACATTCACGAAGTTCCGATACCGGGTGCTCACCCGCGGCGATTACTTCGATCGGACTCCGTGGATTTCATTCGACGCGGCGAACGCGGTCGTCGACGGGACCCCCTTTGGGATCGATGGCACGCCATTCTTCGACGAGGGATTGGGCGTCACCGCGAACATCCACCGCGCGTCCGCCGGAACCAACTCCTCGCCGCGCGTCCTTCTTCTCCATCAACACAACGTCGCAGGCCGCGCCTTCGACATCGTCACCCTCAACCTGTCGACCGCTGACCTGGATGGCGACGGTCTGCCGGATGCGTGGGAGCTCGCGAACTTCGGGGACCTGAGCTACGGCGCCGGCGATGACCCGGACGGCGACGGGGTGAGCAATGCCGTGGAACTTGCGCAGGGAACATCTCCCAACAAGGTGCGGATACTGCCTTCTGAGGGCGTCGACACCACGCTGCGCTGGCAGGGGGTTGTTGGACGACGGTACACCATCGAGCGGGCCGACGCCGTCACGGGACCCTTCCACGCGTTGCAGTGGAACGTGGCCGGATCAGCGGGGATCAACACCTACAACGATCCGGAGCTCGGCTCACGCCCGGGCCCGACCTATTACCGACTGAAGATGGAGTAACCCGGCGGCTCGCCTGATCGATCAGCCGTAACGCAGCGCCTGGATGGGTGCGAGGCGGGCGGCTTTCACCGCGGGAATGAGGCTCGCGATCACCCCGACGGACAGGCTGAACACGAGCGAAGCGACCACGGGCAGCAGGGTGATCACGGGGGCGTTCGATCCTGGCGACACCTGGTCGATGATCGAGACCAGGGCGAAAGAGCAGCCGATGCCGGCGGTGCCGCCCAGTCCTGCGAGAACGCTGCCCTCGACCAGCACCTGGAGGAAGATGACCGCGGGCGAGGCGCCGATGGCCTTGCACGTTCCGATCTCGCGGATGCGCTCGGTGATGCTGGCGAGCATGATGTTCATGATGCCGATGCCGCCCACGAGCAGGCTCAGACCGGCGATGATGCCGCCGCTGATGCGGGCGTTCCGGATGCGAAGGTTGATGTCCTCAAGCCGGTTTTCCTGGGTCTCAAAGGCGAAATCCTCCACGCCGTTGTGCGTCAGCATGAGGACATTCCGCGCCTGCTGGAGCGCGGCCTCGAAATGCTCGAGGTCGACCACCTTGATGTCGCAATCGGACAGTTTCGGTTCCGGAATGCCGGTCTTGCCCGAGGCCGCCCGGAATTTCAGCCAGGCCGTGTTCAGCGGCATGTAGACCACGTTGTTCTTCCGCCAGAAGGCATCCCAGTTCTTGCTCCGGTAGCCGCGCTGCCGTTGGGCCGCGATCTTGGGATCGAGCTGCGCGGGATCCTTCTTCGCGAGTTCCCGCTGCCGGGCCGCCTGCTCGCTCTCGTAATGCTGGAACATGCCGACGATCGTGAACAACTGGCTGTTGATCAGGATCCGCTCGCCGATCGGGATGATCTCGCGACCCGTTTCCTGCGGGGAACCGAACAGCTCATCCCGGATCCCCGTCCCGATCACGCACACGCTCTGGGCGTATTGCTCGTCGAGATCGGTGAGGAACCGCCCATGGCGGACCTCGTACAGGTTCATGTCGAGGACCGCGGGCCAGACACCGACGACCTCGGAAGGGTAGTGGTTCTTGCCGTTGCGCGAGACCACGGCGCCGAACACCCCCATCTCCGGTGAGATCACCGTGATCAATGGGGCACTGCTTCGCAGGGCCAGGACATCCCGCAGCGTCCGGCCGGGAGCGAGGTCGCGCATGTGCTCCTGTTCAGCGGGCACCTCCTGCTCACGGATGAGCACCTTGTTCAGGCCGCCCATCGCGATCATCCCCTCCTTCATCCCATTCTCCATGCCCCGCACCAGCGCAGCCATGGCGATCAGACTCGAGACCCCAAGAACGATCCCGAGCATGGTCAGGAACGACCGGAACTTGTGGGTCCAGACCTCTTTCAACCCGATCAGGAGCGCGCTGTAGACGGCCATGGGAGATGTCGTGCCCGATCATTCGTACCGCAACGCCTGGATCGGGTGGAGGCGCGAGGCGCGTGCGGCGGGGTAGAGACCGGCCAGGATGCCGACCAGCACGCTGAAGGCGAATGCCACCGCCAGCGATGCCGCGGTGATCTCGGGGGCGTTGTCCGTCGGGGTGAACCCCGCGATCAGATCCACCACGAGCCACGAAAACCCGAGCCCTGCGATGCCGCCGAGGACCGCGATCACGACTGATTCGACCAGGATCTGGATGAAAATCGCGCCGGTGGAGGCGCCCACCGCCTTGCGGATGCCAATCTCCCGGACCCGCTCCGAGATGCTCGCCAGCATGATGTTCATGATGCCGATCCCGCCCACGAGCAGGCTGATCGCGGCGATGATCGTGCCGCTCATGCGGGTACTGCCGATGATCCGGTTGATGTCGCCCGCCCACTCCTCATGGGTGCGGAACGTGAAATCCTCGATGCCGCGGTGGGTGAACATCAGGACGTTGCGGGCCTGCTGCAGAGCCGGTTCGAGCATCTCCATGCTGGGCACCCTGAAATAGATCGTGGACAGCCGGAAATCCGGCGTCTCCGACGCGCCCACCCCGGAGCGGAACTTGATGAGCATCGTCCGCAGCGGGATCATGACCGCATTGTTCTTGTACCAGAACATCCAACCGCCGCCGCTGGCGCGCCCGCCATACCCGCGCTTCCGCGTCGGCCCGGACACCGCGTTCGTCAAGCCCATGCCCTCGCGTTTCCGGTATTCGCGTTCACGCCGGGCCTGCTCGCTCTCGTAGTGCTGGAACATCCCGATGATGGTGAACGTCTGGCCGTTGATCGTGAGGCGTTGCCCCACCGGGATGATCTCGTCGCCTGTGAGCTCCGGATTCCCCCAGAGTTCATCGCGGATACCCGTGCCGATCACGCAGACACTCCGGGCCTGTTCCTCGTCGGAGTCCGTCAGCATCCGGCCATGCTCGATCACGTGTTCATTGACCACGGCCCAACCCGGGATGGTTCCCGAGACCACCGAGGCGCGGGTGTTCTTGCCCGCGCGACTGAGCACCGCCGCATTGCCACCCCATCCGCGCATCTCGTACGCGGGAACCACCTCCGTCACCAGAGGGGCGCCGCTGCGTAGGACATCAATGTCGGAAAGGGTCAACCCCCGCGCCTGATCCGCAAGATGCCGCTGCCACACGGGCAACTCGGATTGCGTCTCGAGCCGGATCTTCTCAATCCCCCCCATCGCGACCAACGCCTCCTTCATCCCCTTCTCCATGCCATGGACCAGGGCGGACATCGCCACCAGGCTGGAGACCCCCAGGATGATCCCGAACATCGTCAGCGCCGACCGGGTCTTGTGGGCCCAGATCTCCTTCAGTCCGGTCAGGATGGTGTTGGTGAGATTCATCGTCGATCGCCTGCAAAGAATGCCCAAGACTCCACGAGATGCGAGGGCGACCTCCATCTCAGACGCCTATCGCGCCGGGATCTTCAACTCAGTTCCGGACCTGATGTGCCGCGCGTCGACGCGTGGATTGGCCAACTGCAACGATTTCACCGGAATCCCATAACGCCGCGCGATGCGGTCGAGGGTCTCACCCGATTGCACGCGGTGCGTGCGAACCGCAGCCGGGGGTTCAGGCGGACGCGTTCCCTGCGGACCGACGGCGGGCCCCGGGATGAGAGGCTTCGGCGGGGAATAGGGCCGGACCGCGAGCTGACCTGCGCCTCCGTTCGCACCCGAAGGGCCGGGCCCGCCCGCACTCGCGGCTGCCAAGGCTGCCTGGAGTTGGACCTGCGCCTGGGCGAGCGACTGGGCCTGGGCCTGGTATTGGGACTGCAATTGCGCGAGCGCCCCGTTGAGGCTCCGGATCTCGTTGGTCTGCTGGAGGACCACCGCGACGAGGTTCGTTATCTGGCCATGCAGGCTGATGTTCTCGGCGCGGACCAATCCGAGGTCGCGCGCGATCGTCTCGCTCCGGATCACCAGCGGCACGGAAGTCGCCAACCGCTCCGTGCAATTCGTGATCCGCCGTCGGATGTCGTCCGCCTTGGGGTCCTCGGGCCGGAGGCGCAGGTAGCGCTGGTAATGATAGACCGCGTCCGGATACCGCCGGAGCTGGCTCTCGCAGAGTGCCGCGTAGCCCAGATGGACCGAGGGTGCCCGGGAGTTTTTCTCGAGGGCACGCTCGTAGTACTCCGACGCCGCCTCGTAATCGCCGAGGCGTTCTGCGTCGCGTGCCCGTTGGTAGTTGCGTTCGCGATCCTCGTCCGAGGCGAGAAAATCTTCCGGAGAACATCCGCCCCAGAGCGCCATCGCCAGGAGTGCGAGCATCAAGACCCGCCCTCCGCGCCATGGCGCCGCGTCGATCAGCATCCGGGCACCCTAACAGGAGCGCCCAACACGGTCACGCTCGACGCGACTGGTTTTGGAGTGAGGGATCGCCTCACTCCCCAGGGGCCGGAGTCTTCTACACGAACTTCGTCTGGCCGGGCATCGCCACGGCGGGGACGCGCAGCGGCATGTCCCAGCTGAACTTCGGATCGCCCACCTCCTCCTCCTGGTTGGTGACCCATTTCGCCAGGTTTTCCTTCGAATTGAGCGCCTGTTCCCACGTGATCTCCTGTCCCGTGTAGGCGGCCATGCGGCCCATGAGCGCGACCATGGTGCTCTGCGCCATCCACGCACCATCGTTGATCGGCTCGCCCTTGCGGATGGAAGCCATCATCTCGTTGTGCTCGACCTGGTACATGTTCTCCAGGCCCTCACGGCTGCGGAGGTTCCAGTTGGTCTCGCCGGTGATGCGCAACCCCGCAAAGGCCTTGATCTGCGCAACCCCCTTCGAACCCATGAAATAATCGGAATTGTCCGAGGCCGTGTTGGCCTGTTGCCGCGAGAAATGATAGCCGCGCGCACCGCTGGCGTATTCGTACAGGATGCTGAAGTGATCGTTGATGTGCCCGAAGTCCGAGCCCGTGCGGACCTGGCGGCCACCGTGGGCCACGCATTTCACAGGAGCCTCGTCCTTCAGCGCCCACTGCATCTTGTCCAGGCTGTGCACCGCCTGCTCGACGAGATGGTCCCCGGAAAGCCACGTGAAGTAGTACCAGTTGCGCATCTGGTAGGTCATGTCGTTCCAGCCGGGCTGACGCGGCTTCACCCAGAGCGAACCGGTGTTGTACACGGTGTACATGGACAGCGGGGACCCGATCTCGCCGTCGTGGATGCGCTTCATGATCTGGCGCTCGGCCGGGTTGTACCGCCAGCAGAAGCCCGAAGTGAGCGCGAGCTTCTTCTGCTTCGCCACCGCGGCAGCTTCCATCACCAGCCGCACACCCGGGGCGTCCGTCGCCATCGGCTTCTCGCAGAACACGTGCTTCCCCGCATCGATCGCCTTCTTCAGGTGATACGGACGGAAGCCGGGCGGCGTCGCCAACACCACCACGTCAACGCCACTCGCCAGAACCTTGTCGATCGCATCGAACCCGATGAACGATGTGTCGGGCGTCACCATCGTCCGCTCCGGATGCTCCTTCTTGATCTGCTCCAGGCTCCCCTTCATCCGGTCCTCGAAGATGTCACCCATGGCGTGCAGCACGACGTTGCGGTCGCCGTGAAGCGCCTGGCTCGCGGCCCCGGTGCCGCGCCCGCCACAACCCACGAGCCCGACCTTCAGGGTCTCGCTGTTCGCCGCATACGTCCGTTGGGGAACAGAAATGAACGGCGCTGCCGCGATCCCCGCGGCGAGCACCGAGGAACGCTTGAGGAATTCACGACGATCCGTGGCGACGCCAGGAGGTGGTTGGAGGTTCATGGTCATCAAAGCTCCCGCCACCAGCCTTCCCACGTCAAGAAACCTCTTGGTGTCAGATCTGTATTATTGACACCTGAGGTCACCCGATTCCGAAGGGACGACGTCCTCCGTCCGTCGCCACGACCCTCACGGCACCGGGGCCAATCGTCCCGCCCAAGCACACCCTCGTCGCAGCAATTCCCCCACCCCCGCATCGTTGGCATACGCCCGCGCGTCATGGCCGAGCACGGTGTGGAACACCCGCCCCTGTCCCGGTTCCAGGACGAAGGCCATGGGGTAGTCCTTCCCGTCCACTTTCGAGGTCGCCTTCGCCACGACATGGATCGGCGTGTCGCCCGTCAGGCAGGTGTACAATTCATCGAGCGTCTCGAATGCCGCGAGACCCCGGGTGATCGGATGGGCCGGATCGGCGATGTCGACTCGGAATTTCCCGTGGGGATCATGTCCGCGAAGCTTCGGATCCCACACGCGACCCGCCAGCTTCACGAAGTCCGGCCATTCATTCCCATCCCAGGCGCCGCACGCAAAATGGGTGAGGATGAGACCCTTTCCACCGCGCACCACGTTCCAAAGATTCTCGCGCGCCTGGGCATTGGGACCGGGCACTTCCCAGTCCATGAAATGCAGGACGATGACGTCCCAATCCTTGAGTCGCGGCGAGGCGAGGGCATTGGGGTCCTCCACGACGCGCACGCTCAGGCGTGGATCCTTGTCGAGGATGGCGCGCAGCCGCGGCGCGGTCTCGCGCCAGGGATGTCCCGGGTAATCGATGCCCGTCACGATCAGGACCTTTGTCCCGGTTGACGGAGGCACCAGGTCCGAGGCGGATACGATGCCCGAGACCTCGGGGTTGGGGGGGGCATTGGGGGCCGCTGCGCTGCCGCCCGGCTTCGGGTCCGCCGCATTCGCGACGTAGGCGGCATACGCGGATTCGAGCTTCTGCTTGTCTGGCACGCCGCGATGGATCCACACGCGATATCGGCAATGAATCGGGGTGCCCGCGGGAAATGTCCGGGCCTCGACCCCGGGCCAGCCCAGGCAGAGGACGCCGTAATGCCTCGTCAGCCAGGTGGGTGGGAAATCCGGGTGATCGGGCGGGACGAACAGCGCCGCCCCGGACGGTTGTGATCGTCCGTCAAAGAGCCGGGTCAGGTCGGCCCAGGGCAGGCGCGTCATGTAGAGGTCGTTCGTGCCGTTCCCCATCGGCGTGGTGATCAAGGTGTTCGTGCCCTGTGCGAAGCGGAGGGTCATGCCGCCGTAGCTCTTTCCCTCGGCGCCCGAGAGCGAGATGGGTCGATCGAGGGGAACCCAGGTGCACTCGACGTCGATCGCGCGATTGTCCGCGGATGCCGGGCCTGCGGAGAAGCGGACCTGTTCCTGCATCACCTTGCGATCTCCGACGAACCAGCCGTTCTCGACTGCGAGCACGGCCCCGGTGGGTGTCACCTTCCGCTCGAGGAATCGCTCGAACCGGTGCCCGATGCCTTTGAGCATCCACAGGTCGTACTGCTGCCCATCGATCCCCACGTGGGGCCATGACCAGAACAGGCCGCGATGATGGAGGTGGTCCTCGGGGAAATCATCCGTCAGCACCTCGCCATCGAGCCCGTAGATCGGATGCAGGTACGAACTGCGGGCGCGATCCGCGGCGATGCCGTCCTTGAGCATGACCCCGTGCCGGTAGACGTAGACGGGCCGGTCCCCATCCCACAGCGTCACCGAGCGGGGGTCGCTGTCCTCGAACCGGAAGGCCGCGGGTTTCGCGGACTGCCCGGTGGCAGGGGCTGCTCCCATCGCCGGCACGCCGGGGGAGAGCATCATTGTTGCGACCACACCGACCCACGCTAACCAGCCTGGTGTTCTCATGTTTCCTTCACCTGCAATTCCTGGATCCTGGCTTCGTCGACTTCCACGCCCAACCCGGCACCGAGGGGAACCTCGAGCCCGCCGTCCTTGAGTTCAAACGGTTGTTTGAGAATCGAGCCCGACAGGAACTGGAGCCCGTTCAGCGCGGCCGGATACTTGAGATCGTAGGCCGCGTAGATCGCGACGGACGCGGCGAGGGAGAGGTCCGGATCGGTGAGGCCGCTGCCGAGGAACATCAGGCCGCGGTCGAGGACGGTCTCGATCTGACGGCGCGCTTCGGTAAGCCCGCCACAGCGGGCGGGTTTCATCGCCACCCCGTCGAGCAGGCCGAGCGCGATGAACTCCTCGAGTTCGACGGTGGAGACAATGCCTTCATCCATGAGGATGGGCAGGGCGCCCAGTTTGCGGAGGCGCGCATAGCCGGTGAGCCGATTCGCGGGCAACGGTTGTTCGATCACGGGAACGCCGATGTCGGCGAGCTTCGGCAGGACGGCCGCGGCGGTGGCCTCGTCGTAGCCACCGTTGGCATCGGCCCAGAGAAAGCCATCGGGAACGAGACGTTTCACGATCCGGCACAGTTCGACATCGAACTTCGGATCGGGCGCGACCTTCACGTTGAAGTGCCGATAACCCTTCGCTCTGCCCTGCGCGACCAGGCCCTCCACGTCATCGAGCGTCTTCGGGTTGAGGGTCCAACTGAGCGGGATGTGTTTCCGCCCCGTGCGGCCCCATCGCTCCGCCGCCCGCTTGCCGAGGATGCGTCCGGTGAGATCGAACAGCGCGAGATCGATCCCCGCCTTGCAGATCGGCTGCCCGGTGGAGAACGAGGGCGCAATCGCGCTGTTCATCGCCCGGTGAATCCCCGCGAAATCGAAGGGATCCAATCCGACGAGAACCGGCGTCAAGTAACGCCGCACGGTGGACACCACCGACTCCGGGGTCTCGTAGCTCCAACGAGGGGTGGGCACACTTTGCCCCCAGCCAACCGTCCCGTTGCTGGCCGTGATCTTCACCAAAACCGACGGGCGCCCGGAGGGCTTGCCGTCCGGCCGTTCGAAAAATTTGAATCGTCCAACAACGGGGTACTCGATCCGGATGACCTCGATGCTGGTGATGGTCACGGCGCTCACGGGAGAGGGTGCGGAAGCAGCGCTCGCATGACGGCCAAGGCCCGAAGCCACTCCGCCGAGGCTCATGGCGACGCCTCCCAGAAAGACCCGACGAGAGGTTCGGGGCTTCAAGCGTCGGACCTCCCGGGAATCGACGGGGCCCCGCGCATTGGCTGGGAATCGATCACGTGCTTCCTCCGACAGTAACGTCGCGTGCAGACCTCGTTCAAGAATCGATCCGCGACGATCGTTGGAGGGGCGAATCTCAGATCTTCGGAAGGGAACGGAGGGGGGATACGAGTGACCCCAAACAAGGGGACAGGTCTTTGGTTCCAAAGCACGCGAACGTTGGAGTTGCATGGGCGTGTGGATTCGCTTTGCTGGACGGCGTGAAGCCGCTCGTCGTCCTGCTTGTCTGTGTGTCCGCCTCGTTCACATCCCTTGGCGCCAGCACCAACACCCCGCCAGCCGCCACCGGCGCGAAACGCACGTTGTTCGATGGGAAAACCCTGAGCGGCTGGGCCATCACCGGTTTCGCCGGCAAGGGCGAGGTCCACGTGGAGAACGGATTGATGATCCTGGAGCAGGGTCTGATGACCGGCGTGCATTACACGAACGCGGTGCTCAAGACGAATTACGAGCTCACTCTCGAGGCCCGCCGCATGCAGGGCAGCGATTTCTTCTGTGGCCTGACGTTTCCGATGGCCGGAACCAACGTGAGCCTGATCGTCGGCGGTTGGGGTGGCGGCGTTGTCGGCATCTCAAGCATCGACGGCAACGACGCGTCCTCCAACGACACCACCAAGTTCATGGCCTTCGAACGTGAGCGCTGGTACGTCGTCAGGGTCCGCGTCACACCCGCCAAGCTTGAGGCCTGGCTCGACAAGGAGAAGGTCGTCGACGTGGTCACTGAGGGGAAGACCTTCGGGCTACGGTCCGGTGCGATCGAGGAGAGTGTGCCGCTCGGCATCTGCACCTACGAAACCACCGCGCAGCTCCGCAATATCGTCGTTCAGGAACTCGCGCCAGCGACGCGGTGAGGACATGGAGGGCCGCGGGGGAGGGCGGCCCTCGATGACACCATTGCCGCGCCGCGCCGGACCGCGCAGGCTGGCCCTGTGATACGACGACGTATTTCCGCCTGGGTCGCTGGGTTCCTTTCTCTGATCACCTGCGGCCCGTTCACCGCGCCGGCCGCACCGGCGCCCGTACCCGCGCCGGTTCCCGTTTCCGACGCTCCCTTTCCCCAGGAAATCGCCCACCCTTGGGGAACTCCTGAAGGTGTGGACGCGGCCAGGATCCAACTCGTCGAGCCCGACGGCGTTGGCTCCGCGCGGGTGTTCGCCGATGGGAAGTGGTTTCGTCTGCAGGACGGGAAGTGGATTTCCATCGCCGGTCTCGCGTCCGTGGATCGTGAATCCTTCGTGTTCGCAGGCGTCGATGGCGTCGCTGTGACCGCGAAAGTGGCGTGGCCTGAAGTGCGGCAGTTGCTGCGCTCCGCCGACGATCGGGTCGCCTGGATTGCGACGGCCAAGGATCCGTTCCGCGTTGCGGAGGGCCGGACCTCTTCGCTTGGCTGGCCGAGCCGCTGGGAAGTTCGCCAGATCGCCGCCTCGGCGGAGGGCGAGCTGTGGGTGGCATCGTCCGGCGGTCTCTTTCGGCAGCGTGCCAACGGCTGGCTGCGGGTTGGGCTCACGGACCCCACGATGCGCGAGTGGGCGGTGGGCGATGTGCGGGGCGTGGCGCTGGATTCGAAGGGACGTGTCTGGGTGGCCGTGCCGGCGGGCGTCGTCGTCGGGGACGGTACCCACTGGCAGTTCTTCGAAGGTCGCGATGGCGTGCCCTACACTGATTTCACGGGCGTGGCCGTTGCGCCGGGCGGCGCTGTCTGGTTTGCCACACGGATCGGGGCGATACGCCACGAGGGTTTGGATTGGGCCTATCGCGAGGGCGGCGGTTGGCTGCCGGGCGATGACGTGCGGACGATGACCGTGGACGGCGCGGGGACTGCGTGGTTCGCGACATCGGGCGGGATCGGTTCGATTGAGCGCAAGCCGATGACGTTGGCTGCGAAGGCGGCGTTCTATGAGGACGAGATCGAGCGCCATATCAAGCGGACACCGTTTGGCTACACCTCGGAGGTTGGTCTTGCCGGGCCGGGGGATCGCTCGAAGGTGAGTTATTCCGACAGCGACAACGACGGTTTATGGACGGCGATGTATGGGGCGGGGGAGTGCTTTGCCTATGCCGCGACGAAGAACCCGGTATTCAAGGACCGTGCGCGACAGGCATTCGAGGCGCTGCGATTCCTGCAGAAGGTGACTCAGGGCGGGCCCCACAGCCCGCCAAAGGGCTACGTGGCGCGGACCGTCCGACCCGTGGAGTTGCCGGATCCGAACGTCGGTCGATATGAATCAGACAAGCAGGAGCGTGAGCATGGGGACCGTTTGTGGAAGGCCTACGAGCCTCGCTGGCCGAAGAGCGCCGACGGGAAGTGGTATTGGAAGAGCGATACCAGCTCCGACGAACTGGACGGGCACTTCTTTCTTTATGCGCGCTACTACGACCTCGTGGCCGACGATGCCGAGAAGGAACGGGTGCGCGAGGTGGTCCGGGACCTGGCCGACCATTTCCTCGAGCATGACTTTTCACTTGTGGACCACGACGGGACGCCGACGCGCTGGGGGCGGTTCGGGCCGAAGGATCTCAACACCAGCCCGAGTTGGTGGGTGGAACGTGGCCTGAACTCACTGAGCATGGTGAGTTATCTCACCGTCGCCAGCCATGTGACCGGGGAACCGCGCTATGCGGCCGCGCTCCGCAGGCTCATCGACGACCATGGCTACGCCTCGAACATCATGAACCCGAAGTTGCAGACCGGGATGGGTTCCGGCAACCAGAGCGACGATGAGATGGCGTTCATGTGTTTCTACAACCTGCTGGCCTACTCCAAGGAATCCGCGTGGGTTCCGAAGTGGCTCTTCGCCTTCCATGCCTATGCCGTGCTGGAGCATCCGGAGATGAATCCCTTCTTCAACTTCGCCTACGCCGCGCATGGCCGGGGGGCGAGTTATCACAATGCGTGGGGGGATTATGCCATCGAACCGTGGGCCGGCTGGCTGGATGACTCGATGGCCACGCTTCGAGGGTTCCCGTTGGACCGTTGCAACTGGGGGCATCGCAATAGTCATCGCGCCGATCTTATCCGACTTCCCGCCCAGCACTCCGTGGACGTCTACGAACCGCGCCAGGGAAGGCGGGGTTGCCGTGTGAATGGCAAGGTCCTGCCGGTTGAGGAGCGCCATTTCAACCATTGGAATACGGACCCGTGGGATTTGGACTACGGCGGGGACGGACGTGAGTTGGCGAGCGGGACGGTATTTCTGCTGCCTTATTACATGGGCTTGCACCACGGGTTCATCACGTCGGTGAAGTGATGGACCTTCCGTCGTCCCACACGCGGATCGCCTCGTAGAAGGTATTTCGCTGCACAGGCGTGAATCCGGCGTCACGGATGGCCTTGACAAGTTCGGCCTCGGTGCGGCCCTGGGGCGAGCCGGCGCCGGCCATGTGGAAGATATGTTCCTCGAGGATCGTGCCGTGGAGGTCGTCGGCGCCGAAACTGAGTGCGACCTGCGACAGTTTTGTTCCCAACCCGACCCAGTAGGCCGTGATGTGGTCGAAGTTATCGAGGAACAGCCGGCTTACCGCGATGGTGCGGAGCGAGTCGAGCCCGGACGGGGAGTGATCGACCGGGATCAGGTTGTTATCCGGATGATAGGGAAGGGGGATGAATCCGGTGAATCCGTGTGTTTCGTCCTGGAGTTCGCGGAGTCGTCTCAGGTGGTCGACGCGGTCGGCGGGCGATTCAACGTGGCCGTAGAGCATCGTGCAGGTGCTGCGGCCGCCCATGCGGTGCCAGGTGCGATGGACATCGATGTATTCGTCGGCCGACTCCTTGCCGCGCGCGATCTGGCTGCGGACGGACGGCTGGAATATCTCGGCTCCACCGCCGGTGAGGGAGTCGAGGCCGGCCGCCTTGAGTTCGGCGAGCGTGTCCGGAACGGATTTGCGGGCAAGCCATGCGAGGTGCAGGACCTCGATGGCGGTGAAGCATTTCAGCTGCAGCCGGGGGTCGAGAGACTTGAGGGCGCGTAGGAATCCGAGGTAGTAATCGAAGGGAAGGGACGGGTGGAGTCCGCCGACGATGTGGAGTTCGGTCACGCCGAGGGCGAGGGCTTCACGGGCCTTCTGGAGCATCTGCTCGACGGTCAGTTCGAAGCCGTCGGCGTCGCGTTTCTTGCGGGCGAAGGAGCAGAACTGGCAGCTGAGGATGCAGTAATTCGAGTAGTTGAGGTAACGGTTGACGAGATAGCTGGCCTTGTTGCCGACGCGCCGCTGTCGGGCGAGGGATGCGAGTGCGCCCAGCGCGTGGAGGTCGCGGTGGGCGAAGAGTTCGAGCGCTTCGGCTTCGGTGAACCGTTCGTCGGCGAGGATTTTGTCGGCCAGTTTCCCGAGTTCACTGCGTTGCAGGGCAAGGCTTGTCATCCGCGCGCAAACGGTGCCTGAAGACCGGCGCCGTGCAAAGCGCGGGTCATCGCGGAGTGCTGGGCTGCAACCCTCCAGCAGGCGTGCCGTCGTTCCGGGGAGCCGCCGCCACAAGGTTGGGTTTTCGCGCGATGCTCTCAGCTGCTCGAATTCACGAAGTCCTGTTCCTGCTGGCGAACGACCAGGACCGGGCATGGGGCGTAGCGCACCACATGCTCGGCAATGCTGCCCATGAGCACGTGCTTGAGCCCTGTGTAGCCGTGCGTGGATACCACGAGGAGGTCGGTCTGCAGTTCGGCGGCGACATCGGCGATGATCTTCGCGGGACTGCCCTCGCGGATGACGCTTTCGGCGGTCACGCCGACGGCGCGCGTTTCGGCGAGGAGCGAGTCCAATTCCTTCGAGGCGCCGCCGCGCATTTCACGCTCCAGCGCAGAGAAGTCGATCGCGCCCAATTCACCGTAGGCGTAGTTCACCTGGATGACGTGGAGAAAGGTGATGCTCGCGCCGAACTGCCGGGCGAAGGCGACGGCGTAGGTCACCGCCTTGCGTGAGTTGGCCGAGAAGTCCACGGGCGCGAGGATCCGCCGTATCTTGCCGAGGTTGGAGGATTGCTCGGCCCGGTCGATGAGCGAGTTGTCGGTGGGTTGAAGTTCCACCAGCACGTTCCCGGATTTGGTCGGTTTAACTTTCATGGGCAGCACTCCGGTTGAGTTTCTGGCACGACGCTCCGCCTACGTTCCCGATCCGGCAACGGATTAGTGGCGGAGCGAAAGGGGGAAACGGGAGGGTCCCACTCCCTCGCGACCGCGGGACTGGGGCCCTTCGCGGGGGCTCAGGCTGCTGATCGTTTGCGCGACATGAGGAGGCGCAGGCTGTTGAGCACCACCACCACCGTGCTGCCCTCGTGACCCACGACACCGAGAGTCAGGGGAATCATCCCGAACGCGGCAAGCCCGGCGAGAACCACGACCGTTCCGAGTGAGATCACCAGGTTTTGGCGGATGATGCGTCGCGCGCGCTGGCTGAGCTCGAAGGCTGCGAGGAAATTCTCGAGCCGGTCATGCATCAGGACCACGTCCGCCTGCTCAAGGGCGGCATCCGACCCGCGGGCTCCCATCGCGACACCGACATGCGCTGCTGCGAGCGCGGGTGCATCGTTGACGCCGTCACCAATCATCGCGACGCGGCGGCCGGACTTCGAGAACGCCGAGATCGCGGCGACTTTGTCGTCGGGCTTCAGTTCGGCGCGCACTTCATCGAGGGCGATCTGTTGACGAAGGTGTTCGCCGGTGGAATGCCGGTCGCCGGTGAGCACCACGGTGTGGAGCCCCCGGGCCCGCAGGCTCTCAACGACCCCTCGTGACTGCGGTCGGATGTCGTCGCGCAGGAGGATCCGCCCCAGAAGGTCGCCCCGGGTGAGCCAGACCTCGGACACGCCGGGCTCCGGCTGCGGCACCTGGGTGGCCGGCGTGCCGTGCCAGGAAGCGAGGACGAGCTCGCGTCGGCCGAGGACGGCGTCCTGTCCGTCGACCGAGGCGCGGAGGCCGAGTCCGGTGAGGGATTCGACGTGCTGGACCGAGGCCTCGGCGATGCCGTGTTGCTTGCCATGGCGGGCGACGGCGCGTGCGAGCGGATGATCGGAAAGACGTTCCATCCCGAAGGCGATACGCGTCACCTCCGCCTCCTCGCCCGGGGGGAAGCATTCGATCTTCTCGACGCGAAGTTCGCCGGTGGTGAGCGTGCCGGTCTTGTCCATGGCGACCACGTCGACCTCGGCGAGTTTTTCGACGGCGGCCCCGCCGCGGAAAAGGATGCCGTGTCGCGCCGCGTGGGCGATGGCGGCGAGGATTGCGGAAGGGATCGAGAGGACCAAGGCGCAGGGCGACGCGACGACGAGGAACGTCATCGCGAGATAAAACGCGCTGTGCCGCCCTGGGAGTGATGCGAACGCCAGGCGTCCCGCCCCAAGCCACCAACCCAGGAACATCGCGAGCGTCAGGCCCAGAATCACCAGCGTGTAACCGGTGCCGAATCGGTCGGTGAAACGTTGGGAAGGCGCCTTGAGGTGTTGCGCCTCGTGGATCAATTGAATGATCCGCTGCAACGCGCTTTCACGGGCGGGCCGCAGTGCCACCGCTTCCACGGCGCCCCAGAGATTCAGCGTGCCGCCGAGCACTTTGTCGCCGACGGCCTTCTCCACCGGAACCGCCTCGCCCGTGAGGTTCGATTCGTCCGCGGCCGTCGCGCCTCGCGTGATCTCGGCGTCGACCGGGAACAGTTCGCCCGGCTTGGCCAAGAGCCGCATGCCCGCGGTGATCGAGTCGACAGGTTCGCGGTGTTCCGTTCCGTCCGCGTGCAGGACCGTGGCCTCCTTTGGCGCGGCGCGGATCAGGGAGCGGATCTCGCGGTGGGTGCGTCCCATCGCGTAGTGCTCGAGGGCACCGGAGAGCGAGAACAGAAAGAGCAGGGCGGCGCCTTCTTCCAGCGCGCCGATTGAGGCGGCACCGATTGCGACCGCGAGCATCAGGAAATGGACGTCGAGCTGGCGTTCACGAAGGCGCTCCCACACTTCCTCTGCGGGGAACCACGCGCCGGCCAGATAGGAAATCCCGAAAGCGGCGTAGGCACCCGCAGTGTCCCCGAGCCGCCATCCAACGAGTCCCGCGATCCCGCAGATCGTGGCCCCGACCAATTGTCCCTTCCATTCGTCCTCCGCGTGTTCGTCATCCGGAAGCCGGACTTCGCGGGGGACGAATTTCGGGAGCGGAGTCTGTGCCCAGCGCCAGAATCGCGGTGCGGTGGGGCACGTCACCCGGGCGATGGTGGTCGCGCCGGGGATATGTTGGACGGTGAAAAGGTCGGGCGAGGGAAGGTGTTCTGCCTGAGGACAGTTCGAGCAGTTCTCGCTGCCGGTAATGAGTGCGCAGACGTGATCGGACTTGGCGGTGGCATCGCGGAGCTGGTCTGAAAGCTTCGCCACGGTCGCGCCGCCCGGCGGTTTGCCGAGGGCTGCGATGGCCAGCGCCCCCGCTGCGCGGTCCACCTTCACGGCTTCCAGCGCTGGATCTTTCTCCATGGCACGGGTCACCACGCTGACGAGGCAGTGTCCCGCGGGAGCCGCGGATTTCGCTTGGGGATCGACTTTGGACATCGAGGGACTTCGGGACGCATGCCCACCGGCAGCTCCGTAGCCCGATCATCGGGGCGATCTCACGGCGATACAAGCCGGCGTCATGACGGTGATTCTAACAAGGGGACAGGTCTTCAATGCACCAGTGCGAGGGCGCCGTGTCTGGGTGCGTCCGCAAAGGGCGGCGCGCAGCGGAGTGCACGCCCTACCCACCCCGAACGTCCGCCAGTTAAGGCTCGCCACCCCGCCGGGTTTCGCCGAAATACCCATGAGCTGATCCCGACCCACGCCGCCCCCGTCCCATGACGTCCCTGTTCCGTCACAGAGCATTCGGCGCGCCTGCCGACAACCGCGAATCTCACACCCCCATGCTGATTCAACCTCGACGCCGCCATCGGCCGGTCACCCTCGGGTTTGCCGCTGCGATCGTCCTTGTCTCCGTTGGAATCTCCACGGTGGAGGCGGCCGAGCCTCGGTCGATGTCGCTCAAAGACTGCGTCGATGAAGCGTTGTCCCGGAACTTCGATCTCCAGATCGACCGCATCAACCCACGCATTGCGGCGTATGCATTGAGTTCAACGTACGCGGACTGGGACCCGAGCCTGTCGTTCAATGTGCAGCACAGTTTTGCGACTGATTCCGGGGGCCTCGACAGCCAGAACCGTCCTTACAACGGGAGTGAATCGGAGACGGACACCCTGAGCGGCAGCCTGGGTGGCGTGCTTCCCACGGGCATGACCTACTCGCTCTCGGCCAATGCCAGCGACACCTACGGCACCAAGCCGGGCCTGGATCCCACCAATCCGCTGGGAGGCCTCATCCCCGTCCCGTTCGGGAATAGTCGGGCGCAGTGGACCGTCGCGAATCTGCGGCAGCCGTTGCTGAAGAATTTCTGGATCGACTCCACGCGGCTGAACCTGCGTACCCGCCGCAACGATCTCGCCAGTTCGCGTTATGCCGTCGCCCTGACCGCCTTGAACACCGTCAGCCAGGTGGAGCAGGCCTATTTCGACCTGGTGGCGACCCTGGAAAACGTCCGCAATCAGCAGAAGGCGCTCGAACTCGCCCAGCGCCTCTACTCCGACAACCGGCGAAAGGTCGAGATCGGCGCCCTCGCGCAACTGGACGAAAAGGAGGCGCAGTCGCAGGTCGCGTCGAGCCGCGCCAGCCTGATCGCAGCCCAGGCCGCGGTCGACCTCGCCCAGAACGCCCTGAAGCGCCTCATCACCGACCGCTTTGAGTTGGAGGAGATCCCGGACATCCGCCCGTCCGATCCTCTCAATGTCGCGCCGGCTCCGCTCGACATCCAGACCAGCCGCGATCGCGGGCTCAGGACACGGCCGGACCTCCAGCAGCTCAGCCTCACGTTGGAAAACCGGAAGATGGCCAGTCGCTTCCAACGCAACCAGCTGTATCCCCAGCTCGATGTCGTCGGTGGCATGGGCTATACCGGAAACGGCGGCGAATTCAGCGACTCACTCGGGCAGGTCGGCGATGGCTCGGTGCCGTTCCATTCCATTGGCGCCGTCCTGACCGTCCCGCTCAGCAATCGTCGGGCCCGGGAGAATTACCGGACCGGCGAGGCGCAACGGGAGCAGATCGAACTCCAGATCCGGCGTCTCCGGCAGGAAATCGTGGTCCAAGTGGCTGATGCGATGAACAATGCGAAGTCCTCGTTCGAGCGGGTGGGTGCCACGCTTGAGGCCCGCCAGTACGCCGAGGCCGCCCTTTCAGCCGAGGAAAAGAAGCTCGCGAGCGGGAAGTCCACCAGCTTCATCGTCCTCCAGCTCCAGCAGAGGTTGACCATCGCGCGCTTCGACGAGCTTCGTACCCAGGCCGACTACAACAAGTCGCTCAGCACCCTTCGCCTGCGCGAGGGCAGCACGCTCGACTATCACCATATCCAGTTGCCGGAGAGTCCCGCGGAATCTCCCAAACCCGCGACGCACTGATTGCGGGCCTGCCATGGACCTCCTCCTGTTCGGGGCTTCGGAAGGGTCCATCTCCATGAATTCCGCGGAGGCCGCCGCGCGCCATGGGGTGCTTGTCGACGAGATCCGACGCCACGACCGCCTGTACTACGTGCTCGCGGCGCCGGAGCTGAACGATCGCGAGTACGACCAGCTTTTCAGCGAGCTGCAGGAACTGGAGAAGGTCCATCCGGAGCTGGTGAGCTCGGAGTCCCCGACTCAGCGCGTGGGAGCGGCTCCTGCCGAGGGGTTTGTCCGCGTTGCACACCGGCTTCCGATGCTGTCCCTCGAGAAAATCGAGGCGGCGGATCATCCGACGCCTGACGAGGAACCCGACCGCGACCGTCGCAATCGCGCACAGGACGAGCGGACCGTTGGGCAGTTCCGCGCGTTTGATGCGGGCGTCCGCCAGATTCTGGGGCGCGACGTGGTGGATTACATCCTTGAGCCAAAAGTCGACGGCGTGTCGATCAGCGTCCACTACCAGAGGGGGCGGCTGGTGCTGGGGGCGACGCGCGGCGATGGCCGGGAAGGTGACGACATCACGGCGAATCTGCGGACGGTACGGGTCATTCCGCTGGAGATCGCGCTGGATGATCCGCCGGAATGGATTGAGGTGCGCGGCGAGGCGTTCATGGCGCGGTCGGACTTCGAGGAGGTGAACTCGAGGTTGGTGGCGGCCGGCGAGCCCGCGCTGCCCAACCCCCGCAACGCCACCGCGGGCACGCTGAAGCTGCTCGATCCGCGCATCGTCGCCACGCGACCCGTCCGCGCGGTTTTCTACGCCGTCGGCGCGTGCGAGGGGATTGGGTTCGCGACCCAGGCTGCGGTTCTCGAGCGGTTGCGCGAATGGGGCTTTCCTGTCCAGGAGGAGACCCGCTTGTGCCGTGGAATCGACGAGGTGCTGGAGATGTACCGGCGCGAGGTGGTGACGGATTACGACGAAGCCCGGGATCTCAGGACACGCCTGCCCTACGAGATCGATGGCGTGGTCCTGAAAGTGAACGACCTGGCCGATGCGGCTCGTATCCCGTCGAAACGCCGCGCCCCGGGCCACGCCATCGTGCACAAGCCCGTCCCCTGGATCACGCCGGCCGAAACGGTCCTGAAAGCCATCACCGTCCAGGTGGGCCGCACCGGAGTGCTCACACCCGTTGCGGAACTGGATCCGGTGTTCGTCCAGGGTTCGACCGTCGCGCGGGCCACGTTGCACAACCAGGACGAGATCCGGCGCAAGGACATCCGCATCGGCGACACCGTGGTGGTACGCAAGGCGGGCATGGTGATCCCCGAGATTGTCGAGGTGGTGAAATCCCGGCGACGGGCCGATGCGCCTGAATTTGATCTCCTCGCGCTGGTCGGGAGCCGATGCCCGGCATGCGGCGGACCGATTGCCCAGGAAACCATCTCCGACGGTGCGGCGACGGAGGTGGCGTGGCGTTGCCAGAACGTCGCGGCGTGCCCGGCCCAGTTGATGCGGCGGGTCGAGTATTTTGCGAAGCGCAAGGCTCTCGACATCGAGTCGCTCGGCGGGATTGTCGCCGAGAAACTCGTGGAATCGGGGATCGTCCGCGAGCCGCTGGATCTCTTTGAACTCACCGTGGAACGTCTTGCGACGCTGAATCTCGGCACCCCCGAGGAACCGCGGGTGTTTGGCGCGAAGAACGCCGCCAAGGTCGTCGAGGCCCTGCAGCGCTCGCGCTCGATGCCGCTTCACCGCTGGATTCATGCCCTCGGTATTCCGGAGATCGGCGAGCAGACGGCGTTCGATCTCGCCCAGTTCCACGAAAACCTCTCCGCGGTCGCGTCCTCCGGATTATTGCGCCAGGTGATGTTGCACGTGGGCCTCACGGAGGAGGCGGAGCGGTTCAATCCGCGGGGCCGCAGGCATGGCGTGCGGACGGAGGTTGAGAAGGCGGCGTTGATGGGGGCGTGGCAACGGCTGAAGGAGGGCGCCAACGCCATCGCCGGGGCCTTGGTCCAATCGGGCTTCGCGCGTGCCTCGAGCAAGAAGCAGGAATCGGCGGATGCCTTGAAGTCGATCGTCCTGACGGTTGGCCCGGTGGCCGCGAGAACCCTCCTGGGCTATTTCGAATCACCTACCGGAACCCGGTTGCTCGCGCGATTGCAAGCGCTCGGCATCGATCCGCGAAGCGATCGACGACCGGTTTCAGAGGGTGCCCGCGCGGGGGTGGACGGAGCCGACGCGGCGACGGTCGCCGGGAAGACATTTGTCATCACGGGGACATTGCCGGGCCTCTCCCGGGACGAGGCGGGAAGTCTCATTCGCGAGGCGGGCGGCCATGTCACCGGAGCGGTGAGCGGGAAGACGGATTTCCTCGTGGCGGGCGAGGCCGCGGGGTCGAAGCTGGACAAGGCGCGCGAGCTTGGCGTGCGGGTGATCGACGAGGCGGAGTTGCGGGCGTTGTTGGGGAGTTGAGCGTCGTCGAGGATCAGGATCCGACGGTGGTCTCAAAGGAAACGGGCCGAAGGCTTGCGCCATCGGCCCGTGATCTTTCCGGCGTTGCCGCGTCGCGCGGCGCGAGGCCTCCGTTGCTCTGGCTACTGGAGCTTCGATTTCACGAGGCTCTGCGCCTCGCGAAGCATCGCGGAGGAATAGCGGGCGTTGTGAACGCCATAGCTGCCGTCATGTTCCACCATGTACAGCAGGAAGCGGCTCTTCTTGATCTCGTCCGGGATCTGCACCTGCTCGGCAGTCGTCGGTCCGGTCACGGCCGGCGCGTTGGTCGGCTGGCTGAGTTGGCCGGCGCTGGTGAATTCCCAGGCGAGCTTGCCGTACTTGGCCTTCAACGCATCGGGTGCCTTGGTCTGACCCCATTTGTCGAGCAACCCCTTCACTTCGGCGATGACCCCCTTGGTTGTGCGCTGGCGGAAGTGGATGAACGATTCCGCTTCCTCGGGCAGGTGGCAAGGCGCGCAGTTCTCGGGCAGCGGCTTGAAGGAGTGCCCGGTGTAGACGGGGTCTGTGGCGGACGGCGAGGCGGGAGAGTGCTGGTGCGTGTGACAGTGGGTGCACTGCTTCTCGATCTCGCGATGGCTGGACTGGGTTGCTCCACCGAGATCAACCCCGGTGATGGCCACGTCGCCGACATTGCCGACCAACATGTTGTACTGCGGCGAATGGTGGGGCGGCCGGCTGGTCCCGGTCCATGAGGCCCCGCGCTGGTTGTGGCACTGGCCGCAGATCTGGACGTTCTCCTTGTACTGCAGCGTGAAGTTCGAGTTGGTCGCCGTGTTGTAGGAGAAGAAATTCGTGGACGCCACCGGGTTGCGGAGCTGGGCCCCGTACGGGGTTTTTTCGTGGGCGGTATGGCAGACGGCGCAGGTGACGCCCGTGTTGGCGGCGACTTCGCCCGAGGGCATGTCCGGAAGAGCGACGGGCGGAGTGCTCTCAGTGCCTTCCAACATCGCGAGCCGTACCGCGCCACCGTGGCAGCCGCCGCAGGAACGCATCCGGGCCACCGCCGCCACCCGGTTCGTGTTCAGGAATCCCGTCGCCCCGGTGAAGTCCGGGTTGACCGTGGCGTGCCCGGCAGTCAGCCACTCGTCGAACGTGGGATGATGGAAGTCTGTATGGCAGCCTCCGCAGAGCGTGCCGGCCATGCTGACAACGGGCCGGACCGTCAGGTCACCGGGGTCCGAGATGTGGTTGGCGGCGGGACCATGGCAGTTCTCGCACTGGACGCCCGCGAGCCGCGGTGTTGCGGCCTCGCTGATGAACCCGCCGGGAAGCCCGAATCCCACGGTGTGGCAGGGGAGGCAGGTGGCATTGTTGCCCTGCCCGATCGCCTTGAGCGTGTTCAGGGCCCCCTTGTGGACCGTCTCAGCCCAGCCGTCGTGGGTCGTCCGATGGCAACCGCGGCAAACGGACTGGCCGACATAATCCGGCGCCGGGCCCGCCACCCTGAAAATCCCCGCGCCGGTTCCCACGGGAACAATCCCCGACGTGTCGGCGGTCGGTCCCCCCACGGGAGTCCAGGTGCCCCCGGATACCGCAGGGCTCTGCAGGACGGTGTACGGCCCGCTCAAGCCGCTCCACTTGAGGAGCAGGTTGTCACCCGCGGGATCATCCTTCACCGAGGTGATTGTCGGCCTTGGGTCGACGCCACCGGCCCATGGCTGGAGGACCTTGGAATTTGGGGGCAACTTCTCGCTGGCGGCGAAGGCGGCCGGCGCCAACGTGATCAGAAGCAGAACTACCTGCCTCGTCATGCGTCGCGATGTCGGGCTCATGGATTTCATGGAAACTGTGTCCTGGGCTTGTTGGGTCATCGGGAGGGATCTGCGCGTTGTCCGCATGGAAGCGAACGGGTTCATCCACCCTTGCTCGCGCGCCGGCCCTTCCCGCTGGCCATCATTAGAAAACCAGACCATTCCTTCCCTCGGCGAGTACTTCCTTCGTACAATTCTTGGCCTTCGAAGACAAAAAAAGGTTCATGTCGGCGCCCATCGGGCCGTGTAATCCTAAGACCCTGATGTCCCTGACGGTGCAGAATGTCCAGTAGGGGGGCTGAAGGTGCGGGAGCTCCGGTCGGGCCCGGACTCACCGGCCGCTGGCCCGGATTTCCCGGAGGTCCCGCCGTCCGAGGACGTGGAAGGCCGTGTTTGGAGCCTCGGAAATCCCCTGAAAAATGTAGCGTTATCGAAAGTGACCAGAAGAATGCGCTTTCATAATGCGGCGTGGCCATTTCTTGGCAAAGTCGACTCGTCTTTTGGCCGGCCTCCGGGCGATTGCGGTGGGCCGGCAGGGATTGCGTCCCGAATCGGGGG
>CAIMTB010000462.1 GCA_903844265.1 uncultured Verrucomicrobiota bacterium
AGGGCGGTCTTGCGGCGACGGTGCGTCATCGCGGTTCGCGGGACGTTCGGGTCGTGGTGGGAGCGCGGGGACGTTGTCATGTGCCTCGCCTGGTCGCGAGCTTGTGGAACTTGTGGAGCCTGTGGGAGCCATTGTCCACCGTCAGGCCCCGAGCTTCCGAGCGCGGTCTTGGATGCGGTGGCGTTGTTTCCGTTTTCCTCAGCGCTCCGCTTTGGCAGATTGGGTGTGCCGAGGGGAGGACCGCGGCGCCTATGGATTCGATATCACGCGTCGCATTGTTGGCGCTCACACCTGTCATCTTGTGGGTTGTCGCGGGTTGTGATCCGTCGAAGCCGGCGGTTTCGGTTCCGGTGCCGGTCCGGGTATCGGCCGCGAGGGATGCGGCGACCGCGAAGGGCCAGCGGGGTGCGGCTTATCTGGCGACCATCAAGGGGAGGAACCAGCTCACATTGAGTTTCCGGGTGCCGGGCATCGTGGATCGGATTGGGCCGGGTTCGGGTTCGGGTGACTGGCAGGAGGGGACGGTGGTGGGTCGAGGTCAGTTGCTTGCGCAGCTCAAGCAGGCGGACTTCCTGGCGGCGTCGAATTCGGCGGCGGCGCAGGCGACTCTCGACCTGACGCAGTTCGATAGGACGCAGCGTTTGTTCAAGGAAGGGGCGGCATCGCAGCAGGAGAAGGAGCGGGCCGTGGCGGCGAAGGACGCCTCGGAGGCGGTGCTGGAGCTTCGGCGCCAGGACATCCTCGATTCCCGGATTCTGGCGCCGCTTGCGGGCACGATTCTCAAGCGGGAAGTGAGCGCTGGAGAGACGATCGGGGCCGGGCGGCCGGTGTTGACGTTGGCCGATCTTTCCGAGGTCGAGGTGGAAGTGGGGGTGCCCGATCGGCTGGTGGGGTTGGTGAGGGTGGGCTCCACGGTCCATCTCACCGTGTCGATGCTTGAGAACCGCGATTTTGTGGGAGAGGTGAAGGAGGTCGGCGTGGCGGCGCATGAGGGCAGTCGTTTGTTCCGGGTCGTGGTGAGGGTGGGAAATTCCGAGGGACGGCTCCGTCCCGGGATGACGGCCTCGGTGGATCTGGAGGACATGGTGGGTCACGGGGTTGGGGCGATGGTGCAGCTCTCGGCGCTTGTGGCGCGAAGCGAGAAGCAGTTGGCCGTGTTCGTCGTGACGAACGGCGTCGCCAGGGAACGGGCCGTCGGGACAAGCGACATTCTGGAAAGCTCGATCGTCGTGACCAACGGGCTGCAGCCCGGGGAGTGGGTCGTCGTTGCGGGTGCCAGCGAGCTTCATGATGGAGCCGCGGTGGAGGCCACCGTGGTGGAGCCCAAGCTCGCCCATTGACGGCCATGAGCACTGTCCATCCGCCGACGAAAGGTGAGGGCGGCCTGGCCCGTTTCTTCGTGGAACATCGCGAAGTAGGCTGGCTGGCGATGGTGGTGGTCCTGTTGTGGGGCGGCGTCTCGCTGTTCCGCCTCGCGCAGCAGGAGGATCCGAAGATTCCGGAACGTACGGCCCTCGTTGTGACTGCGTTTCCTGGCGCCACGGCCTCCCAGGTGGAGGCGTTGGTCACGCAGAAGCTGGAGAAGAAACTGTCCGAGCTCGACTCGGTCGAGGAGCTGAAGAGCCAAAGCCGGCTGGGGGTCTCGGTCATCACGGTCAAGCTGCGGCCTGCGGCCCAGGCGCGGATCGAGCAGGACTGGGACAAGCTGCGGGCGCGCCTGGCGGAGGTGACCCTTCCCGAGGGGGCATTGGCTCCGAGGCTCGACACGGATTTCGGAAACACGGTCACGCTCCTGTTCGGGATCACAAGCCCGCGGGCGAGCGAGGCGGAGTGCGTGGCCCGGGCGAACCTGATCCGCCGGCAGATCGCGAATCTCCGCGGAGGATCGGGCGGGGTCGGGCGGGCGAGTGTGTTCGCGTTCTATCCCCACGCCGTCGCGCAGAGTTATCGGTCGCGCACCAAGGAACAGTTTCTGCAGGCGCTGTCATCGGAGGAACTCGGTGAGGACATCCGGGCGGTGCAGGGCGAGTCGTTCATCCTTGCGGACTTCGCGACCCGCACGTCCCGCGCCGAGCTCGAGAAGTTCCTGGCCACCTTCATCAGGCGGATCTCGGGATCCGACGCGGAACTGCATCCTGATTTTGGTCCGTTGATCATCCTCCATGGCGACGAGGATCCGTTGCCGGCGATGCGGGCCAAGGCGCTTCCGAGGTACAGCTATCGGGAACTGGAGGATGCGGCGAACAAGATCGACGACGAGCTCAAGCAGTTGGGCACGGTGGGTCGGGTGCGCAAGGTGGGGGTGGTTCCGGAGATGTTGTATCTCATGTACACGCTGCGCGGGGTGGAGGGACGAAGCCTGACTTCCGAGCGGGTGATGAACTTCATCGCGGCGCGCAACGCGCTTATCCCCGGGGGCAGCCTCGCCACCGAGGGCCAGAATTTCCCGGTCCAGATCTCGGGCGAGTTCAAGCGTGAGCAGGACAACGCGGATCTCCTCGGGGCCGTGGTCGGCCAGTCCCCGGACGGCACGCCAATCTACCTCCGCGACGTCTTCGAAGTGCGCCGTGGCTACGAGAACCCGATCGAGTTTTCGACCAGCGTGCTGTCACGGTCCGGCACGAATTTGAATCTCGCGGAACACCGTTCCGTGATGCTCGCCGTCGAGATGAAGGAAGGGCACATCATCCGCGACTTCGACACGGATGTGGTCCGGGCGATCCGCGGCATGAAGTCCCGGTTGGGTGAAGGGATCGAGGTCGTGAAGCTCAGCGACCAACCGGGTGCCGTGGCGGACCGGGTCGGGCATTTCCTGAAATGTTTTGGCGAGGCCGTGCTGATGGTGATCCTGGTGGCGGCCATGCTGATGGAATGGCGTTCGGCGCTGGTGGTCGCCGCGGCGATTCCACTGACCGTGGCGATGACCTTCGCGGGGATGCATCTGATGGGAATCCCGCTGCACCAGATCTCGATTGCCGCGATGATCATCGCGTTGGGGATGCTGGTGGACGACCCGGTGGTTGCTTCGGATGCCATCAATCGCGAGCTCGCCTCGGGCCGATCCCGCGCGGAGGGCGCGTGGCTGGGACCGTGGAAGCTGCGGCGTGCGATCCTTTATGCGACCGTGATCAACGTCGTCGCCTTCCTCCCGTTGGCGCTGCTGCCCGGGGACAAGGGGGCGTTCATCCTGGCGCTGCCCCTGGTGGTGACCCTTGCGCTTGCGGCTTCACGCCTCGTTTCGGTCACGTTCATCCCGCTGCTCGGATTCTATTTCCTGAGAGGACAACGGAGCCTCGACCAGGGCGGCGAGGTTCGGCGGATCCCGGTGCTGCGGCAGATTGACCAGGGCCTGCTCTGGCTGGCGCCCCGTTATCGCGACCTGTTGATGCGGTTCTTCGCACGACCCGGGCGACCGATCATCATCGCCTACGGACTGTTGCTCCTGAGTTTTGGGGCCGTGCCATTTTTCGGGAGCCAATTCTTTCCGCCCGCCGAGAGGAACCAGTTCCTGATCGACATCGAGCTGCCCGCCTCGGCCTCGATCTTCCAGACGCGGGACGTGGTGACCGGAGTCGTGAACGCTTTGGAGGTCGAGGCCGGGGTTGCGGGCGCGGGGGTGTTTGTTGGCGGAACGGCCCCGAGGTTCTACTACAACGTCTCGCCGCGCGAACCCGCGCCGAACCTCGCCCAGGTCCTCGTGAACACCACCTCCGCGACCGGGGTGCCGGGACTCGTGGCGCGGCTTCGGGCGAAGTTCGACCGCGAGATCGCGGGCGCCCGCGTGCTCGTGCGTGAGCTCGAGCAGGGCCCGCCGGTGGAGTATCCGATCCAGCTCCGGTTCGCCGGCGAAGACCTCGACGTGCTGCGGGGACTCGCCGACCAGGCGGCCACGGCGCTTCGGGCCGCGGGTGGTTACAAGGTGAACGACGATCTCGGATGGCGCATGCCCACCTTGCGGATCAACGTCGACCAGGCCCGCGCCAACACCCTCGGCGTGGTCAACACCATGATCGGACGGATCATCCGTTCGGCGTTCGGTGGATTGAAGGTCACCGAATTGAGGGAGGAGGACCGGCTTGTCCCGGTGCTGATACGCCTCGACGTCGGCGAACGCAACGAGGCCTCGAAGATCCGCTCGCTCTACGTCGAGTCGCTCACGACCCGGCCTGTTCCGTTGAGCAGCTTTGCCGACATCGGGATCCAGCCCGAGTTCGCGGTGGTTCCACGCCAGGATCTGCTGCGCTCCGTGACGGTGCGCGCGTTCTCCAACGTGGGCGAACTCCCGTCCGTGGTGATGCGGAGGGCGCGTGCTGCCGTCGCCGCGATCGCGCTTCCGCCGGGGTACCGTCTCGAGATTGCCGGCGAGGAAAAGGAATTGCGCCAGAGCCAATCGGAGATGGGCTCCGTGATGGGCATCTCCATCGCCCTGATCGCCCTCGCCCTGGTGTTGCAGTTCAATTCCGTGGTGAAAGCCGGGGTCGTCCTGATGGTGGTCCCGGTGGGCCTGATCGGCGCCTTCACGGGGATGACGGTGATGCAGACATCGCTGGGTTTCATGGCCCTCCTCGGCATCGTAAGTCTCTCGGGCGTGATCGTGAGCCACATCATCGTGATCTCAGACCTGATCGAGGAGGCGCGTGCCGAGGGCATGGAACTCACCGAAGCCTTGATCCATGCAGGTCTGGTCCGATTGCGGGCCGTGCTGGTGACCACGATGGCCACGGTGGCGGGACTGATCCCTCTGGCACTGACCGGTGGCGACCTGTGGCGGCCCCTGACCGCGGTCCACATCTTCGGGTTGCTGCTCGCGACCGCGTTGTCCCTGGTGCTCCTGCCGGTCCTGTACCACGTCTGTTGCGCGCGGCTGCGTTGGATACGTTGAAAGTGAAGAAGGCCTCGAACCTTTCCGGGTTCGACGCCGGGCTCGACGCCGGATCCGCGCTCAGCCGAAGCGCTCGGGGGCCAGCGCATCGATCGGGATCGACGGCGGTTCCCCGACGAGGATCTCGCTGACGAGTTTCCCCGTGATGGGCGCCAGGCTGAGGCCCATCATCGCGTGCCCCGTCGCGACGACGAGGTTCGGGTGGCGATGCGTCCGCCCGAGATAGGGCATTCCGTCCGGCGAAACCGGCCGCAGACCGCACCACGGTCCGATCCCCTGGAAGTCCTCGGGACGAAATTCCGGATAATACTTCGGCACGGCGTTGACGATGCCGCGGATCCTCACCGGATGGATGTCGAGGTTGAGCCCCGCGATTTCCATGGTCCCGCCGAACCGCAGCGCGGAACCGATGGGAGTGATCGCGACGCGGGCCTCGGTGAAGATCGCGCAGATCTGTGGGAGTTGCCGCGGGTGGGCCACGGTCAGGCTGTAACCCTTGCCGGCCTGAAGCGGCAGCTGCAGGCCGAGATCACGCGAAATCTCTGGTGACCACGATCCGCCGCAGAGGACGAAGTCGTCTCCGGCGAAGTCGCCGTTCCGCGTGCGGACGTTCCGGACGCGATCCCGGGAAATATCCCAGCCGGTGACTTCCGTGTTCCACTCGATCCGCCCGCCCGCCGCCAGCAGGCGGTGCCGGAGTTCACCCAGGAACCGGGCCGGAGCGAGGTGGCAATCCTTCGGAAAATAGACCGAACCGGCGACGCTCATCGTGACGCCGGGGTCGAGTGCGGCAGTGGCCCGGGCGTCGAGGACCTCGGCAGGGATCCCGAGTTCGACGGCGTGTCGCGCGGTGGAGGCTTCCTCGTCGAGGGCGTGCTGAGTGCGGCACAACATGACGAGGCCCTTTTTCACCAGGCCGAAATCCGCGCCCGGCAGGGCGGCGAGTTCCTCGAACAACCCGCGGCTGGCGAGGGTCAGATCGCGAAGCAGCGGTGCCGAGCGGGCCACATGACCCGGGTTGGCGGAGCGCATGAAATTCCAACCCCAACGAATGAGATCCGCATCAAGGCGGGGCTTGATGTAGAGCGGCGATGCCGGATTCCACATCCATCGAAGCGCGAGCGAGAGCGCCCCGGGGGCGGCGAGCGGCACGAAGTGGCTCGGGACGATCATGCCCGCGTTGTGAAGCGAACAGCAGTCGTGGTCCTCGGGCCCTCGCTCCAGCAGGGTGACCCGCAGTCCGCGCCGCGCCGCGTAATAGGCCGTGCTCAACCCGATGACCCCACCACCCACGATGACAATGTCGCGCATGACGTTATGGGTTCCTAGACTCCGGGAAAGCGAGCGTCGAGCCGGCATCCCAATCCGCGGCGTCGATGGATGGAGGTCCTCCCTTCATCAGTCGTCCCTCACCGGATTCCCCAGCAGAACGGGTCGGTTTCGTCGAGCAGCAGCGTCGCTTCGGCATTCACCGAGGCGGTCCCGGTGATGGTCGGGGCGATGATGCCGGCATCGCGCTCGAGCCAGCGGTAGCGGCCGTTGAACGTGCTGCCAAGGATGCTTTCCTGGATCCACGGATCGCCCTCGGCGAGTTTTCCGTCGGCCGCGAGGCAGGCCAGTTTCGCACTCGTCCCGGTTCCGCATGCGGAACGATCGTACGCGCCGCCAGGACAGAGGACGAAGTTCCGCGAATGCCCGCCTGCGGTCCCTGGCGCGAACAACTCGACGTGATCGACCTCGGGAAATCCCGCGGCATTCACCGCCTTTCGGAGGGCCGTGGTGACGGTTGTCAATTCACCGACATTCGGAAGAAGAAGCGTCCACGGATGCTGTTCGACGAGGAAGAACCAGTTGCCGCCCCACGCGACGTCGCCTGAGATCGGCGGATGCCCTGGGATTTCAACGGTGATTCCACGGGCCTTGCGACGGCTGGGGACGTTGGTGACCGACACGGAACCGTCGGGGTGGAGCGTGGCGGTGACAATCCCGACACAGGTTTCCACACGATGATCGCCGGGGCCGATGCGACCGAGGTGGGCGAGCGTGACGATGAGGCCGATGGTGCCGTGCCCGCACATGCCGAGGTAGCCGACGTTGTTGAAGAAGATCACTCCGGCGGCGCAGGACGCATCGGTCGGTTCCACCAGCAGGGCGCCGACCAGCACGTCGGACCCACGCGGCTCGTTGACGACAGCGGAGCGAAACCGGTCGTGGTGATCCCGGAACCGCGCGAGGCGGTCGGCAATGCTGACGTGGCTCGGGCCGAGTTGCGGTCCGCCCGATATCACGACGCGCGTCGGCTCGCCGCCGGTGTGCGAGTCGATGATCTGGATTCGGTGCATGGGCGGTTCGGTCAGGGTTTTGGCGCCGCTGCCTTCGGTGCGAGCGACTCGAGGTAGTCGAGGAGTGATGCGAGGTCCGCCAGGCTGAGTCCTGCGACGAGGCCCTCGGGCATGATCGAGCGTTCCTGACGTTCGCGCTTCGCGATCTGGTTCACGGGGATCTTCAGGTCCTGGGCGCTGACGTTGCGGACGGTGACCACGTCCGCGGCCTCCTGAACCACGAAGCCGTCGATCTCCGTGCCGTCCTTGAGCTCGAAGTGATGGGTGGCGAATCCCTGGGCGATGGTCTTGTTCGGGAGCAGAATCGCCTCCGCCAGTTCACGTCGGCGGTAGGTGTTGGCGATGGTTCCGAGGAAGGGGCCCTTCAGGGGATCGCCTGCCTTCACGGTATGGCAGCTGACGCAGCTGAGCTGCGTGAAGAGTTGTTCGCCGCGCAAGATGTCGCCCTTGCTTGTGGCCAAGGTCTCGAGGATTTGCGGCAGGGGAATCTCGCTGATCTTGGGAAGCGTCGCGTCGGCCCGGACCTTTTCCGAATCGAGCCGAAGTCGGCGCGTCGTTTCTCTCGCCGCCTTCGCGACCTCGGGGTCGGGATCGTCGAGGGCCGCGATGAATTGGACCGCGCGTGACGCATCACGGACCTCCGCCGCAGCACGCAGGATCTGGACGCGGCGCTTCGGTTCCTTCCATCCGGCGTCGAGGGCTTTCGCGGCGGAATTCCGGACCTCGGGGGAGCCGATCTTGCGGCCCGCGAGTCTGAGGAGAAAGCCTTCGGCGATCAGCGAGGTTTCACCGGACAACCTGGCCGCCTCTTCCTCGAACACAGCGTGGGCCTTCTCGATGTTGGGCGCCTCGATCACCGCACGACGTTCCCGCTCCGCGAGGTTGTTCTCCGTCTGGGTCGACTGGACCTTCGGATGCGCGGTGAACACGGCGTGCCACGCATTGGGGGAATCGCTCTTGGCAAGGGCGATCACGGCCTGTGCCCGGTCCGCGTCGATGGCTCCCTTCGACGTCGCGAACTCAGCGAGAAGAAGCACCGCGGAGCCCGGAATGGATTCGGCCTGGGCCAGCTGGGCCGCCAAGGCCGGGAGCAGCGATGGATCCTGGCTCGCCCGAGCGATGAGCTTCTCAAGCCCATCCCCGACCGGGATCCTGTGTCGCGCCATTTCACGCCCGATGTGGGCCGCCTCTTCGGCACTTGCCTGCTCGAGTGCGGCACGAAGCGCAGCCGCGATTTTCGGGGTCTCGCTCCATGCCGCAGGTTGGTAGAACGGCCCGCGGGTGTCGGGGCGTGTGCCCCACGAATCGCCCTTCCACGGGCCTTCCACGAAATGGAGCCGACACAAGGCGGTGAGAATTCCGAGTCGTCGCTCGCTCCGTTTCTCGGCTCCCAACCGCTCGATGAGCGCCCCCACCACCGTGGGTTCGGGCAGCGACTGCAACACCCTCAACGCCGCTTTGCGCACCGGGGATTCCGTCTTGCCGTAGTCGACGATCGGCAGGCAGGCCTCGTATGCCCTGAGCTGGATCATCGCCTGCACGGCCGTGTGCGAGACGATCGGGTCGGGATCACCGATCACGGCTGTGATCGAACCGGCAATGTCGGGGTTTTCGGTTCGGGCGAGGGCGATGACCGCCTCCTTGCGGACGCGCGGGTCGCTGGAGCGAAAGGCCGCGACGAGGCTCTTCGTATTGACCTTGGCCAGAAGATCCTTCCTGTCTGCCAAGGCCCGCAGGATCCACGCCTGGAGGGTCGGATCGTCGAGGTGGCGCTGAAGGGGATCCGCTGATGCCGCGCCCAGGGCCTCGGTCAGCGCAAACACCGCCGCCACACGTGCAGGCAGGGTGAGATTCTTGTCCGCGACGACGTCCAGAAGCAGGGCCGGATTGCGCCGGATCCCATCACCGTTGTCGTGGCGGATGAGGGCCCGCTGCGCGGCGAGGCGCCGGCGGTGGCTCGGCGACGAAAGCAGGGACGCGAGTTCCTTGTCCGACGACTTCTCGAAATCAGGCATCGGCTCCGGCACATAACCCTTGGGTGTGACGCGGACGAGGAACCCGACGTCGGGTCCAACCCAGTTGAACGAGGCGCCTTTCCAACTCGACGCGTAGATCGCGCCATTGCCGTCGATATCGAGGTCCGTGGCCCGTGGTATGTGGAGGAACTCTTCCTGCGTCGCCGTGAACGTCGCGCCCTTCGGGGTCACGGCATGGTGATAGATCCACTCACGTCCCCAGTCCGCTGTGAAGGGGGCGTGATTCCATTTCGCGGGGATTCCGGGCTCGTCGATCCACGCGGCGCCGCAGCCTGATCCGCCGCCATAATCGGCGAGCGGAGGAATGATCTCGTCCGTGAAATTCTTGAACAGCTTGGGGTAGCCGTGCTGGGTGATGCCGCCGCTGAAGTGGTGGAACCGGGTGTCCCAGCCGCCGCCGTCATTCGTGTTGTCGCGCGCGAACCCGTCGAGCAATGGGCTCATCGCCACCTCGAGGATGTTGCGCGTGCCGTAGGCGAACAGCTCCATCCCGCTTCCATCGGGACGCACTCGCAGCACGCCGCCCCCGCGCAGTTGGAGCTTTCGTCCGTCGGCGCCGGTGGCCTCCATGAACCCGAAATCCCCGATGGCCGCGTACAGCCAGCCGTCGACCCCCAGTTCCAGGCCGTTGGAGGAATGGTCGGCCGGGCGGTCCTTGAACGAAAAGGCGACGCCTTTCACGAGGGTTCGTTCCTCGTCCGCCACTCCATCGCCGTCCTTGTCAATGTAGACGCTGATGTCCGGCGGGTGGAGCAGGTAGAGCCGGTCGTGGTCCCAGACGAGGCCGCGGGGTGAGTCGACGTCGGGTACAAAGGCCCGCACTTCGTCAGCCTGCCCGTCGTGGTCGGTATCGCGAACGCGGAGGACGCGACCGCGATGGGGTTTGCGATCGAGCGAACCGTTGCCGTCGCTGGAGACGAAGAGTGTGCCGTCGGGGGATGCCGCCACGAACACCGGGTAGTTCACGGCGGGGGGGGTGGCGAAGATCGTGAAGTCGAACTCCGCCGGGACCTGGACGTCCTTGCGCAGCGCCTCGGCCTTCTCCGGGATGACTCCCGGAATCGTGGCGAGTTCGGCGGGCGTGGGTTGCCTGTCGGTGGGTGTGAAGACAGGTTCGGCAGCGGTGCCGATCATGGCTGCAATCACCGTGGGCCACAGGCCGAGGGTGGTGATCCGGGTCAACTTGGTGGCGGGCATGGAGGGGCGGAGGTGGGCTGGGTCGCGCTCGAATTCGTTGGCGGTCTTTCGGGGTGGCATGGCGGACGGTGCAAACCCCTCCCAAGGGCGCCGGCAATCATTGCCGACACGACGCCCTCGCCGCGTCAGGTTGCGCCGTTTCCGAGGATGCAAGGGCGGGAGATTTAGCCCCGTTTCGAAAGCGCGCCGCAAGCTCGCTGTGATGCGCCCGGAATGTCCCGAGGTGGATGAGTGCAGGTGGCCGATATCACGATATGGGGACCCTGAACCGGTTCAGGCGGTAGGGCGTGCACTCCGCTGCGCGCGGGCCTTTGGAGGCTCACCTTCGTGTAGCCCCGACAGGGTGGCGGGCAAGGGACTGCCCGCCCTGCCTTCACGGTTCATGGAGATGTCCCGCGAGTTCCGCCTGAGTGCCGATGGCCGGACTCGAACCGGCACGGGCGTTTCCGCCCAGGGGATTTTAAGTCCCCTGTGTCTGCCATTTCACCACATCGGCAACGTTGCTGTACAAGTGCTTGCGAATCTGGTTCGGCCTGAAACTTGCCCGTGCTACACTTCTTGCTACACTTGTGCAGCGTGAAACGTGCAGAAACGGGGTGTGAGGCGTCCCTTCCATCGCGGCGGAGCGGACGTTACCTCCCCGTCTTCGACGGCCGCAAGCGGCGGGTTCGCGGACTTTGGCAGCGCAACGGCCAGTTTGTCGCCCGGCTTCGTACCGAGACGCCGGACGGCCGGAAGAAACTGGTCTGGCATGTCCTCACGGACGCCCGATCCGTGCCGGACGCCCGGCAAGCCATGGCCGATCTGGATGTGGAGCGCCGACAAGGTCGTCTCCTCGCACGGGGCGAGGCCCCCCAGTTTGCCGAGTTCCTCGAGCGCTACCAGGCCGGCCCCATGCTCGCCAAGCGGCTCTCCACCCAGGGCAAGGAGCGCAGCCAGCTTTCGTGGTGGAAGGCGCGGCTTGGAGCGCTTCGACTCGATCAAGTCCGCAAGTCGCATGTCGTTTCTGGGTTGGAGGAACTCGAACGGGCCAAGGTGGCTCCCCGCACCCGGAACCTCTACGCCATCAGCCTGCGAAACGTGTTCAAGTACGCGATCAGCCTGGGTCACATAGGGGCGTCGCCAGCCGAGGGTATCGCCTGGCTGAAGGGGCCGACCCTGAAGCGGGAACTCGTCACCGCGGAGGCGTTTGAAAGGTTGATCGCCGCTGCCGCCTCGCCGCGGTTCGAGCGCAGTCGCTACGTCGGGCCTGAAGTTCAGGGAAGCCCGCTGAAGAACGCCGCTCAGTTTGCCGACTACCTGCGGTTCCTGCGCTACACCGGGGCTCGGGAGAAGGAGGCGCTGCGGGTGCGCTGGCGTGACGTCGACTTCGATCGGGGTTTGGTCGCCATCGGTGCGGACGGCCTGGCCAAGAACGCCGAGGTCCGGCACGTCGATTTCAATCCGGCGCTGGCGAACCTGCTTGAGGAGATGCGTCAACGCCGTCCGCCCGACTCCCAATGGCTGTTCCCGTCGCCGCAACGCGGGGAGCGGGACATCCCGGCCCAGACCTTTCGGGAAACCCTCAAACTGGCCCGGATGGCCGCTGGCATGCCGACCGTCGGGTTCCACGACACCCGCCACGAGTTCATCAGCCGCGCGGTCATGGCTGGCATCGATTTCATGACCATCGCCCGCTGGGTGGGCCACAAGGACGGCGGTGTTCTGATCGGGAAGGTCTACGGCCACATCGCGAACGAACACCGCCAAAGGATGGCCGCGAAGCTCCTGTTGGCAGGACCAGTGCCCGTTTGAGGTCGCGACGACCGCAGGTTCCTATTGTCGGGACTGCGGCAGATTCAGCGCGACTTTCGGGCCTCGCTGCAGCGGCGCGTTGCGAACATCGGCAAGAGTCCCAGGCTTGAGCCAGCTCATCAGCGCCAATGGGTGGATCTGGACCTTCTCCTGGAGGGGGCCTCGCCTGGAGCGGTCCAGATGGAGCTGCCTTCGCCCGGTCGTCGGCCGACTTTGTCCAGGCTCCCGCGGTCCCGGGGGTCAGGCAGTCGCGGCCGTGGCCAGGCGCGCGCGGTGGGCGGCGCGGAACGGCGGCAACGGGACCTCGAGACGGAGGCTCCCGGTGGGTTGGCCGTCCTTGGTCCAGCGAAGGCCGGCCCGCGAGGACCGGGTCGCCTGCCACAGACCGAAGCGCAGGTCGATGAACTCGGCATAGTCGGAGGCCCGCAGCTTTCCGCTCAGGGCCGGGTCGGCCAGGAGCGAGGCGGGCCACTCTCCGGCGCCGCGGGCGTTGGGCGAATAGGTGACCTCCGCCTCGTACCAGACCACGCCCCGGCTGGCGTGGTCGCCCGGGACATCGCCGACGAGGTGCTTGATGGGGGTCTCCATCTGCGCGAGATGGTTGGAATTGTTCCTCCGGGTTCCGGGGACGAGGTTGGCGGGGTTTGCGCCCGAGCCCCGGAACCGGTGATTCAGCAGGTGGAGGCGGACCCAATTCGCGTTGTCACTCAGGCCGGCGGCCTGGATGAAGTTCCAGCCGCGGACGTCGACCTCGGGTTCCGATCCGTCGTCGGGTCGTTTGGCGGTCAGTTGGTCGATCGACATCCGCCCGGCTTTGCCGGCAGCGGTCTGGAAGGCTGGGGTGGAAGTGGCCGGCAACTCGGACCAGGTCACGCCGGAGAACAGCTCGTCGTTGAAGATGTCCATCAGCGCGACGAATTTTTCGCGCAACTCAGTGGTGAGGGTTCGGATCCGGTCGGTGCGCTGGGTGCCGTCCGCGGCGGGCCGGTTGCCGACGTTCTCGACATGCTGGTCGTCGTGGAGCCGGCGGAGGATCTCGGTGATCTCGTCGCGCTTGGCTACGGCGCGGGCTTTCGCGGCTGGGTCGGCGATCCGCTGGACCGCGGAATCAACGTCCATTTCATCGCTGGCGACCCGTACCGTCGGGTGTTCGGCGTCGCCGCTGACGAAGATGGAATGGGGGTGCCCGTCGGCGAGGGTCCGGGTTTCGCGGGCGTGCCACCAGTCGAAGACGGCTGCCACGGCCTGGCGGCCGGCCTCGACGGCCGCCCGAGCGCCGGAACGGAGGCCGTCAAGGATGGCCTGGCCGGTGCGGACGGCGCGGTCGACGAGCCAGTCGAGGGCGGCATCGACGCGCTGTCGGACGCCGCCGATGATCTCGGCGAGGCGACGGGGCAGGCTGCCGAGTCCGAGTTGGTTGGCGAGAAACCCGATTGCCACGGGCAGGGAGCGGACCAGGGCGTCCTCGAGGAAGTGGGCCGCGGAGTCGGTGGCGCCCTGCGCGATCTGGAGGATGCCGTCGAGGACGCGTTCGACGATCTCGAGCATTCGGCGGAGGTATTGGATGGCGGACTCGATGGCGCGGTAGACGGCGATCAGGCTGCGGACGACCGGCATGATGCCGGTGATGTCGAGGAGGCTGAGCAGCCATTGGGTGGCCTCGGAGATCACGCGCTCGACGATCCAATTCACGGCGGCGTCGCGGACGGTGGACCAGAGGTCGCTGAGACGTTCCATCAGCTCGTGCCAGAGGCCTGCGGGACCTTGCTCCACCAGGATCGAGACGAAACGCCAGACGCCTGTTGCGATCTGGAACGTCTGCCGGAGGCGTCCCGTCATCTCGGGTCCGATCCGCCGCTCGATCTTCTGGAAGATGCGGTCCACGGAGATGCCGAGGATCTGGAGGACGAGTCCCAGGATGGACTGGAGGCTGAAGTCGCGCGGCGGGGCGATGTTGAGATCGCCGAGGGCGCCGAAGAGCCAGTTGGCGAAGCCGGTGAGGAGGTTGGTCCCGATGTTGCCGAAGAAGCGTTCGAAGCCGCCTTTGACGGCCCGCAGGAGGTTGATGAAGAAATCGACCGGGTGGCTGATGATGTCGCCGATGGCGCGGGCGGCTTTGGCGACGATGCCGAGCACGAGCCGGCCCGGGAGGCCGAAGAACTCCAGCAGGGCCCGGAAGAAGGTCCAGGCCGCGCCGGCCAGGTTGCCGTCGACGAACACCTGCCGGAGGATCCGCAGCGCGGTCGACTGGATGCGGGCCCAGAGGTCCGGCAGCTCGAGCAGCTGCGAGAAGAGCGGGATGCGACGCAGGATCTGGTTGAGGAGGAAGTCCTGGATCGGGCGGCGGATGCAGGCGGGGATCCAACCCCATAGCGCGCCGGTGATGAAGGAGACGAGGCGCCCCAGGAGATCGCCGACGAGCGAGACCAGCTCGAGGAGGACGTTGAGGATCGGTTCGAGGAAACGCTGGAGAAGCTGGAGACCGCGGGCGACGAAACCGAACACCCGCTGGACCACTCCGGTGATCGTCCCGGAGATGCCGGCGACCCGGTCGCCGAGCCAGCCGATTGCCCGGGCGGCGAAGCCCAGCAGCGGGCTGGCGGCGACGCCCGCCAGGAAGCCGGTGACCGATTGGGTGATCGCCTGGATGCGACCGGAGACCCACTGACCGGCGCCCAGGACCCCGTCGTGCATCCGGCCGATGGTGGCGAGGACGGCGGGCAGTATCTGTTGTCGCAGGTTGGCCTGGTTCTCGGTGGCGCCGTCCTCGGAATCGAGTGCGTTCGCGGTTTGGGTGACGCGGGTCAGCCAATCCTGGACGGTCTGGCGGAGGTGAAGGATCGCGTCGAGCGGGAGGATTTCCCGGACCCGTTCGATCAGGCCCTGGATGGGGCGGATCACCGGCTGCAGTTGCTCGCGGATGGCGGTCCAGGCGGCGGAGGCTTTCTCCTGGACCCAGGCAAGGAGGCCGCCCTGGCTGTCGCCATCGCCGCCGCCGCGGATACCGAGCTGGTCCTTGACCCAGTCCCAGACCTGGCCGCCGATGCTGGCGATGGCATTTTTCACGGGCTCGACGTAGCCCCAGATGGTGCTGCCGAGTTCCTGGATGCCCTGCCAGGCATCGCTCCCGACCTGGCGCAACCAGGCGAGGACCGACTGGTCGAAGGCGCGCCACAGGCCGCCGAAGAAATCGCCGACCGGACGGAAGAAGTCCGTGATGGCGTTCCAGGCGTCGCCCGCGAGGGTCGCGACGGTGTTCTTGAGCCGCTCGACGGCGGCGAACACCGGCTGGCAGTTGCCGGCGGCGAGGTTCGAGAGGATGTCCGCAGCGGAGGCGGCCAACCCGGCGAACACATCGGCGAGGCCTCCGAGCACGCCGCCCTGGTCGTGCAGGCCGTCGAAGAGGCCGCGGAGCCCGCCGCGGATCAGGTCGCCGAGGTAACCGAGGATCCCCCGGGAGCGCACCTCCTCGATGATCCGGGCCAGGCCGGGGGCGAAACGGCGGACCACACCCCAGGCGAGGTCGGCGGCGGAGCCGACGGCTTCGCCTATGAGATCGACGCCGGCCTCGATGAAGTCGGGGGTGATGTCGCGCCAGGACCAGCGCTGGACGCGTTGGGTGGCGGGGTCCGGATGGACGGTCTGTGGCGGCGAGGCGCCGGTGGGTCCGTGTTCGAGGCGCGGGGCCGCGCCCTGCTGGAGCACGTGCGCCACCTCGTGGGCGAGCAGGCGGAGGTCGGCCGGGGACTCGCCGCGACCGAACCAGATGTGGCTGCCGCTGGTGAAAGCGCGGGCGTGGATGGAGCGGCACGCTTCTGCGGCGTCGGGGCCGGTATGCAGGCGGACGCCGCGGAGGTCGGAGTGGAGCCGATGTTCGAGGCGGGTGCGATGGCCTGGCGGGAGTGGCACGCCCGCTCCCGGGGTGCGCAGCAGGGCGGTCACCGGGTCGTCGGGGTGGGGTTGGGCGGCCGAGCGTCCCGGGGGGTGCCTCGGGGGTGCGAAGGAGGCCGGGGTGAGCCGCGAGCGGTGGACGCCGCTGGCGAGTCCGCCGGCGGTGGCGTGGGACAGGCTGGGAGCGGGTCCGGCCCCGGAGACGACGTGCTCGGCCGCGCGGTCGGCTTCGTGCTCGAGGGGGCTGCCCGGGGTGTCGGTGACGGACTTGGCCTGGAAGTGGCCGCAGCCGGTCGGTTTCGCGACGTTCAGGAGGGTCGCGAGGTGGAGGCTGATCGGGTTGGCGGGGCTGGCTTCCTGCTTGAGTTGGCGGAAGGGCTTGGTGGTGGTGCCGCGGCGGGCGGTGGCGCGATCCAGGGTTCCGCCGGCCCGGCTGTTCTCGGTGGAATCGAGCATCCACAGGTTGCCGCGCTCGTCGGGCCCCCCCATCTGCCGTTCGATGACGTGGTCGCCGTCGAGATCCTCGTTGCTGGCGCGGAAGCCGAACGGCCGCAGGGCGGAAAGAATCTTGCCGCCGCCCGCGGTGCGGTTGGATTCGACCATCACCCAGACCATGCCTTGCTGGGTCTGGTGGACGGGGTCGACCCCGACAGCGATGCGCTGTCCCGGGAGGGTCCGTGAACCCGTGGGCTCGATCCGTTCCACGGGATAGCCATCGTTCTGCCAGCGCGTCTGGTCGGCTGCGGCGAGCTGATCGAAGACAGCGCGGAAGGCGGGCGGGAGGCTCGCCGGCGGCGTCGTGGCGTCTGGCTTGGGCGTCTCGTCGAATGCCTGGCACAGGCTGCGCTGCGTGACCCGGCGCGCGGCGCTGCGCGGGCCGAAGAACAGGTCGGTGTAGTTCTCGCAGGCGCGCTTCGGATAGTCGATGTCCCAGGGCTCGTCATCGCTGCCGGGCGGGAGCGGGGGCGGATCGTTTCCGGGGCCGCAGAATGAGGTCACGAAGCGGATGATGCGTGCGATGATGCCGTCATCCTCCCCGGACGGCGGTTCGAGGCCGGTGGCGAGTCGGAATATCTCGGCCAGAGCG
>CAIMTB010000463.1 GCA_903844265.1 uncultured Verrucomicrobiota bacterium
CGCTTGCCACTTTCCAGGTCCGCCCGGATCTCCGTGGCCAATCCCTGTGCGGACCCAAGGTGGACTCGGATCGTCGCGGTCGCGTCCTTCAGGGCGGCGGACTGCCGCGTCACCTCAGCCTGAGGAGTCGTCAACTGGACCTTCTTTGGCCTCGGCACGCTTCATGGCCAGGAGGGTGATCGGCGTGATTGTCGGAAGGGTCACCGACCGAGCCCCGAATCAACGAGATGTCATCGTCCACGAGATGGAGGCTCGGCTTGGGCGCCGGTCGGTGGTGCCCGAGCATGAGATCCTGGAAACGGCCCTGGCGCATCGGCCCGGAGCCGTGGATCTCGGCAGGTTGAAGGAGCGTCTGCGGTCCTCCCCGACCGTGATCGCCACGGACCGGGGCTGCACGACCCACCAGATCCTCCAGCAGGAGCTTGGCCTGATCACCACGGTGAAGGACGGCAAGTCCACCCGGGCGCCGTGGCATCCGCTGTTCGAGCCGCAGTCATGGCTTGGGAGGGATCAGCGAACGGCCCTGCTCCACGTCTTGCAGAGTGGCGACCGCATCACGGGACTGCGGGGGTTGGCAGGAAGGATTCGGGGAGGCTGTGCGGCCCCAACCATGGGTTGAAGACCTTCGATTCGCTCTCCTGGACTGTTGCCGAGAAGCGTGACCCGGCGCGGTTGTGGAAACGTTCCGCTGTGCGAGCCGTTACGACGGCTACGCCAAGGCCGGCCTCAACAGCGGTCATGAGGCTCTCTGCGCCGTCGTATTCACCGGCAATTTTTGGCCGCTGCCGCTGTTCGTTTAGCCAACCGGTGATGGTCACCCAATACTCCGGATAGTCGCGCTGGCAAAAGGCGAGCAGTTCTCCACCGCGACGGACAGGATGCCGCTGGCCAGCGAGGGTGCGTCGCCGACCCGCAACCGCACGCCTCGACCCGCGCCGCGGACTCGTTCCAGCACTTGATCGGCATGTTGCAGCAGCTCGCGGGCTTCGCGCATGACCTGAAGGAGGGCCGGGGTGCGTGGCTGCAAATTGCCGAAGGTGCGTTGACGCTCAACGGCATCGCGTTGCAGACGGGCGATGGTGCGAGCACCGAGCAATTAGGCAAACTGAGCCTCACCGCCACCCAGCCAACCGAAGCCATCCTTTTCGATCTCAACTGAACCGCGAATACAACAAACAGAAAGAAACTGATATGAACCAATACCATAAACTCTACACGGCGTCGGATACAGCCATCGTGTTCATTGACCAGCAGCCGCAGATGACCTTCGGCGTGGCCAGCGCTGACCGCGCGACCCTCATCAACAACACCACACTCCTCGCGCGCGTCGCCAAGGAATTCAACGTGCCCGCCGTACTCACGGCCGTCGAGACGGAGAGCTTCAGCGGCTACCTCTGGCCGCAGTTGCTCGACATCTTCCCCGGCCAGCCAGTCGTTGAACGTAGTTCCATGAACTCGTGGGATGACGCTGGTTTTCGCAAAGCCATCGGAGCGACAGGCCGCAAGAACATCCTCATGACCGGTCTTTGGACCGAAGTTTGCATCACCTGGCCGACGATTGAAATGCTCGGTGCGGGTTACAACATCTACGTCGTCGAGGATTGCTGTGGCGCGACTTCACCCGCCGCCCAAGAGGCCGCGTTGTCCCGCATGGTGCAGGCGGGCGCAGTGCGGTTGACCACCATCGCGGCGCTGCTCGAATTTCAGCGCGACTGGAAAAACAAGGAACACTACAACGCGCTCATGGGCATCCTCAAACAACAGGGCGGCGCATACGGTGTGGGCGTCGAATACGCCTACACGATGGTCCACCACGCCCCGCAGTCCGCACAGAAACCGCAGATTGTGCCGAAGACGGCAGCGCACTGAGCAAAACCAAGTGACCCGGCGTGGGCGGCCGCAAGCCGTCCACGCCCCTTGTCCGCAGCCCTGCACGTCATCATGCCCATCCACATCGCCATTACTCGTCGAGTGCGGCCCGGCTGCGAAGCCGAGTTTCAGGCGGCACTCCGTGAGTTCTTCCAGGCCTCGTTCGCGCACGGCGGCGTGTTGGGTGCAAGCATGCTCACGCCACCGCCCGGTTCGGACTCCCGCGAATTCGGCATCCTGCGCACGTTTGCCAACGAGACGGAGCGCGATGCGCTCTATGAATCGCCGATGTTCAAGACGTGGGAGCAGCGGGCGAGCACCCTGACGGAAGGCGAGCCGGAGTATCGTGAACTGCACGGTCTCGAAGCGTGGTTTCGCTCTCCACGCAATCCGCCGCCGCGATGGAAAATGGCGATGGTGACGCTGCTGGGTGCTTACCCGGTCAGTCTCCTGATCGGCATCGCGCTCTCACCCACGCTGAAGGAATTGCCACTGCCGCTAAACCTCTTGGCGGTCTCCGCCATCATCGTGACCATGCTCACCTGGGTCGTGATGCCGCTTATTACACGACTGCTCCACGGCTGGCTCAACCCGCCCTCCCCGATGAAAGAAAGAAGCTCATGAACTCAAACACGGCCGCCGATCTCATCCTCGACAACGGACGCATCACGACGCTCGACCCGCAGTATCCCGCCGCGACGACTCTCGCCATCAAGGATGGGCGAATCATCGGCGTGGACGATGCGAAATCTTACGAGCGCGGACCGAACACCAAGGTGATTGACCTCAAAGGCCGTCGCGTCATCCCCGGCTTGAACGACTCGCACCTGCACGTCATTCGCGGTGGCCTGAACTACAACATGGAACTGCGCTGGGATGGCGTGCCATCGCTGGCGGACGGCCTGCGAATGCTCAAAGAACAGGCTCAACGCACCCCGCCCGGCCAGTGGGTGCGCGTCGTGGGTGGGTGGAGTGAATTTCAATTCGCCGAGCGCCGGATGCCGACGCTGGATGAAATCAATGCCGCCGCACCGGAAACGCCCGTCTTCATCCTGCACCTGTATTGCCGCGCGCTGCTCAATAAAGCCGCGTTGCGCGCCTGCGGCTACAGCAAGGACACGCCCAATCCGCCGGGTGGCGAAATCCAGCGCGACCACAGCGGCAATCCCACCGGTCTGCTCCTCGCCCGCCCCAACGCGACCATCCTATACTCAACACTCGCCAAAGGACCGAAGCTCCCGCCGGAGCATCAGTTGAATTCCACCCGACACTTCATGCGCGAGCTCAACCGCCTCGGACTCACGAGCATCATTGACGCAGGGGGTGGCTTTCAAAACTACCCGGACGACTACGCGGTCATTGACGAGCTGCATTGCAAAGGGGAGATGACACTCCGCATCGCCTACAATCTTTTCACGCAGAAGCCGAAGGAGGAGAAAGCGGACTTCACGCGGTGGATGAAGATGAACGGCCCGGGCAAGGGCGATGACTACCTCCGTTGCAATGGCGCAGGCGAGATGCTCGTCTTCTCCGCGGCAGACTTTGAGGATTTCCTTGAG
>CAIMTB010000464.1 GCA_903844265.1 uncultured Verrucomicrobiota bacterium
CGCCGTGGCTTGTCCGCTGGGTTACCGTGCCGCCGATGATAAATATGCCGGCCTCGCAAAAGTGCGCTTCGCGAAGGCTGATTTGGTGAAGACCGTCTAAAGCAACACCCGGGCCTGCAGCTCGTCTTTCCGGCGTTCCGATATAGAGGGACAGGTCTTTGGTTGGCGTGAAGGGTCATCCCGGAGCTGGTTCCGGCGCGATCAGGCTTTTCAGACATCGCATTCGCCGCTTGCGTCTGCGGGGCGGGTGGTTCGGCATCTGCTGCGCTGCGTTCCTCCACCCCGCGGCGTCCCAATGCCATGATGGTCCTGCACGATCCCGGCCCAAGTCCGGGTTACAGTTCGGTGACAGAATCGTCGGCCCTTGCCGACTGGCAGGCTCGCCTCGATGACGCGCTTCGACGGGAGGCGCCCATCGGGGTCTACCGGAGATTCATCGACGAAAACAACGCGCTCATCCGGCATCAGGATCTTGAGAACGGTCGTTTCATCGTATCGGCGCGGTCCCTCATCCATACCACGCTCGTCCGTCACTGGGCCTCACAAGAACAGCAGCGGGCCGCGTACGACAAGCCGTTCGCCGTGGTGGCGCTTGGCGGAACCGGCCGCGGCGAGGTGACTCCATGCTCGGACCTCGATTTCGCATTCCTGTTCGACGACGCGCTCAACCACGGCAACACCTTTCTGCTCGAACTGCAGCGGCAGACGATCCAGACCGCCGAGTTCCGCACGGCCTATGGGTTTTCGTTCGAGCCGCTGCCCTTCAACCTCGACGACCCGCCACGCCTTGCGGAGAAGCAGCTCAACTCATTCCTCGACCTCGCACCCGTCCACGATCCGTCCGGCCTCAGCGCGAGGTTCCGGGAACTCATCCGCGCAACCTACGATCCGTTCGAGCATTTCCTCCATGTGCGCGGTTTCTGGCTGAATCGATGGGAGAAGGCTGCCGGAGAAGCGGAACGTCTCGACCAGTTCGACATCAAGAATGACGCGCTCCGGCTGTTCCTCGCCGGCGTCTGGACCCGCGCCGGCCGTGATTTCCGCAACAGCCGCGATGAGTACGCCCGCCTTGAGGATCCGCGCGACCTCGAGGCCTACCACTTCCTGCTGCGAATCCGTTGCTTCGTCCACACCCGCAAGTTCGGCCGGCTCTCCCGCCCGTCCGGGGGCGACCATCCGGAAGACTTGTTTGAGTTCGAGGACTTCAACTCGTTCGGCGAGTTGCTGGGGCCTGACGCCGACGAGGTGGAACGTTACGAGTTCGCCAACGCCGTCCGTGAACGACTGCTCGCCGCCCGCCGCCGGGTCGCACGTTTCGCCCGCTACGTCATCTCGGGTGAACTGACCCCGCCGCGCCCCGTCGCCCCGCAGAGCCGCATCGTGTGCCGCGTCACCGGCCTCGCCCACGAACCCCTGCCCATCGTCGCCACCAAAGCCGAGCGAAGCCGCGCCGCGTTTTCCCTGCTCCTGGCATCCCAACGATACGGCGTCCCGATCGACCCCGCCGAGCTGCAGTCCACGTTCCGCGACCCCGGTGACTGGCTCGAACCCGTGCCTGAGCTTTCCGCGCTGTTCTACGAACGCCGCGGAAGCCTCTCCGAATCCCTCGAGTTCCTCGCCCAGTTCGAGGGAGCGCTCGAGCGTCTCTTCCCCGGCTACGCCCGCTTCGAAACATCGCTCGATTCGCGCGTCACCCAGGAAAGGAAATGGCTCCGCGGCGCCCTCGAACGCCACAAGCAACAGTGGCTCGAAACCGCCATCCGCGATGGCCGCGAAGCCCTCGATCGTGCCATCTCCGCCGAACGGGCCAGCGACCTCTCCGGCGGCGTCGACCCCCACATCGAGGCCGCCCTCCTCGGCCCCGACCACATCGCCGCCATCCGGCTCGCCCTCAAGACCAAACGCCTCCCGATCACCCCGGAAGATCTCGAGACCCGCGAGGACAAGACCCGCTCACTCCATGAGCGCCTCTCGACCGGCATGTCCAATCTCCCCCTCGCGTGCTACTTCGACCGCCTCCGCGCCGAAGCCGAGTTCTCCGAGGAAACCATCCGGCTGGCCCGCTTCCTCATCCTCAACCGCCGCGAATTCAAACGCCGCGCCGAAGACGGAATCATCGACCCGGTCCAGGTGAAGGAACTGGCGGAAACCTGCCGCGACGAAGCCACCCTGCGCACGCTCTTCGTGTTCACCTGCGCCGACCGCGCCGACTGGGAGAGCCGCAAGGACTTCCCCGCCCGCTGGTTCAGCGTCGACGAACTCTACGGCAAGACCGTCTCCTACTTCCGCCCAGGCACCGACCCCACCCAGCAACTGCGCCAGGCCGGCTTCGCCCCCGACGAACTCGAGATCCTCCAGGACTTCGGCCCCGATTTCTTCGGGGGTGTCTACCGCCCCCAGGCCGTCACCTTCGGCAGCCACCTGGTCCGCCTCGCCCAGGAACCCGACACCGCCCCGCCCCGCGCACTCGTCGTCCGCAGTGGATCCTCGCGCATCATCGGCGTCGCGGCCCTCGACTTCCGCGGACTCGCCGCCTGCATCACCGGCGAATTGTGGCACCAGCACTTCAACCTGCTCCAGGCCCACCTCTTCTCCGCCGCAAGCCGTGGCCTCGCCCTCGACTTCTTCCACCTCGCCGCATCCGACCAGACCACCATCCCCGGGCTTCTTCGCGGCATCGAGTCCGCCATCCGCGAAGGGCGCCACATCGCCGACGACGACGAAGCCGAACTGCCTTCTCTCGCCCACGGAAAAACCACGCTCCAACCCTGGCGCGACGACCTCATCCTCCTTCGCCACGAATCGTCAAAGGACACCGGCGGCCTGGTGTACGCGCTCGCCTACAAAGTGTTCAGGCACCTGAACGGCGACATCTTCGGGCTGCGCGCCCAGTCCACCCGCGAAGGCGCCTATGTCTCCATCTACCTCCGCCTCACCGGCGGCATGCCCTTTGAGCGCGCCACCAGCATCATCCGTGACCGCTTCGGCTGAACATCCTCCCGCCGCCGCCGCTTCAGCGGTTCATGAGGATTACAACTGTTGGATCCGCGAGCGCAGCTCCTCGATCTCGACCTCGAACCCGCCACTGAGAATCGGGAACCGGCACCACGTCTTCGGATCCAGGTTCTCGTCGTCGAGATGGAAGCTCGGCGCGTAACGCTCCCGCTTCCACTGGTTCCGGCACCAGAGACGGAAGAAGCGCTCCACCCACGTGCCCAATTGCCGCACGTCGTACTCCGGAAACCGAAGCCGCATCTGCTCAAACGCCTCGAGCGGCGACTGCTTGTCGCGGATCGCCGCCCGCTCAATCGCGTCCAACAGCGGGTACGGCATCAGGTCCGCCTCGTCGGTCTGGGCGCGCTCCTGCGGCCGCAACTCCGCCGTGGGCGCCTGCGCGTTCACCGCCGAGAGCGCCGAAATCGGCCCGAACCCGCAGGGACCCTCACGCTCCAGCCACACCAGCCATTGCCGCAGCCACGCCTTGTCGATGCCCGCGATGGGCGCCAACCCGCCGCTGGTGTCGCCGTCCATCGTCGCATAACCCACCGCCGCCTCGCTCCGGTTGCTCGTCGACAACAACAACGCCCCCTTCACGTTCGCCAACATCCACACGCCCGGCGAACGCACCCGCGCCTGGATGTTCTGCAACGCAAGGTCGTCCTTCGCCCACGTCAGCTCGCGGCCCAGTGCCTCGGAGACCATCCCGACATAGCCCGCGTGCAGCGTGCTGATGTCGAACTCGAGGTGGTCCGCCCCCACCGCCTCCGCCACCACACGCGCCGCGGCGCGCGTCACGGGACCGCTGTTCGCCGTCCCCTGGTAGGCCGTGGTCAGCAGCACCCGCACGATCTCGCGCGGACTCCGGGTCGCGGCCAGCGCCGGGATGCAGGCAAGCCTGGACTTGAAATCCTCAACGCCGAGTTCGGCGCATCCCTGGGCGACCATCAGCGCGATGAGGCAGGTGATGGCCGACGAATCCGCCCCGCCGCTCAAGGACACCACGAACCCCTGCGACCGGCTCTTGCGAAGGTAATCAAACAGCGCCAGCGGCACCGCCCGCGCGAATTCCTCGGCCTTCAGATCCACCGCCGATTCCCAACCCGCCACCCCCGGCGACTCCACCACCGGCGTCAGCACGGGCCACGCGAAGTCGGCCTCCACCACGCCGGGTTCGTCTCCCAACCCGGGCTGGAAGCTCGCCAACCGCGCCTGCTGCAGCCGCGTCACGTCGACGTCGATCACCGCGCTCGTGACCCTGGCGTTGGCATAGGAGAACCGCGCGCCAGACGCGAGCAACCGGCCCGCCGATGCGATCATCGCCTCCCCATCGTAGATCGCGCGCCCCGCCTCATTCCCAAGCAGGTTCGCATACACATAGCTGCAACCGAACGCCCTCGAGCCCTCGAGCACAAAACGCTTCCGGATCTCGATCTTCCCGAAGGCGAAATGGCTCGCACTCGGATTCAGGATCACGTCCACCCCGCGCTGCGCCAACTGGATCCCGGGCCGCGACGCCACCCACGCGTCCTCGCAGATCTCAAATCCGAACCGCACCCCGCCAACCTCGAAACACAGGTCGCCCACCGGCACCCGCCGCCCGTCGATCTCGACCTCGTCGCGGATGCCTGCCGGCCAGGGCTTGAACCAGCGCGGCTCGTAGTGGATGCCGTCGCCCGCCAGATGCTGCTTCGCCACGAACCCCAGCAATCGACCGTCCGCAACAAGCGCCGCGGCATTGAAAATCCCGTGGCTCACCATCAGCGGAAGTCCCAGCGACACCACCATCCCGCGCGTTGCCGGCAGAAGCTCCTCCAACACACGCAACGCATGCCGCAACGTGTTCGGCGATTGGAAGGTGTCCTCGCATCCATACCCCGTGACACACAGCTCGGGAAGGCACAGCACCGAGGCACCCTGCCGACGCGCCTCGCCGATCGCGGCAAGCACGTTGGCCTGGTTCCCCCGCCAATCGAGCGGAGTCTGGTTCAGCACGGCGGCGGCGACCCGGATGAGCTTCATGTTGCGTGACCCGCCCCGAATGTAACGGCCACCCCCCCGGAAGCGAGCGTGAGAAGGAACCCACTCCGCCCCAACCGACCGCACTGGCGGACCCGCGCCAGGGCGCACCCTGCAATCCCGACAACGTGATTCCAATAGGGGGACAGGTCTTGTGTGTGGTCCAGGCGCAACACCAGACTCCTGCGCACGTGCTTTCTCTCGGCCCGCGGTGGTCGCGAGCGCCTCCACGCCCTGTTTTTTGCCAAGCACCCCCACGCTCGACTCCACCCATCGGCACCCCCAACGTCGCGCCCCATGAGTCACGGGTGGTCTTGGTACTGGCACCGTCTTCGCGCGATGGACCGCGCCGAACTGCGCGAACGCCTCGCGCAGAAATTCCGCCAGCGTGCCGACGCGCGGCGTCCCCCCGATTTCCGCAAGTTCCCCGCGGGTCCCTCGCGTCCCGGCGCCTGGCCCACCCTCCCTTCGCGCGACAACATCCCCGAGATCCTTTCGGAGGCGCTCCGCCATGACACAGCCGACATCCTCGCCGGCCGTTGGCGCGCGTTTGGCCATGTCCTCATGTACGTCAACGACCCGCCGAACTGGTTCATGGACCACGCCGCGCGACGCGACGTGACGACCACGCGGCACGGCTTCCGCGCGAACCACCGATCCCTGCCTGACGGCTGCGACATCAAACTCGTCTGGGAACTCAGCCGCTGGCATTCGCTCGTCCGGCTTGCGCAATCCGCATGGATCGCCGGGGACGCCACCGCCGCCGCGAAGATGCTGCAGTGGTTCGAGCATTGGCGCCGCCAGAACCCGCCGTACATCGGGTGGAACTGGACCAGCCCGCTCGAGTCAGGATTGCGGTTGTTGAACCTCTCCTGGATCGACGCGCTCCTCGCCGGCACGACCATCGACTGGGACCGCGCCGCATGGGACAGGCTCCGCGAGCGCCTCCTTGCGCCGCACGTCTGGTTCACCTGGCGACACCGCTCCTACGGATCCTCCGCCAACAACCATCTCCTCGGCGAACTCGCCGGTCTCATCGCCGCCATCACACGCTGGCCCGCGCTCGAACATTGGGGTCCGAAGCTCGACGAACTCCACGCCCTCTGGGAACGCGAAGTCCTCGCGCAGTTCGCACCCGACGGCGGCAACCGCGAGCAGGCCCTCAACTACCAGCTATTCTCCTGGGAACTCTGCTGGCACTCGCGCAACGCGCTCCTCGCCGCGGGCCGATCCATCGCTCCCGATGTCGAGGAACGACTCCGCCGTGCAGCCGATTTTTTTGTCGCCATCCAGTCACCCACGGACCCCTGGGACTACGGCGATTCGGACAGCGCGCTGGCTGTGCCCCTGTTCGCTGATGACACAAGGGCAGGCCATGAATGGCTCGAGTGGCTCGCCGATCCCACCGGCAGTCCCTCGCTCCGATGGTGGCTCGGGGAACCTCCCGCCCCGATGGAACCAACCGCCTGGGTGCGGCCCGCGCCCGCCGATCAATGGATGGTATTCCCGGATACCGGACAAGCCGTCTCCTGGAGTGGACGCTGGCTGGCGCGTTGGGATCTTTCTCCCCTCGGCTATCTCAGCACCGCGGCCCACGGCCACCTCGACGCGCTGCATGTCTCGCTCTGGCTCGGCGGTTTCGCCCTCGTCGTCGATCCCGGCACCGGCGCGTATTACGGCGACGTGCGGCTGCGAACCTGGCTCGCCTCGTGGCTCGCGCACAACGGACCGCACGTCCCCGGCGTGGAATTCCCGACGCGCCTCGGTCCGTTCCTCTGGGAAAACCACCACGCACAACCCACCTGGCGGCCCCTCGACGAACGCACCCTCGCCGCGGAACTCGCCATGCCCCACGGCAAATCGTCGCGCCAGATCCGGCGCCTCCTGGGCGATGGCCGCGACGGCTGGCGCATCGAGGATCACTTCGAACATGGCCCGGAATCGGACGCCCAGGAATTCCGCGTCTGCTGGCAGTTTGCGCCCGGCACCCGCCTCTCACCGATTCCCGACCATCCGCGCACGTACCGCGGATGGCGCCGCATCGTTGGCTTCACGATGGTCATCGACCCCGGGTGGACTGGACTCACCCTCGTCTCCGAGACCCCAGTCTCGTCGCGACTGCCGGTGGTTGGGGATCTCGCGGGCGTTTGTTCACCCGGATTCCGGCAGATCGAGGCGGGACCTCTGCTCGTGCTCACCGCGAATCGATCGGTCCGCGGGCCGCTTCAAACCACGTTCCTTGCCGAACCCGAATGAGAGTGCGGCCGCGAATCACCGATCAGCCCCGGTGGCGCGACGGCATTCCGCCGGCAGCCCCGGGAATGTTGATCCTCCGGCGGTGAATCCGGATGCTCCATCCGATTCGCCGTGCGCTCCTTGCGGTCCGCGGGTGGCGTTGCCTGTTTCCACGTCCGCCTCATCCCGCTAGCCTAAAACCCCGATGAAGGTCTCCGTTTTCGGACTCGGCTATGTCGGCGCCGTGACTGCCGGCTGTCTCTCAGCCCGCGGCCACTCCGTCGTCGGGGTGGATGTCGCCCCCCACAAGGTCGAGGAATTGGCCCGCGGAAAACCACCCATCATCGAACCCGAACTCGAGGCCCGGCTCGCCACCGGGGTGGCTTCGGGACGTCTCCGGGCCACCTGCGACGCCGCAGCCGCCGTGGCGGACACCGACCTCAGCCTCGTGTGCGTGGGAACGCCGTCGACCGTGAGCGGCGCGCTTGACCTCGGTTTCGTGCGCCAGGTGACGCGCGAAATCATCGACGCCGCCCACCGCAAATCGACCCCGCACGCGCTCGTCTTCCGCAGCACGATGCTGCCCGGCAGCACCCGGGCGTTGGTCGCCGAATTCGCAGCCGACATCGTCGCCGCAGGCCGGCTCTCGGTTTTCTATTATCCCGAGTTCCTCCGGGAAGGCACCGCGGTGAAGGATTTCGACCAACCCTCACTCGCCGCGGTCGGCAGCTCCGACGGTTCCCCGCCGCCCCCGCCGTTCACCGAGCTGTTCGGCGAATCCGTCGCCGCCGTGGACTGGGAGACCGCGGAAATGCTGAAGTACGCCTGCAACGCCTTCCACGCCACGAAGGTCACCTTCGCCAACGAGATCGGCCGGCTCGCACGAGGGCTCGGCGTGGACGGCGCCGCCGTGATGGAAATCCTCTGCCGCGACACCCGGCTCAATATCTCCCCGTATTACCTCCGCCCGGGAAATCCATTCGGCGGATCTTGCCTGCCCAAGGACGTCCGCGCCCTCGTCAATCGAGCACGTCAGACCGGGGCCAGCGTCCCGCTCCTCGAAAACCTTCTCCCCAGCAACGAACGCCATCTCCACAGCCTCCTCGAACTCATCGCCTCGTCGCACCACCACGAGATCGTTCTCCTCGGCCTCTCGTTCAAAACCAACACCGACGACCTCCGCGAAAGCGCCATGGTCGAGGTCGCCCAGCATTGCCTCGGACGCGGCCATGCCGTCCGCATATTCGACCCACAGCTCAACCTCGCCGCCCTCGTCGGGGCCAACAAGCGCGTCATCGACTCCCGTATGCCCCACCTCGCGAGCCTCCTCCATCCCGACCTCGCGTCCGCCATCGGAACCAGCGGACTGATCGTGGTGTCCCAAAAGTGCGTCGCAATCGACGAACTCGCCCGCGTCGTGACCGACCAGCACCAGATCCTCGACGTCAACGGCTGGCCCGACCTCCGAAACCTGCCAGCCCGCTACCACGGGTTCTGCTGGTGAACCCCATGCCCACCAAGTCCAAGCCCGCGATTCTCATCATCGTCGAGAATCTCCCCGTGCCGCTCGACCGCCGCGTCTGGCAGGAGTCCTGCGCCCTCCGCGATGCCGGATACGAGGTCGTGGTGATCTGCCCGAAGATGCGCGGCTGCACCCTGCCCTACGAATACCTCGACGGCATCCATGTCTACCGGCACTGGATCAGCGACGAGGCCGCCGGACTCGTCGGGTTCATCGGTGAATACGCATCGGCGCTCTGGGGCGAATGGCGCCTCGCGTGGAAGATCTGGCGGCGACACCGCTTCCAGGTGGTTCACATATGTAATCCACCGGACCTGCTGTTCCTCGTCGCGTGGCCGTTCAAAGCGCTGTTCGGGACGCGCATCGTCTACGATGTCCACGATGTCTGGCCGGAATTCTTCGAGGCGAAATTCGACCGGCGCGGCCCGTTCTATTGGGCGGTCCGACTTGCCGAACGCCTGACCTACGCCTGTGCGGACGTCGTCCTTGCCACCAACCGATCCGTGCAGGAGATCGCCTTGGAGCGCGGCGGGAAACAGCCGTGGGAGGTGTTCATCGTCCGGACTGCGCCGAACATCGCCGCGACGAGCGTGACCGCCGACCCGGGCCTGCGTCGCGGAAAGAAATTCCTGGTCGGCTATGTGGGCGTGATGGGAAATGCCGACGGGGTCGCCCACCTCATTGAAGCCGCCCGTCACGTCGTCTTCGACCTCGGCCGACGCGACGTGCAGTTCCTTCTCATGGGCACCGGACCCGAGCATCCGAACCTCGTACGGCTCCGCAACGAATATGGCCTGGGGGAATTCGTGGATTTGCCGGGACGCGTGTCGAACGAGGTGTTGTTTTCTGCCCTGCAGACCATCGATCTGGGCGTCGCCTGCGACCCGATCAATGACTACAACAACCATTGCACGATGAACAAGACGCTCGAGTACATGGCCTTTGGGAAACCGCAGGTCCTGTTTGACGTCCGCGAGGGTCGTTACTCCGCAGGCGAGGCGGCTCGTTATGTCGGCGAAAATTCGTCCACCCAGCTTGGGAACGCCATCGTATCACTCCTCGATGATGCCGAAGCCCGGCAGCGCATGGGCGCGATCGGTCGTGATCGGATCCGCACCGAGCTGAACTGGGAACGCTCCGTGGATTCTCTTCTGAAGGCCTATGGTGTGGTCCTCGGGCAGGACTGAAGCTCCCTGATGAGCCAGTCGGGTTGGGCGTGCACTCCGCTGCGCGCCGTCCTTTGCGGACACACCGAGTCACGGCGCCCTCGGAGAGGCCGCCCCACCGGCAGCCCGGGGATGCGCGGCTCCACGCGTAGCCGGCCGATTTTGGCTTTCGACCTGCGCGCTGCCCGGTCCATTGTCCCCGCGCCCATGAAGAAGAAAACGGCATCCAAAAGTTCCTCGTCCACGAAGTCGTCGTCACTCGAGCGCGTCTGGTCTGCGCAGGTTGTGGACGGTGCGGAGCGTGCTGCCAGCCGCGCGATGCTGCATGCCGTCGGGTTCACGCGTGACGATTTCCGCAAGTCGCAGGTGGGCGTATGCTCGACCTGGAGCCAGGTGACGCCGTGCAACATTCACATCGACCAGTTGGCGGTGCAGGTCGCGATGGGGATCAACGAGGCCGGGGGCAAGGCGGTGGTGTTCAATACCATCACGATCTCGGATGGCATCTCGATGGGCACCGAGGGCATGAAGTATTCCCTGGTCTCGCGCGAGGTCATCGCCGACTCCATCGAGACCGTGGTTGGCTGCGAGGGCTTCGATGGCTTCGTGGCCATTGGTGGTTGCGACAAGAACATGCCTGGTTGCCTGATTGCCATGGCCCGGCTCAACCGGCCGGCGGTGTTTGTCTACGGCGGCACGATTCTGCCCGGTGATTTCGAGGGGCGCCCGGTCGACATCGTCTCGTGCTTTGAGGCGGTGGGACAACACGCCGCGGGCAAACTGACCGACGACAAGCTTGCCGCGCTCGAGACGGTGGCGATTCCCGGTGCCGGTGCCTGCGGCGGCATGTACACCGCAAACACCATGGCCAGCGCGATCGAGGCCCTCGGAATGAGCCTCCCCAACAGCTCCGCCCAGACCGCCATCGGCGATGACAAGAAGACCGACTGCGAACAGGCCGGCGCCGCGGTGCTGAACCTGATCCGCCTCGGCATCCGGCCCCGGGACATCCTCACCAAGAAAGCCTTCGAGAACGCGATCACGTTGGTGATGGCCCTCGGCGGCTCAACCAATGCAGTCCTCCATCTCCTCGCCATGGCCAATGCCGCGGGCGTGAAGCTGACACTCGACGACTTCACCCGCATCGGCCGGAAAACGCCGGTGCTCGCGGACCTCAAGCCCAGCGGCAAGTATGTCATGGCCGAGTTGGTGAAGATAGGCGGCACGGTCCCGTTGATGAAAATGCTCCTCGCCAAGGGCCTCTTCCATGGCGACTGCCTCACCGTCACGGGGAAGACGATGGCCGAGAACCTGAAGGGCGCGCCCTCGTATCCTGCAGGCCAGGACGTCGTGCGCGGCTTCGACAACCCGATCAAGAAGAACGGGCACCTCGTCATCCTGCGCGGAAACCTCGCGCCGGGCGGGGCGGTCGCGAAGATCAGCGGCAAGGAAGGCCTCCGCTTCGAGGGGAAGGCGATCTGCTTCGACTCCGAGGAGAAGGCGCTCCAGGCCATCCTCGCCGGCAAGGTCAAGAAAGGTCACGTCGTCGTCATCCGCACCGAGGGTCCCAAGGGCGGACCGGGCATGCGCGAGATGCTCTCGCCCACGAGCGCGATCATGGGCAGGGGGCTCGGCAAGGATGTGGCGCTGATCACCGACGGACGATTCTCCGGCGGCTCGCATGGCTTCGTCATCGGCCACATCACGCCCGAGGCCTTTGAGGGCGGCCCCATCGCCGTCATCCACAACGGCGACCCGATCGCCATTGATGCCGAGTCCCGGACGCTGACGCTCGAGATTCCCGCGAAGGAGCTGAAGGCCCGCCTGAAGGCGTGGAAGCAGCCGAAACCCCGCTACACCCGCGGCGTCCTTGCCAAGTACGCCGCCACGGTTCGTTCCGCGTCGGAAGGCGCGGTGACCGATCTGCTGTCCTGAAGCAGGCCCCGTTTGCGAAACCCGGGCAGCACTCCATCCCGATCCATCCCAACCGAACCTGATCCCCGGGCCCTCAAGGCCCGATCTTTTTCCCACCCGATCCCCATGTCGTCATCCTTCACCGGTCTCGTCGAAATCACGCCCGCGTTTCGTCCGCGTCCGAACATCCGCCATGTCCTGTTCGATTTCGACGGGACGATCTCGCTGATCCGGGAGGGCTGGCCGCATGTTATGGTCCCGATGTTCACGGAGGTGCTGCCGCCGTTGCCCGGCGAGACCGAGGAGCAGCGGCGCAAGCTGGCGTTCGAGGACATCATGGCCCTGAACGGGAAGCAGACGATCTACCAGATGATCCAGCTGGCCGAGCGCATCCGCGAGCGCGGCGGGAAGCCGGCGGAGCCGCTCGAGTACAAACACGAGTACCTCCGCCGGCTCAACCTCCGCATCGCCGAGCGCATCGAGGGCCTGAAGTCGGGTCGCTCGAAGGTCGACGATCATCTCGTGGCGGGGACCCGGGATCTGCTCGAGCGCCTGGTGGCGCGGGGCCTGACGTTGTATCTCGCGAGCGGCACGGATGAGCCGTACGTCAAGCAGGAGGCCGCCATCCTCGACGTCACGCGCTACTTTGGTTCCCGCGTCTACGGGGCCCTCGACGATTACAAGAATTTCTCCAAGAAGATGGTCATCGACCGCATCCTCCGGGAGAACGCGATCCCGGGGGACGCGCTGCTCGCCATCGGCGACGGCTACGTCGAGATCCAGAACACGAAGGAAGTCGGCGGACTCGCGATCGCGGTTGCGAGCGACGAGGCCAACAATGGCTCCGGCCAGTTCGACGAATGGAAGCGCAACCGGTTGCTGGGCGTGGGCGCGGACATCGTCGTGCCGGACTACCGTGACGCCGGCGCCTTGCTGGAGACGGTGTTCGGGACGCCGGAGGCCTGACAGCCTGCGCCACCGCGCAGGTCAACGCTTCGCCATTTCGTCGAGCGCGCAGCCCAGGCGCCGCAGGCCCTCGGCAAACACCGGTTCCGGCGTGCCGAACCCCACGCGGAAGGCGTCGGGTTCCGCGAAGAAACGGCCCGGGACGACCGTCGTCTCGTACTTCTCCCGCAGCAGCGTGGCCAGGGCTTCAACGCCACCCTCGCGCAATCGCGGGAACGTCACGGTGCCATACGGGACCGGCTCGGAATCGAGGTCGGTGCGGCTCGCAAGGAACGCGTTCCAGAGTGCGCGGTTGCCGTCGAGGATCCGGCGCGAGCGTTCGCGGATGGCGGGAAGATTCTCGAGCGCGATGAGGCTGAGCCGCTCCGCCGGGTGGGCGGGGATGACGCCGAACAAGTCGTTGAGCCGCCACATGCGTTCCGCGAGCAGCGGTGACGCGATGATCCAGCCGCAACGAAGCCCGCTCATGCCGTAGACCTTCGTGAGGCTGGCGGTGGTGAGGACGTGATCGCCCAGAAGCGCGGCGGTGCGCTGGGGAGCCTCGAACGTGGCATCGAGATAGACCTCGTCCACGAGCAGTCGCGCGCCTGCATTCCCGGCCATGGCAACGATTTCACGCATGGCATTCCCGCTGATCAGCGCGCTGCTCGGGTTGTGCAGGTTGGTAAGGACGATGAGGCGCGTCCGGGATGAGAGCACGCACCGCAACGCGTCGAGGTCCGGCTGAAAATCGTCGGCGCGGCGCCGGGGGAAGCGGCGGATCACGGCGCCGAGATGCCGCAGAGTGTCGACGACGAGTTCGTAGGTGGGTTCCTCGACAAGCACCTCGTCGCCGGGTTGGACGCAGGCGGACATCGCGAGATGGTTTGCGCCGGAAGTGCCCGCGGAGTGGACGACGCGCTCGGCCTCGACGTGCAGGTGCCTGGCGAGAGCGGCCTGAAGGGGGGGCCAGCCATACGCGCTCGGGCCGCTGATCTCGAAGTCCTCGAGCCGCACCGGCAGGTCACGGAGCTGGACCGCGGGAACCCCGCTGACGGCGAGGTTGAAGCGCGCCCCCTGACGCGTCTTCGCCCAGTGCATGTACTCGGATCGATCGTGGCTTGGGTCGGGGTTCATGGTCCGTTGCGTCGTGCCCAGATGAAATACACCGGCACACCGGCGAGCAATATTCCGAGGCCCTTCAGGCTGTCGGCGGGTTGCTGGAAGGCGAGGTTCAACACGAGCAGCCAGCACGCGGCGATGAAGAACACCGTCGAGACCGGATGCCCCGGCGCGCGGAACGGCGGCCGGGATCCCGACTTCCGGAATCGGAAGAGACACACCGCGGCCAGCCCGTAGAACACGAAATCCACGGACACGACGTAGTTCAGGATGCTCTCGTATTGTCCGGACCACGCGATGGCCGATGCCGCGAGGCCCTGCAGGAGGACCGCGGGCACGGGGGATTGGGTCCTGGGATGGACCTTTCCGAGGGTCTTGAAGAACAGCCCGTCCCGCGCCATGGCGAAGTAGACGCGGGGCGTGGTGAGCATGCCCTGGCTCAGGAAGCCGAACGTTGAGATCACAATTCCCGCCGCGATGAACTGCGCGCCGCGGTCCCCAAACGCGCGCTGCATCACATCCGATGCAGGGGTCCTGGTGTCGGCGAGGCCCTGCGCCCCCAGCACAAGAAGGCACACGATGTTGACCGCGAGGTACAGCGTGATCACCGCCGCGATGCCGATGATCAAGGCCCGCGGAAGGGTTCGCTCCGGATTCTTCACCTCGCCCGCGAGGAAACACGCGGTCTGCCAGCCGCCGTACGCGAAAAGAACCGGGACCATCGCCGCGCCGAAGTCCGTGAGCGAGACGGAGGCGGCGGTGGACGGCGTCGCCGGCGGCGCGCCCCCGGCCCAGACGAGCCCGCACACCACCAACGCCGCGATGGCTGCGGCCTTCAGCACAGTGAAGAGACTTTGCGTGGCTGTGCCCGCGCGGACACCGAGGCAGTTCACTCCCGTCAGAAGGGCGAGCGCTCCGACGGCGAGGGCGCGGTCGTGTCCGGCCCAGCCGGTCAGGATCCCTGCATAACGCGCGAAAGCCACCGCCACCGCGGCCATGCCGCCACTCTGGATGACCCACAGCAATCCCCACCCGTAGAGGAACGCCACCATCGGATGGAATGCCTCGTGGAAGTACGCGTACTGCCCGCCCGGCGCGGGTCGCGTGGAACCCAGCTCCGCGTAGACCCAGGCCCCGGTCAACGCGACGAGCCCGCCCAGCAACCAGGCGCCGAGGATCAGCGACGGGGTGGTGACGATTCGCGCCACCGCGGCCGGGTTCATGAAAATCCCCGCGCCGACAATTCCTCCAATGACCGCGGTGGTGGCATCGAAGAGCCCGATCCGGCGGGGCAGGAGGTCCATGCTCGTAGTGCCTGCCGGAGTGCTCACGAAGCCGCCCCCTCGCGCTTGAACTCGCGCAACCGCTGCATCTCGGGTCGCGTCCTGTACGCCTCATCCAGCGGATAGCATCCGCTCGGCATTCCGTTGCGCGGGGCGGTCGTGCAGTCCGAGAACGTGCGGCAGATCAGGCGCTGCCGCAGCCCGACTCCCGAAAGCGTGTCCGCAGGAAGTTCCGGATAGCTCAAAACCATGCGCCCGATTCCCACAAGGTCGGTCCAGCCATCGCGCACCGCAGCCTGCGCGACATGCGGCAGGTATTCCTGCAGGTAGGAATAGCCGGTCCCCACGATCCGAGGGACCGTCACGCCTGCGAATTCCGCGTTGTGCAGGCTCTGTCGCACCGCGCGTGTCGCCGCCATCTGCCGGGCCACACCCACAAGCGGATCCTCGGGGGGCTGATAACCGTCGCTCGGCGGGTACGCCGCCGGCCGCTGGATGTGCGGGTTGTAGTACGGCGATCCGGCGGTGAGGTTCAGCAGCTTCACGCCAAGTTCACCGCACAACGCCGCGAAACGGAACGTCTCCGCAAGATCCATGACCACCGGGTTGGCCGCATCCACGCCGAAACCGAAGCGGTACGGAAGACTACCGCCGTAATCCACCGGGATCCCCGGCCCGGGCCGGCCGGGTTTGGAGAGCCCGGGGTCGGGCCGGAACGGGACGAAATCGAACGCGCTGAGGCGCACCGCGATGTCGATCGGGTTGCCGTCCGCGCGGATGGCGGCCACGAGATTGCGGAGCATCCGCGTGCGGTTCTCGAAGCTGCCGCCGTATTTTCCGGACCGCGTGTGCGCGCCGAGGAGCTCGTGGAGGAGATACCCGTGGCAGTGCTTGAGATCGACGAAATCCGCGCCGGCCTCGCGGGCGACCCGTGACGCAGAGACGAAATCGCCCACCAGGTCGTCGAGCTCATCGTCGGTGAAGACCTGATCGTCGCGCGTCACACCGGAGCGCCCGTCGAGCAGCGGGTGCCGGAACGCCACGCGCGGCCGAAAATCCCCGGGCCCGGAGGGTCGGCAAAACCGACCCGAGTGGGTGAGTTGGAAGCCGACG
>CAIMTB010000465.1 GCA_903844265.1 uncultured Verrucomicrobiota bacterium
CGTCGGCTTCACCTCCATCCCCCCCACATCCTCCGGGATCACCTTCACCAACGTCCTCGACGAACTCACCGGCGCCGCGAATCGCGTCCTCTACAACGGCGCAGGTGTCGCCACCGGCGACTTCGACGGCGACGGCCGGCCCGACATCTTCTTCTGCGACCTGTCCGGCCATAACGCGCTCTACCGCAATCTCGGCAACCTCCGCTTCGAGGACGTCACCCGCGCCGCCGGGCTCGCCGAACCGTTGCCCGCCACCCGCGGCGCCGTCTTCGCAGACATCAATGGCGACGGTCATCTCGACCTCCTGATGTCCGTGACCGGTCGCGGCGTCCTCTGCTTCCTCAACGATGGCCACGGGAAATTCACCGATGCCACCGCCGCCGCCGGCACCGCCGCACGCACCGGCTCGACCACGCTCGCCCTCGCTGACGTCGACGGCGACGGAACCCTCGATCTCTACGTCACAAACTACCGCCCCGACGACATCCGTGACCGCGGCCGGGTGAACATGCAGATGGTCAATGGACGCCCGGTGCTGCGTGGGTCCGAGCCCAACCGATTCATCCTGTTGAATGGCCGCCTCGAGGAGTGCGGCCAACCAGACCAGCTCTACCTCAATGACGGCGCCGGCCACTTCCACGCGGTCCCCTGGACCGGAGGCGCGTTCCTCGACGAGAATGGCACCCCTCTCACCGAGCCCCCACCCGACTGGGGGCTCACCGCAACCTTCCGCGACATCAACGGCGACGGCGCTCCCGACCTCTACGTCTGCAACGATTACTGGACTCCCGACCGTTGCTGGATCAACGACGGCCATGGCCATTTCCGAGCACTCCCGGGCCCGGCCCTGCGAAAAACTCCCGCAAGTTCAATGGGCGTCGACTTCTCCGACATCGACCGCGACGGGCATCTCGACTTCTTCGTCGTCGACATGATCAGCCGGTATCCGCAGATGCGAAAACGCCAGGGATTCGCCCAAATGCCGCGCCCCGCGCCCATCGGCCTCGATGACGAACGCCGGCAGGTCATGCGCAATACGCTCCTCCTCGCCCGCGGCGACGGCACCTATGCCGAAATCGCCGCCTTCGCCAACCTCGCCGCCACCGACTGGTCCTGGTCCCCCATCTTCCTCGACGTCGACCTCGACGGCTACGACGACCTCCTCATCGGGGCCGGCCATTTCCGCGACGTCCAGGACTACGACGCCGAGGCCCGGGTCCAGTCCATGCAACACGCCTGGACCGGTTCCGCCACCGACGCCGATCGACAACGCGCCTTCACCCGCGAACTGATGGAGCACTACCGGCTCTATCCAAAACTCGACCTCCCCATCGGCGCCTTTCGAAACCACCGCGACTCCACGTTCCAGGAGACCACCGCCGCGTGGGGCCTCGATGCCCGAGGCGTCCACCAAGGCCTCGCCCTCGCCGACCTCGATGGCGATGGCCTTCCCGACCTCGTCGTCAACAACCTCAACGGACCCGCCTCCGTCTTCCACCACAACGGCCCGGCCAACCGCGTCGCCGTCCGCCTCGTCGGCCGCACCCCCAACACCCAGGCGATCGGCGCGAAAATCACCCTGTCGGGCGGCGCCATCCCATTTCAGACCACAGAAGTAATCTGCGGCGGCCGCTACCAGTCCGGCTCCGATCCAACGGTGACCTTCGCCACGGGAACCTCGACCTCCGCCATGTCGCTCCGCGTGCAATGGCGCAACGGCAACGTCTCCACCGTCGACGACGTCACTCCCAACAGATTTTTCGAGATCACCGAACCCGCGCACGCGGAGGGTCGCGCCCCATCGCAGCCAAAGACTACAAACGTGATCCCATCGCCGGCGTTGTTCGAAGACGCGACCGCATCGCTGGCGCACATCCACCCGGAGATGGCCTTCAATGACGAGGAACGCCAACCCCTGCTGCCATTCCGACTCAGCCAACCCGGCCCCGGCGTCGCCTGGCTCGATCTTGACGGCGATGGACTGGAGGATCTCGTCATCGGCTCGGGCCGCGGCGGGGCGCTCTCGCTTTTCCTCAACAAAGGCTCCGGCCGATTTCGCGCGATCAAGCCGAACGCAGTCGAACCCCTCCCCGACGACAGCGCAGGCCTCGTGGCGTGGAGCGATGGACACGGTGCCGATCGCGTGATCGCCGCGATCACCGGTTACGAGGCGTCGATCCCATCCGGGCTGTTGCTGGCATCCGTCAACCCCACCAACAGCCCGTCCGCAACGCTTTCAGCGCTCGCCACAGGATCCGCGGGTGCGGGCGCCCTCGCGCTTGGCGATCCGTTCGGCGACGGACATCTCGTCCTCTTCGCCGCCGGTGGCGTGCAACCCGGCCAGTACCCTGTCGCGAGCCCTTCAAGACTGTTCCGCTGCGACGGAAAAACCTGGGCCGCCGATACCCGCAACAACGCCCTGCTCGACAACCTCGGCATCGTGAACGGCGCGGTCTGGAGCGACCTCGACGGCGATGGCTTCCCCGAACTCGTGCTCGCCTGCGAATGGGGCCCCATCCGCGTCTTCCGCTTCCGCGACGGCACGCTCGCCCAGACCACGAAAGAATGGGGACTCGACGTCATGACCGGCTGGTGGCGCGGCGTCACTGCGGTCGACCTCGACAACGACGGCCGCATGGACCTCGTCGCGTCAAACTGGGGACTCAACAGCCCCTACCGCGCCTCGCCGCAGCAACCCCTGACCTTCGCCTACGGCCAACTTGCACAACCGGGCGTGGTCGACATCGTCGAATCCGAATTCGTGGACGGCTCCCTCTCCCCGAGCCGCCAGATGCCCATGCTCGCCCGTTCGCTCCCGTTTCTCCTCGAGCGATTCGCAACCCACACGGCCTACAGCGAGGCCACTCTCGCCGAGGTCCTCGGGGACCGGGCACCCCTCGCCCGCCGGGTCGCCGCGGTCGAGCTCCGCTCGATGGCCTTCCTCAACACCGGCAACGGATTCAAGGCGGTTGAACTCCCGCGTGACGCCCAGTTCGCTCCCGCGTTCGGGGTCGCCACGGCGGACCTCGACGGCGACGGATTCGAGGACGTTTTCCTCGCCCAAAACTTTTCCGCGGTGAACCCCGAAACCTCGACGCTCAACGCCGGCCTCGGCCTCTGGCTGCGCGGCGACGGCACGGGCCACTTCACATCCGCGTCACCCACCCAGTCCGGGATCCGCATGACAGGCGACCAGCGCGGCGCGGCAATCTGCGACTTCGATGGGGATGGCCGCGCCGACCTCGTCGTCGGGCAGAACGGTGCTCCGACCCGCCTCTTCCACAATCGCGCCGGCACACCAGGACTGCGGGTTCGGCTCGAAGGAACGACCGGCAATCCGCACGGCCTCGGCGCCATCCTTCGGCTGCATTTCGGGGATCGAATGGGCCCGGCCCGCGAGGTCCACGGCGGTTCCGGGTACTGGTCCCACGACAGCGTCGTCCAGGTCCTCGCCCTCCCGGCTCCAGCGACCCGCCTCAGCGTCCGCTGGCCGGGCGGAAAGACCACGGATGTAGTCCTTCCATCCTCCGCCCGCGACATCGTGGTGGATGCGGCCGGGAAACTGCGCGTGCTGCGCTGAACCGGGTATCCTACTCCGTTGCATCGCGTTACCGGGATGCATGGACGCGCGCGGTGCGTCCGAGAAGGATGGC
>CAIMTB010000466.1 GCA_903844265.1 uncultured Verrucomicrobiota bacterium
ACACGGCGCCAGCGGAGTAGACCGTGGCGCCGGGCGCGACCGAGACCGGCGCGTCATAGGTTCCGGTCAGGGTCTGGCCGCCGCCCAGGATCACTCGGCCGGTACCGGCCACGCGACTCGTGTCGTACAATTCGAGGCCGGGGGCAAACGGCGCCTCCGCCTCCACGAGAATGCGGTTGGCCCCGTACATTTGGACGACGCCACTGCCGATGACTGCGCTTCCTGCGCGGAGGGTGAGGTCACGCGGGGTTCCTTCGTTCGGGAAGAGGAGGCGTCCACCGGGGCGCACCTCCACTTGCCCGGCGACCACGAGCGATCCGCCGTCGCGGAATCGGGTCCAGGCGTTGCCGTCCACGAGCAGTTGTCCTGCAGCGCCCACGTTCACCGCGACCAGGAAGTCCGCGAATCCACCACAGCCGCCGCCGCAGCCGGCGTTGACCTGGAGGACCCGGATCAGGCCCTCGTTCTCGAGGCGTCCCGTCCCGTTGACCGCGGATGCCCGATCGCGACTCTGGACGAAGAAAGTGCCGCGATTGGTCAGCACTCCGTGGATCGTCACGGATTGGTCCCAGTTCAGCATGAAGGAGGCGGTTTGCGGGACCAGCAATTCGGTGGTGAACACGGCGCCAGCGGAGTAGACCGTGGCGCCGGGCGCGAGCGAGACCGGCGCGTCATAGGTTCCGGTCAAGGTCTGGCCACCGCCCAGGATCAGTCGGCCGGTACCGGCCACGCGACTCGTGTCGTACAGTTCGAGGCCGGGGGCAAAAGGCGCCTCCGCCTCCATGAGGATGCGGTTGGCGCCGTACATCCGCAGCACGCCGGTACCGGTCACGCTGCTTCCGGCGCGCAGGGTCAGGTCGCGGGCCACGCCTTCATTGTCGAACCAAAGCAGCGCGCCCCCAGCGAGTTGGACCTGACCCGCCACGGTCAGGGTGCCGCCATCCCGGAACCGGGCCCAGGCCTGGTTCGCCGAGAGGAAACGTCCCGAAACCGTGACGTCGATCGGGACGAGGATCTGGGCTGTGCCGCCGCAGCCACCCCCACAACCCGAGTTGACCTGGTAGGCTTGGATCAGGCCCTCGTTCTCGATCCGACCCAGGCCGGTGATGGCGCTGGATCGATCGCGGCTGGGCAGGTACAGCGCGCCGCGGTTGGTAAGGGGTCCATCAAGCACCAGCGTCCGATCCCATCCCAGGCTCAGGGATGCGTTGGTGGCGATCGTCAGGCCGCCCGCCAGGCGGACCGTGCCTTCGATCCCCAGCGAGGATCCTGGCAGGACACGCAGCGGGGCCTCGACGCCGGCGGCATAGAGGACCTGGGAACCCCGCAGAGAAATGCGGCCGGCCCCGAGCACGCGGCTGGATTCGCGCGGATCGAGAAGCGGATCCAGGACCACGTCGTCGGCCGCCTCGAACCAGCTTGAGCCGTTGATCTGGATCCGGCCCGTGCCGGTGAAGCCACTGCCGGCCATCGCGGTGAGATCACGCGCGGGGTTGCTGTTGTCGAGATAGAGCAACCCGCCGCTGGGAACATCCACGGTCCCGCCCAGCACCACCACGCGGCCGCCGGCTGTCACGTTCAGGTACGCGTTTGCCTGGGAACGGAGCGTCCCGGTGGGTGTCACGGTGAGCGGACAGGCGAACGCAGCCGTGCCACCGCAGCCTCCGCCACAACCCGAGTTGATCTGATAGGCAACCACCGTGCCGCGATTCTCGAACGTGCCCGTCCCACGAATCGCCGAGCTCCGATCACGGCTGGGAAGATAAGCCACGCCGCCGAAGGCCACGTTCGTCCCGAGAATCACCGTGCGATCCGTGCCGATCGACAGCGTTCCCGCCCTCCATTCCACGGGGACGAAGAGCGCCGCATCGGCCTCGATCGAGAGCGTGGCGTTGACATTGCTGAAGACCAACGCGCCGAAAGCCGGTCCCCCGGTGAAACGGATCACGTAGGTTCCCGGCACCTGGACCACCGCGATCCGGTCGGACGCCGGAACACCTGCGGTCCAGCGCGCAGGGTCATTCCAGGTTCCAGCCACCGGATCCTTCCACTCCGTGGTCATCAGGGCCGGGTCATGCAGAATCTCGACGGTCACAGCCACGGCCGCGGACCGGCCATCCCGCGACGCGGCACGCACCAGGACGGTGTAGGTCCCGGCGGCGTCGTGGAGCGGGGAGACGGATATGACCGCCCTGGCCGTGCCGGACGCTGGTCCGTTGGTGATTTCGGGGGCGCCAAGCGTCACGAAGAACGGAACGTCATTTGTCCCGAAGATCGTCAGCAACGCGATGGGGGCCTCGGAGGAGACGACGCTTATCTCCACATTTGTCGACGTACCTTCCATCAGCACCACGTGATTCGTCGTGACCGTCAGGCCGAGCCCCGGAACCACCACGGTCGGCTGCGGGTCTGAACCGTCCGGAAGGCCATCCCCGTCACTGTCCCGAGCCAGGGGATTCCATCCTGCCGCCACCTCTTCCCCGTCACCGAGGCCGTCGCGGTCCGTGTCGGAATTGTGAGGATCAGTCCCGACCCGGTACTCCTGCAGGCTCGACAGTCCATCGCTGTCAGGATCCAACGCCGCATCGTTCAACTCCGGATCGAGGCCGTTCGCGAATTCATACACGTCGGGAAGCCCGTCGCCATCGGTGTCGGCGCTTGGGTCGACGGTGATGCTGAAACGCCGAACGCCGTCGCCGGACTCCAGGTATCCATCGCTGATCCGGTAGCCGAGATCATCCACCACAGTCCGGCCTCGCGGCGGGGTGTAGAGCACCAGGCGGGTGGCGTTGGAAACCACGGTGGGGACGTTGGTGATGGCCGCGCCGCGGGTGATCCCGTCGGCGGTCTGGTACAGGCGCCCAAAGCCGGGGAGACGCGTGATGACCGCATGGATGGGATCGCCGTCGGGATCGCTTCCATCCAGCGCGACCGCGGTCTGCAACAGGCCTGCACTGAGGCTCAGGCTCTCGCCCGCATCGACGCCAGGAATCCACACAGGAACCCGGTTCGGGATCAGCGGGAAACGATCCCTGCCGTCGGGAATGCCATCGGTGTCCGTGTCAGGATTCCGGGGATCGGTTCCCAGCGCGAGTTCCTGGACGTTGCTCAATCCATCGCCGTCGATGTCGGGGTCGTCCCGATCCGGGATGCCATCGCGGTCCATGTCGGGAAGCACGACCACGCTGACGCGCTGCGTCGTGCTCAGGCTGTCGGTGTCGGTGGCGACGAGGTCGATCGAGGTGGTTCCGGGTTGGTCGCTGCGGAGCTGCAGGGATCCGGACAGCAGCCCGGTGTCGAGCGGGGCCGTGAACGTCGATGCGTTGGATTCACCCCACGCCAGCGTGATCCACGGGCTGAAGTCCGAACGGGTGAGGACACGCCGTGCGATGCCCGGCCCAGACCAGGAAACGGTGAAGACCGCGCCGCCTCCGTTCTCGAACATCCGCCCCTCGAAGCGATGGGAACCGCGGGTCAGGTTGATCGTCGCTGCGGCGAGACTCGGTCCATGCAACCCGTCGTTGTTCACCACCAGCGCGTCATCGAGATACAACGCCGAGCCGTCGTCGCTGGTGGTGATGAGCGTGTACGAGCCGTCGGCTGGCACCCGGAGAAGTCCGGTCACCCGGACCGCGAAATAGTCGACCGGGCCTCCTGGCCAGAACGGCCCCGCGCTGTCGTTGAAATCCAGCGTCCCGATGTCCGTGGTGAAGCTCGGGGCCGCCGTGAAGTCCACTTGCGAGAGCGCCCCGAGGCCGTGGCCGACATTGTAGAAATCGACATGCCCGGCCCCCTGGCTGAAGGCGTCGCCGACTTCCAGAACCTCGAGTTGGCGGAGGTTGAAATCCGGATCGCGCACAATGATCGAGCGGGTTCCAGCCACGCCCTGGACCAGTTCAATCGACGCGGGAGCTTCGATTGTCGGCGGGCGGAACTGGTTTGAGACAGGCCGTATCACGATCGTGGCCACGGCTGGAAGCGAATCGAGCAACCCGTCGTTGGCCAGGAAGACCACGCGGTCGTCCCCAGCGAATCCATCGTTGGCGACATAGACCAGCTGGTCCTGGGGCGAAGTCACCGCCGCCGGCGCACCCGTGATTTCCGCGCCCGGGGTCACGCCATCGGACGTCTGGAACAACCGGCCGTGCTGCGGCAGGCCCGTCACCCGGATCGTGACCGGGTCGTGGTCAGGATCGCTCGCGACGAGCGTCAGCGTGATCTGGGCGCGGTTGGTGGTGAAGCGCAGGCCGGCCGCCGGCAGGGGAGCGTCTGAGACGACCCAGGACGGGAACGCCGCGACATCGCCACCGCCGAGGAGCAGGGGATTGTTCCGGCGCGATCCGTCGTTCGCGGTGCCGCCCGAGCCTTCGTCCAGCGACCAGTAGCCCACGAGGCCGGGCTCGGAACCGGTCAGGCGTTCGAAGCGCCGTTGCCCCAGTTCGAGCGGTGTCAGGGCCACGTCCCACACCTGGATCTCGTCGATGGTCGCCTTGAGGAACTGCCCGTCGGAGCGCCCGCCAACGAGCAACGGGGCGGATCCCTGACAGAACGATCCGGCCCCCCCGGATGCCGAGGCGACCTCGAGGCCGTCGAGGTAGACCCGCGCAGTCCCTCCCGTCTCGAGCACCGCCGCGACGTGGTGCCACTCATTCGGGACGAGGCGGCCGCCGACGGGTTCCGTGCCACGGTTGCCCGCGCAGTTCCAGAAGGATGCCCCGACACGCCCGTCGTCGTAGACGTAGAGCGCATATTCCCACGCGCCCCCTCCACCCTTCGCGAGGATCGGTTCCCGGCCCTGGCCGACGGGGTCGGTGCCGGGCCCCACCCACTTGACCCAGGCGGCCAGCGTCGTCTGGCCAGCGGTGATGTGAGGACTGAGATCAGTCGGGCCGAGGGTCAGGTCGGCCACGCCATCAAATTGCAGCGCATGGGTGGCGAGATCCGGCAGGCCCGCGACGGGGCGATGGTTGGGAATAAGCGGGTTCGGATCGGCGCCGTCGGGCGTTCCGTCGCCGTCGGTGTCGGAATTCTGCGGGTCCGTCCCGGCCAGGTATTCCTGAAGGTTCGTCAGGCCATCCGCATCCGGATCCCGGGCGGCATCGGCCACGAATGGATTTAATCCGTAATCCGCTTCCCAACCGTTGGGCATCCCGTCGGCATCGGTGTCAAGGTCGCGCGAAACCACGATCAACGGGATCGGAGGCAGTTCGAAGGGGACAGCCCCGGCCTTGCGCGCCTGGATGCGCAGGAACGCCTCGGTGGCCGTTTTGGAGAGTCGCAGGGTGGCTTCCGCGCGGGTATCGGTCGCGGACACGGCGACGTCCACGGCTGGATCCGCATTGAGCGCGAATCGGATCTGGTCGGCGCCGAATCCGGCGTCGAACCGGGCGCGGACGAGCAGGGTCTGTCCGGGCACGACGCGGGAACCGGTCGGCGGCACATCGGCCTCGAAGGTTGCGGTGGTGAAGGTGGAGGGCAGGCCGTCCGCGGGCAGCGCGACGCCCTCGGCGTCGACGAGCAGGTTGCCGCTGAGGTCATGCAGGAGGGGGAACACCACGTTGGTCCACGTGACGCCGGCCGGCAGCGGGAGGGTCGCCGGGGTCAGTCGCAGGGAGAGCGGTTGGGCGGTGGCTTGGAGCGTGTACGGAACCGACAGCATCGCGTTGTTCGTGAAGAACACCGCGGTGTCGGAAACGTCGGTCGGGTCGATCGCCTCGCTGAACGTGTAGAGGATGCCTGCGGTCCAGAGCGGGACGTGCACGGCTCCGTTCGTGGGAGAGACCGAGAGCAGCCGTGGCGGGATCTCGTCGGGCACCCTGAAGCTGAAGGTCAGGTTCGTGACGTTCCTCTGGCCGTCCGTGGCGGTGAAGGTCACGGCGAGGGAGACCCCGGATTTCGGTACGCCGTCGAGCGGGAACGAGAAGGTGTTGGTGACCGCGACGCCGGGGTCCGCGGCGACATCGGCGGTCTGCGTGAGGTTCAGTGGATCCCCCACGTCCACCCGCAAACGATGTCCGCTGGGGCTGTTGTCGGAGGACGCAATCCGCAACACGAGGGGCTGCGAGGGATCCAACATGGCCCCGTTGCTCGGGCTCATGATCAATAAGCGCGGCGGGGAAAGATCGGCGATTTCCACGGGGAGCACGGTCTCGTCACCGGTGAGGCCGAGGGCGTCGGTGGCGCGCGCCCGAATCTGGAACCCCGATCCGGGAACTGCATCGGCCGGCATCGTGAAGGCCACGAGGCGTGCGTCGCCGTTCGGAAAGTTCGTCGAGAACACGAGGGTTCCGGATCCGACGATGGACAAGTTGGTCACCGAAACATCGTCGGAGGCGCCGACGGCCAGGCTGAACGGTTGTCCGCTGCCCACGGGCCCGGAGGCGGGGTTGGCCAGCGCGAGTCGAGTGATCACCGGCGGTCGGTTGGACACCACGTCGATCTGCAGGAGCGCATCGGCGCTTTCGTTGTGGTAGCGGTCGCTCGCGCGGGCGCGGTATCGGACGCTGCCGGAGAGAGGCAACGTGACCGGGATGCGGAATGGAGGAGCCGACGCGGTCCCAAGAGCCCCGGAATCCCCGACGAATTGGACGCTCGCCAGGGCTTCGTTCACATCGAGTACCGCCTCAAGCTCGAGAGTCCGTCCCGCCACGGGCGAGACGCCGCCAGCGATGCGGAAGGCCGCGATCCCCGGTGCCAGGGTGTCAATCGACGCGAAGCTCGCGACGAACGGTTCGTTTGTCGCGGCATTGCCCGCGAGGTCGTGGACCCCGGTGAGACGCGCGATGTACGTGGCGTTTGGCGCGAGTGCCGCGTCCGGCGTGAACACCACCGCGAGCCCTCCGAAGCCCACGGCCGTCGCGCCCGACACAGCACCTGACGGCCCCGTCAATGAGAAGGTGAGACCCGTCTCCTGCACCGCTTCGTTGAACGAAACGCGAATCACGGACCTCGGATCGACCTGGATCGCACCGCTTTCCGGCGAAAAGGAAACCAGCGACGGCGGGTCGTTGTCCGTCGTGGTGAAACTCGCGAGGAATGGCGCGGCAAGGAAACGTCCGACCAGATCCGTGGGCCCGGACATGGCGGGAAGTCCGAACAGGGAAGGGCGGTTGTTCTCGATGACCACGACCTCGTACCGGACCCGGCTCTGCAGGCGCGTCCGCGGCGTCAGTCGAACCAGGCGGAGCTTCAAATCGGGTCCGGCGCGAAGCTCGGCGTCTGCCGCGACCGCACCGGAAGTCGATCGAAGGAAGAGGCCGTGACCTTGCACCGAGGTCGGGTCGAGGGGTTCGCTGAAAAGGATGTCGACAACCGTGGAGGTCGGAACCTCGAGCGCACCGTCGGCCGGGCTCACCGAGAGGACACGCGGCACGTCCTCATCCAACACGAGCGTTCCAAAATCGAGGGTCCCGCCGTTCACCCCAAGGACCCCGCTTGTGCGGGCCACGCCGCCCACCACATCCAGATAGGCCTCGAACGAAACAGCACCCAACGGGATGCCGCCGAAGCGGAAGGTTCCGTCGATTGCCGTCATCTCGCTCGATCTTCCGAGCGAGGTCCCGAGCGGCGTGAAGGCCAGGGCCACGTTGAGGTCGCTCACCGGGGTGATTCCATCCGCACGCACGAGCCGGCCTATCACCGAACCGCTGGGCGCGAGGATCAGGTCCACCTGGCCGACCTCGGTCGCGGCGGCGATGAAGCCGTCGGCGGAGGCCGCGAGACTGGCGTCGTCGGCCAGCACGCGGTAGCGGCCCACCGCCACGTCGTCGAAACGGAAGGATCCGTCGGGCCCAGTCGCCGTGAAGACCGCCATGCCGTCGAACGGGGGATCGAGCAGTCGCAACTCCACTGCCGCACGGGCGACCGGGGTGCTCCCGTTGCTGCCGAACACGTGCCCCTGGACGGCTCCCACGCCGGGCAGGGTCAGGGCCAGGTCCGGGGCCGGACCCGCGACCGAGAGCGTGAGCCCCGTGCTGATTCCGTCGTGGGTTTCACCGGCTCGTTTCGACTGCACCACGAGGTGGTATTTCCCCAACGGCAGGTCGCGGAACACGGCCAGACCAGCGGCGTCGGTATCCGCGAAACGCAACACAGGACCTTCCAGTGCGGCCCAGGCATCTGCCCCGGGGATGCCGGGCGCGACCCTGGAGACTACGAGTGTAAGCGTTGCGAGTGATTGGAGGCCCACGTTCCGTTCGAAGGACGCGACATTGTCGGGAAGCGTGCCGCTGGCGGAGCCCGACAGCTCGGAGACGGGATCCAAAGCGAGGAGCTGGAACGGTCCGGCCGGGGTGTTGGGAAAACTGAACCGCCCGTCGGGCCCGGTCGTGACCGTGCGGCCTGGGGTGATCCCATCGCTCACGGTGATCGTCACCTGGGCGTTCGGGACGTACCCCGAGCCGTAGCTGTTCACGACGGCGCCCTTGATTTCGCCGAGCGCCTGCTCGACCAGCTGGATTTCCCTGATTTCGTCGGGATTTCCGAGCACCACGGTGAGCACTGCGGCGCGGCCTGACACGGGGTCGCTGCTGACCAATCGATAGGTGTCGAGGGGCAAGCCGATGACTTCGAATCTTCCCTGGTCGTCGGTGGCTGCGAACCCGATGGATCCGATGGCGACCTGCGCGAAGGGCACGGGCGTCCTCAGGTCCCGTTCCACGAACGTTCCATGCAGCGTGGCGGTGGGCTGAAGCCGCAGGATCGCGTGGGTGCTGGTGTCGCGGCTGACGGTGGTTCCAGATCGAGCGAAGATGCGGGTCGGGCCGGTGGACTGTTCGGCGACGAGCCCGTAACTGCCTTCGAAGAGATTGACGAAGTCCAGCGTGCCGTCGGGGCCGGTGATGCCTTCCGCGCCGTCCTCAGGGAATCCGCCCATCCTGGCGGTGACCCGCGCTCCGATGGCGGGACTCCCATCATTCTCGAGCACCAGGATGTGGAGATCGCCTTTGCCGAGGAGCCTGACCGTCGCGAAGTTTTTCACCTCGTTGGTGCCCGTGGGCATGACTGTGGCGACGGATCTGCCGACGAGTCCGTTGGCGGAGTTCGAGGCGATGATGCTGTAGGCAATGCCACGGCCCCCGCTCTTGGGATCGATCGCCGGCAGCCCGAATCGCGTGTCGAATCGACCGTCGGACTCGGTCGTGATCGCCAGGTCACCGAAGCTGATCAGGACCTTCACGCCCGCGCCCACCGGGGTGACGCCATCGCTTTCGAAGACCTGGCCGGCCAGGCGCCCGTTCACTTCGCTGACGTCGGGAAATTGGAAGACGATGCCCCTGGCGTCGCGCTCCGTGGAGGAGGTGGTGACGGCGGACGCGAGCACGACCGGGTAGAAGGGCGAGGCCACCTGGAGCTGCAGGTTGCCCACGGCGATGCCGTCGAAGGCGAACGTGCCCAGGGCAGGATCGCTGTTCAGTTCGCCCCGGATGACGGTGCTTGGCGCCATCGCGGGCGTCAGGCCGTCGCCGGTGAGCCGGACGCGTGCGCCGATCGGCGTTCCCTGGCCGTTGATGACGATGCCTTCGATCCGCCCTTTCGGCCGGAGGTGGAACAGGATCTCGCGCGACTCGCCGTCGAAGTTCAGCGTCACGGTCCGTGAATCGAAGGTGGACGCGTTGAACTCGGCCCCGGTTCCATTGAGGTAGGGATCGTTGACACCCGTGAAAACTGCGAATGCGTCGGTGATGGCCGCCTGGATTTCCGCCTCACCGGCCTTGCCGCTCGAAAGCAGGTCGAGGATCGCGGTCACGTCGGTCTGGGCCGTGGGCGGATTCTCGCCCGGGACGCTGAAGGTGTGGCTCGTTCCGATCTGGAGGTTTTCCCAGACAAAACGACCGTTCGCATCGGCGTGGACATACTCGAAACCGTCACCGATCGGACGGCACACCTGCGCGCCGGGAACCGGATCGCCGGCGGCGTTGAACACTCGACCGGTGACGCGGGCCGCGGGCGTGAGCCGGAGGGTGACGTAGTTGGCCTCCCCCGGGACGACCGTGAGTGAGCCCGATCCGAATCGCACGAAATCGAATGCAGGACTCGAGCGGGTCGGCTCGCCGGGAAGGGAACGCTCGACGCCCGCCTGGATCTGCCGGGGACCCGTCGGGACGCCGGTCAGCGTGAAAGCCCCGGAGGCGTCGGTCCGGACCAGCATCTCGCCCCCCGCGACCATCGCGTTCTCCACACCGCGGTCGCCAGTCGCTGTCAGGACACGCCCATGGACCGTCGCGGTCCCCGGCAGGACGATGTCGGCGACCACGACGAATCCCGAGACCGCG
>CAIMTB010000467.1 GCA_903844265.1 uncultured Verrucomicrobiota bacterium
ATCAGGGGCACGGGCAGGTTGAGGCCCGCCGGAGTGCCGCTGGGCCAGACCTCGTGGTAACCTTGGTCGCAATCCTGGTAGAACTGCTGCGGCATGATCGGCCAGCGCGTCGTGGACCCGGGGTAGAGCTCAGCGGCGGTCAGCGGCTTGAGCGGCTCCGGGAGGGGCAGCGGATCGGTGAAGGGGTTGAGGATGAACGGGCTGGTCGGGAAAGCCTCGATGTAGAGGCCGCCGGCGCCGATGGGTTCCACGGCCACCTGGCCTTTGGCCGTGTTGGTGCCGAGAATCGAAAGGCTCGCGAAAGCCGCACCGGAAACGCCCAGGGCCTGGAGCATCTCGCGACGGCTGATGTTGGTCTGGATCAGACTCTTCTCTGATTCAGGGCTCTTACTAACTTCGCTGTTGGATGACTTCATGGGGTGGTAAGTGTTGATGGTGAGTGCTGAGTAGGCTGCTTACCTGAGTACGGAGTGTTGATTGGTGGATTGCTGCGAGATCAGGAAATAGTCAGGACTAGGGCGCGAACGGGCTGACCTCGAGGAACCGGCCCAGGGGTGCAGAACCGGCGGCGCCGACGGCGGGTACTTCCACCAACGTGTCGGTGGCGGGAGCGGTGTCCGGGGCGCCATTCGGAACGAAGATCTGCGGGTGATCGAAGGGCGCCTTCTGAAGCCTCACGCGGTCATCGGTCAGCGAGACCAGGAAGGAGACCAGGCTGGTGGTCTGATCCGCCGAGAGCATGAGGGGCACGAGGAGCGGGGATTTCGTGGGGTTCTCGAAATCGCCGCCGTGATCGTAGAACTCGAGGACCTGATTGAGAGTGAGCTTGCCGCCGTTGTGGAAGTAGGGACCGGTAAGTTCCACGTTGCGCAGAGCCAGTGTCTTGAAGGTGCCTGCGACATCGGTCGCCTCGGTCTTCAGCAGGCCACCAGCGAGGATCGGGAGACCGGTCAACGGGTTCAGCACCTCCGTCGCGAACGGCGTACCCAGGGGAGCACTGGGCGGCACGCAGCTGCTGGCCAACCCACCACCGGGCACCTTGATGACGCTCGGATTCGAGATTGTCTTCTGCAGGTATTCGGTCCACGAGAGCGGCAGGCCAGAAGGATCGAGACCGCCGAGGCCGATGTCGTCGGTGGTCGGGCGGACGCCGAGGTTGTACCAACCGGAATCATAGGTGACGACCGGGATGGGCAAGGCGGGCGAGACGAGCGAGCCATTGATGTCGAGCACCCAGACCGAATAGGTGCTGGCGTCGAGAAGGATCGAGTCGGTTCCCTGCGGCACGGGGGTGAGCGGCCCGGTGGGCGCCCAGTTCTGCAGCTTGAACATACGTTCCATGCGCAGGTCGAAACCGGCGTTCTTGAAGACGACGTCTCCGGGCTCGACGCCGGGACCGGTCAGGTTGCGGATGGAGGCGCTGGTGGTCTCGGCACCGACGTGGCATGCGATGCAGCCGACACCGGCAAGCGGAGCTCCGTTGGCACCGGTGGGAACTGGGAAGGACGGAGGCGGAGCCACAGGAAGTTCGAACAGCGCGAGCCCGTTGAGGAGGCTTTCCCGGGTCACGTTGATGCCTTCTGCGGCCAACCGCTGGATCAGCGGATCTAGCAAGGAGGGGTCACTCGTGGCGAGCAGGGTCCCGTCCGCAGCCAGGGAGAAGACGCGGCTCGAGAGGTAGCGGTCCATCGGGGAGTCGTCGGAGACCAGCGTGGCCTCGTAGAGCATGATCGCGACGCCCCAGAAGAGGGAGAAGTTGGCCTCCATCATCGTGTAGGACTTCCCCCCCACGGTGACGGTCTTCTTGGTGTTCCACCACTTGGGTTGGAAGGCCTGCTGGATCAATGCGGTGTAGGTGGTCGAAAGACCGAGGGCGGTGCCGGTGGCGGCGACCGGGCCCAGGACGCTGTCGGTGGCGCTCACCTTCTGGAGGCCCAGGGGTTTCTTGAGGAGCAGCTTGCGGCCGAGATCCTGGAAGGTCCGACCGGCGGCCGACATTTCAGTGCTGTTCAACGCCGGGCCGACGGCCTGGGAAGCGAGGCTCGCGTTGGCGATCTTGATCTGGATGGGCGAGGGAGTGCCGCCGACCAGACCCAATTGCCAGACCTGCGCCACGGGATCCCGGTAGCCCAGGATGTTCACCCCGTTGAACTCGGGCTGGGAACGGCCGTTGTGGAACTGGCGGTGGTTGAACACCGAGTTGATCACCGACGGGGCGTTCTTGCCGGTCACCTGACGCACGTTCAGCCCACCGATGTTGAAGACAGTGTCGGCGATGGACGCGGTCGTTTCGGCGCCGGTCTTGGTATTGATGGCCGTGAAGACGCTCTTGCGAACCCCCTGCGAACCCGCCGTGTTGTCGGTGTCCTTGACCGGCGACGCGAAGATGTCGGTGAACGGGTAG
>CAIMTB010000468.1 GCA_903844265.1 uncultured Verrucomicrobiota bacterium
CGTGGTGGAGATCGAGGTCGACCCCAAGAGCCCTTTGCGATACCGGGCTCCGGGTGGATGGCGGAAATTCGACGACGTCATCGAGACCTTCATCGTGCGTGGCGGCTCCGTGCATCGTCAGCGCTTCCAGCGAACCATTTGGGGGCCCGTGATCGGGGATGCGGGGCCCGGGCGGAAGCACGTCCTCCTGTGGACGCCGCAGCTTTCCGGGGGTACGGACCTGGGGCTGCTGGACATGGAATCCGCGGCGTCCGTTTCCGAGGCGTTGGCGCTGGCTCCCCGGTGTGGCGTGCCCGTCCAGAACCTTCTCGTGGGCGATCGTTCGGGTGAACTCGCCTACACGCTGATGGGCAGGCTGCCCAAGCGCGTGGGCTTCGACGGTTCGGTTCCGGTGGCATTCGGGGATGGAAAGGCGCTCTGGGACGGGTGGCTATCCCCGGAGGAGACGCCGAAGTTCCTGGCGCCCGCCGGGAGCCGGCTTTGGACCGCGAACAACCGGGTCCTTGGAACTTCCGGGTACATGGCGCTCGGAACGCGGGACACCGATGTTGGGGCTCGGGCGAGGCAGATCCGGGATGATCTTCGCGCTCTTCCGGCGCCGGTTTCGGAGAAGGACCTGATGTCGATCTATCGGGATGATCGCGCGGTGTTTCTTGAGCGATGGCAGAAACTCATGCTCCGCGTGCTCGCCGGTCCGTGTCCTGACTCAAGCTCCACGGCTGCGGCCCGATGGTTGGAGGCCCGCGGTTGGGTCGAGAACTGGGGAGGGCGGGCCGCGACAAACTCGGTGGGCTACCCGCTCGTCCGTGCTTTCCGATACCGCACCTTGGAGCATGTGGTCGCGCCGGTCATCGCGCGTTGCGATTCGATCAGGAAGGGCGCGGTCTACGTCGAGGATCGTCACGAGGCACCGGTGTGGGCGATCCTCGAGGCGCGGCCCGCGCACCTGCTGAATCCGCGGTTTCCAACCTACGACGCACTCCTTGCGGATGCTGCGCAGGCCATTCTTGAGGAAGCGGGAAAGGCTCATCCACGGCTCGCCGACGCGACGTGGGGGGCGCGCAACCTGGTCTACTTCGAGCATCCGCTCGCCCTTGCCGTACCGAAGTTGCGCCGCTGGCTGAGCCTGGATCCCGCTCCTCTGCCGGGGGATAATGGAATGCCTCGTGTCCAAGGCACCGGGTTCGGTGCGTCGGAACGGATGGTGGTTTCGCCGGGGCACGAAGAGTCCGGGATCTTCCAGATGCCCGGTGGGCAGAGCGGCCACTTCCTGTCGCCCTATTATCGGGCGGGCCACGAAGCGTGGCTTCGGGTCGAGCCCTCGCCTCTCCTGCCAGGGCCCGCGCAGCATCGCCTGGTTCTCCAACCGGAAGCACCTTGACCGGGTTTTCGTCCGCCCGAGCCAACCGGCGAGGGCGCCGGCCGGAACTCTTCCTTCAAAATCTGCGGTAACCTCCGGGTTGACCCTCACGTCTGGCCCAGCAACTCTCCGATATCCCCATGCCACCGGCATCGTTGCCGGCTCTCCGTGCCGTCTCCTGATGCGTGCGGAATTGGGGCGCTGTGAGAACCAACTCATCGAGGACCGATTCCCATGAAAACCCTGCTCATCACCACCCTCGCGTCTGCACTGTCCTTCTCCGCATTCGCCGATCCCAAAGGCGACGTCAAAGCTGCATCGGCCAAGTTGGCGGACGCTGCGTGTTACACTTGGACCGCCAAAACTGAGATGGCGAATTCCCAGAACCCGCCCTCGACGATTACCGGCAAGGCGGACAAGGGAGGGTTTGCGGTCATCACCTCCGAGCGTGATGGCACCACCACGACCGCGGTGCGCAAGGGCGAGAAGGGCGTGGTCAAGGCTGACGGCGAATGGAAGACCGCGGAAGATCTGCGCGCGGCTGCCGGCGGCGGTGGCGGTGGTGGTGGCGGTCGCGGAGGCATGCTGTTGCGGACGCCGCTCCCGGCCGACGACCTCGCGAAGATGGTGGAGCGCGCCAAGGAACTGAAGGCGATGGACGGCTGCATTTGTGGTGATCTGACCGATGCGGGTGCCAAGGAGCTGCTGTCGTTCCGCGGCCGGCCGGGTGGCAACGCGCCTGAGCCCAAGAACGCCAAGGGCTCGATCAAGTATTGGCTGAAGGAAGGCACCATCGCGAAGATGGAGGTCAAGGTTTCCGGCACGGTCACGATGCAGAACGAAGACCGCGATGTGAGCCGGACGACCACCTACGAGTTCAAGGACATCGGCTCCACGAAGGTCGAGGTTCCTGCCGACGCGAAAGCCAAGATCGGCTCGTAAGCGGGTGGAGGTTCACGTTTTCCGCAGCCTCCGATTTCATCAGTCAACGCCCCGGTCGCTTCGTGCGGCCGGGGCTTTTTCTTGGAGTGCGGCAGCTACCCCATCCAAAGCGCCGCGGACGGCACGGCGGGCTTGCGTGCGTCTGGCTACCAGGCCCGTTCGATCGAGCGTCGCTTCCACAGGAACTCGAACATGTTGCCTTCGTGCGGTTGATCCCACGAGATGGCCATCGTCGACACCGGGCCGATGTTGAGACGGTCGATTTCCGGGAAGGCCTCGAGATCCGCGATGAGCGCGGGGTCCTTCGTGATGGCGGAACAAGCCAGAGTATAGCCGATTTTCTGGAGCATCGCCGACTGAGGCGCCGTCACCACGCTGGCGTAGGGGCAGAGGAATTCACGGTTCGCGAGCGGGTGTTCGAAGGAGTCGCAGCGAACAACGGTCGGGCGCATGTACGTGCCACCCTCGAACTCCACCTTGCGCGGTCCCTGACGGTACCGGGCGGTCACATCTTCCGCGCCCGGGGCCTTCAGGCCTTCCTCAATCTGCCCGTCGATGAAGTCGGCCATCTTTGGATTTGCGAATCCCGAGAGCCGCGCGTTGTCGTCCTCGGGCCGTGTCGGAGCGATGGGTCCAAGCCTGGCCGCGAGCGCATCGGCAATCTCGGCGGCATGCCTGGGCACGACGACGGCGCTTGCGTTGATGCAGGAGCGGCCCCCGTTGTCACTGATCGCCGCGGCGATGACGTCGATGTAGTCGCGCCAGTTCTCGATGCAATCCTCCCCAATCAGGAACTTGCTCCAGCCCGGGCCGTGGATCTGGATCGCGGGATTTCCGGCGTACTGTTGCGTCGTGGACTTGTCGCCGAAGATAAGCGCCCGCCCGCAGGTGTTGAGGATCGTCGCGGCTCCATCGTGGTCGGTCGGGTAAAAACCGAAAGCCTCCGCGGGAATCCCCGCCGCGATGAAGGCCTGGATCAGCCGGAACGGTGTCCAGGGTTCCTCCTTCCCCGGCTTGATGACGACCGGCGTCTTGAGCGCAATGGCCGGGATCCAAAGCGAATTCACCGCAGGCGAGTTGCTCGGCATGACCAACCCCAGCGCGCGGCAAGTGGGCATGAAACTCAGCTTGGTGCCCGACTGCTCGCCGTAACCGCGGTCGAGGATCGAAAGGTCGAGCCCACGCGAGAGCCCGTTCAGGACGAAACCGAGGTTCGTCATGGCGAAATGAACCTTGGTCATGTTGCGACGAACCATGACGTGCGGCAGACCCGAGGTGAGACTGAGGGTCTCGACATAATCCCTCGGGGACTGGGTGTGTCCCCTGTCGCCGAGGGGCAACGTGCCGTTGAGGAACAGGTCCCCGGCTCTCGACGAGATGGCGATCAGGTCCGCCACACTGAAAGGCTTCAGCGCGGCGCGGGCCGATCCAATGTTGGCAAGGTCCCGACGGACAATGCCGCCATTGACCTGCGATACCACGGCCTTCACCTCGCCCGAGCGATGGTCCCGGACTTCGGTTTTCTCCAGCGATTCGTAGCTTCGGCCAAGTCTGAGGGCGGGAAGATGCGGGACGTTGCTCATGTCAGTGTCAGGGATGTCGGTCCTTTTCGCTCACGACGCTGGATGCAGCCGATGATGCGTGCGCGGAGTATAGGTACGACCGCAATTCCGGCCAGCGGTGAGTTTGAAGGATCGACCATCGCCGCGACCTGCGAATCACGAGCGGAAGAGCTGACCGAGGCTGCGCCCGAGAAGGCGCCCGGCGGCGACGAGACTGACGGCAAGCAGAAGCATCCCGACGACGCCCAGGGCGCAGGCGACCGCGGCGGCGTCGGGTTCGATGCGGCCCATGAGCAACCAGATCATCTTGGTGATGGGGTAGAAGTTCTCCTTCATCGCGAGGATGAGGCCGTCGCTGACTTCGAGCATGGCCAGCGAAAAAGTGAGGAGGGTGCCGGCGACCAGGTTGGCAAAGACCAGCGGTAGCGTGATTCGCCGCAGGGTGCAGAACGGCGACGCGCCAAGGCTCGATGACGCTTCCTCGAAGATCACGCTCGTCTGTTGGAAACCCGCGATTGCGGCCCGCACAATGTACGGAAGCCGGCGTACCGCATAACTGATCACGAGCAGAATCGTTGGATTCTCGCGCGGGTTGAGCCACGCGATCTTGAAATCGAACGCAGCCACGTAGCCAAACGCAATCACAAGCCCGGGAAGCGCGAGCGGCAGCATGGCGAGGGCGTCAAGCACACCGGCGAACGGAAGGCGGCGTCGGGTCAGAAGCCACGCGATGGCCACTCCGAGGACGAGGTCGAGGCCCGCGCTCAACGACGAGTAGAGGAGGCTGTTACGGATGCTCCCGGCGATGGCGTCCCGCGCGAGGAGTTCGGCGTAGTTGGCGGTGGTGAATCCGGCCGGGAGGATCGTGAAAAACCAGCCTGATCCCACCGACTGAAGAACGACCGCAAGGTGAGGCAGCACGCCAATCAAGACCACCAATCCGGCGCCAAGCCACAGCAAGAAGGACTGACGCGTTGTGGCCTTGAGCGTCGCGCCGGAGGTGTGCCCGCGTGCCATCATGGCGTGGCTGCGCCCGGCCATCGCGCGCTTGGACAAGGCGAACAGGACCAACGTGAGCAGGACCACCAGCACCACCAACGCGTAGCCGAGCGGGTTGGTGTTCAGCTCGGTGATGGAATCGTAGATCTGGATCGGGACAACCTGCGAAAACCCGAAGATCAAAGGGGTTCCGAGGTCCGTGAAGGCCCAGATGAACACGATGATCGCGCCCGCAAACCAGCCAGGAAGAATCAAGGGCAGCGTCACGGTCCTGAACAGGCGCCAGGGCCCCGCACCGAGGTTCTGCGCGGCCTCCCGCATCGCGGGGTCCACATTGGCCATCGCAGCCGACAGATTGAGCAGCATCACCGGGTACAGGCTGAACACCTGAAGCATCACCATGCCGGCGAAGCCCCCTGACCCGAGCCAATCGATGGGATGGCTGGGCTCGATGATGCCAAGCTTCATCAGGAGAAGGTTGATGGATC
>CAIMTB010000469.1 GCA_903844265.1 uncultured Verrucomicrobiota bacterium
CAGTCCGCCCCGTCAGCCAGGTTCTTCAACCGGGACCTGGTCTTCTGGGCCCTACGGAACCTACCCGCCAGTCAGGCGCCCAAGCATTTCCTGATCAGCGGCGTCGCCGGTTCAGGGAAGACGACAGCGATCGACCTCTTCCTCCAGTCAATCGCGCCACGCTTTCTCCCCGAGGCGGACCGCCCCGAGCAGCTCATCGTCTTCGATGCCAAGGGCGAATCGATCAGCCACCTTGCACAACTGGGACTCCACCCCGATCAGCCCAATTACTACATCCTGAACCCGGACGATGAACGCGGGGCGGTCTGGAATGTCGCGGATGCCGTCCGGAGCCCCGGGTTGGCCCGGCACTTCGCGACGCTCCTGATCCCGCAGGATCGGTACACGGCAGCGCCGTATTTTCCCAACAGCGCGCGCCTGCTTCTCTACGGCACCATCCTGGCCCTCAATCACGTGGCCCGCAATCATTGGACGTTGCGCGATCTGCTGTGTGCCATGGACTCCCTCGAAAACATCAAGGAGCTGTGCTCCCAGTACGGACCGGCACTCCGCATCATCGATTCGTTCCTCAAGGACGAGAGGCACATCGGCGGTATCCTTTCCAGCGTCACGTCGGAAATCGGAGCCTTGGACCTGGTGGCGGCCCTCTGGCACAACGCCCCCAACGCCAAGAAATTCTCAATCACGAGTTTTCTCTCGAAGCCCGGCGTGCTGGTGCTCAGCAACGACTTCCTCCTCAAGGAGAGTTTCTGGTCGATCAACGCCATCCTCTTGAAGTCTCTGACCCATCATATTCTCGGCCAAGATGAGACTTCCGATCCTCGGCACTGGTTCGTGTTCGACGAGTTCCCCGCCATGCGGAAGGTCGAATGCGTCGCCGACCTGCTCACCTTGGGCCGCTCCAAAGGCGTTTCCGTACTGCTGGGCTTCCAGGGGATTGAACAACTCAACGAAGTGTATGGGAACAACGCAGCCGAATCGATGGTGAGCCAGTGCGCCCACAAGACGTTCCTGCGGGCCGGCACCCGATCGGCGGAGTGGGCGACGCAGTTCCTGGGAACCGAGCGGAAGACCGAGGCCAACTATAGTGAGAGCTGGAATTCCCAAGGCAGCACCCAGCAAGTGTCCTACTCCACCATTGAGCGGAGCGTCTTCACCACCAGCTTTTTCACCGACATGGCCTATCCGGTGGTCGGGGGAATCTACCACGGGGTGAGCGACGTCCCATCGCTTCAGGCCACCCTGGTGCACGCCTATCCCTTCGATCTACTGCTGGCGATGAAGCAGAAAGGCCCGGAGATCCAGAACACCCTGTCCCGCCGGACTATCGCGATACAAATACTCTGGCCGTGGTCCGCCGAAGAAAGGCTCGCGTTCTGCCGCGACCCGAAGAAGCCGAAGCGTCTCAAGGCCGGGGAGGATGAGAAGGCTCCCGGGCAACTCCCCGAGGACACGGGCGAGCACGACGCCACGGATCTCCCCAGCCGAGACGAACTGTTCCCGGGGTAGTCCCTCGCCGCCAGAATCCCCACCGACTGATCGCTCTAGAAACCTCACGCCATGGAAGGTCACGAACTGCCTAATCCGAAACCCCGCAAGGGAGGCATCCCACTCTGGGTGGCCCTGGTCGCCTTGCTGGTCCTCGTCCTGACCGCGGGCGGCATCTTCGTCGGCATGCTCTGGTACACCCAGAACGCCAAGCACCGGCAGGAGGTGCTGCTCCAGGAGGCAGAGGCCCGGAAGGTGGAGGCGAAGCTCGCCGAGGAAAAGGCAGCCCAAGAAGCCAAGCTTGCCGCGGCACGGAACCGGCAGGAGGA
>CAIMTB010000470.1 GCA_903844265.1 uncultured Verrucomicrobiota bacterium
ATGCGATGCACCGCGAACATTGACGCCACGGCCCCGGCGGGTTCCCTCACCACCGTGAATTCGAGACGCACTCCGGTCACCACCGCCCCCGCCGGAAGCGAGTGGGCCACATCGAAACGAATAAGGGCACGCCCCAACTGCGAATGCGCCGTGCCTCCTACGGCCATCGAATCCGATGCCCCGAGGCTGCTGTCCGCAGCCGCCGCAAACAAGGTGGTGTCGGCTGCCGGTGAGAGCACCACGACGTCGGCGAGGGCTGCCCCTGACAGGGCCGCGACCGCGACAACGAAACCAGGGATCCAGAAACGCATCCCAACCTACTACCCCCGCTATCTCCGCCGTCAACAGGCTCTTCACGCCGTCCTTGCACAGACCCCCTTCCCCACTCGACACCCGCCCGCCCCATGCCTAGGTTTTTTAAAAACCCCGTACGTGCGCACGCCCATCGATCCCACCGCGTGCGCCCGACCCGGGGTGGCCGTGTCCCGACCCAGTCCTATCCATGAATTACCGAATTCCGGCCCTGATCATCCTCGGCCTCGTCGGCTCGCTTGCCGCCCCGTTGCGTGCCGCGGAACCTGTCGTTCCCGACAGGATCGTCTTCAACCGCGACGTCCGTCCCATCCTCTCCGACAACTGCTTCCTCTGCCACGGGCCGGACGCCAACCGGCGCAAAGGCAAGCTCCGGCTCGACCTTCGGGAGGAGGCCCTGAAAAAGGATGCCTTCGTCCCCGGCAAACCCGACGAGAGCGAACTCGTCAAACGCATCGGAACATCCAAGGACGACGACCTCATGCCGCCCCGGGATTCCCACAAGCAGCTCACGTCCCGGCAGAAGGAGATCCTGAAGCGCTGGGTTGCACAGGGCGCGAGTTACCAGCTCCATTGGTCCTACGAAGCCCCGGTCAAGGCGACCGTCCCGTACGGGGAGAACCCGGTCGATTATCTCGTCCGCCGCCGCCTCACCGAGATCGGGCTCAAGCCTTCGCCCGAAGCCGACCGGCGCACGCTGGTTCGCCGGCTCTACTCCGATCTCCTCGGCCTGCCCCCAAGTCCCGCTGAGGTGGACGCCTTCGAAAAGGATCCCTCGCCAGACGCCTATGACCGGCTCGTCGAGCGGATCCTCCAAAATCCCCACTACGGGGAGCGCATGGCCCTCGGCTGGCTTGATGTGGTTCGATTCGCCGACACCATCGGCTATCACAGCGACAATCCCCGCAACGTCTGGCCCTACCGGGACTGGGTGATCCGAAGCTTCAACGACAACAAACGCTTCGACCGGTTCACACTCGAGCAGATCGCCGGCGACCTGCTCCCCGACGCCAACCAGGAATCCCGCGTCGGTTCCGCCTTCAACCGCCTTCTGCTCTCCACCGAGGAAGGCGGCGCCCAACCCAAGGATTACGAGGCCCGCATGCTCACCGACCGCGTCCGCGCCGTCGGCGCCGCATGGCTTGGCCAGACCACAGGCTGCGCCCAGTGCCATGACCATAAATTCGATCCGTTCACGACACGCGATTTCTACTCGCTCGGCGCGTTCTTCTCCGACATCCAGGAAGCGATCATCGGCCGCCGCGAAGACGGCATGATCGTCGCCACCCCGGAACAGGAACGGAAACTCGCCGACCTCGACAGCGCCCTCGCGAACGCCAGGAAACGCTACGAGGATGTCCAACCCCGCCTCGACGCCGCCCAACAGCAATGGGAGGCCGACGTCCTGGCTTATGAAATCACCCTCCCCGAACTCCGAGCCGATTCCAAGGCCTCCGACGGCGACAAAAAGACCGCCCAACAGGTGGCCGGCCTCCTGAGGAATCCCAGGCGCTCCGCCGCCGAACAGCAGACGGTCCAGGCCTACTTCCGCAACAACATCAACAAACTCCACCTCGCCGAGCGCGACGCCGTCACGACCGCCGAGAAGGAACGACGCGACTCCTATGACTCATCCCCCAAATGCCTGGTGAGCATCTCGACCGCTGACAAGCGAACCGTCCGGATCCTCCCCCGCGGAAACTGGATGAACGAAAGCGGCGAGGTCGTGAAAGCCGCCCTCCCCCATTACCTGCCACAACCCCGCATCGAGGGTCGCGATCCCAACCGCCTCGACCTCGCGCGCTGGCTCGTCTCCCGCGAGAACCCGCTCACCCCGCGGACCGTCATGAACCGGCTGTGGAAGCAGTTCTTCGGCACCGGACTCAGCAAGGTGCTCGACGACCTCGGCACCCAGGGCGAACCCCCGGCCAACCCCGCCCTCCTTGACTGGCTCGCCTCCGAATTCATCGAAAGCGGCTGGGACGTCAAACACATGGTCCGCGCCATGGTCTCCAGCTCGACCTACAAACAGGTCTCGGCCGCATCACCCGCGCTTCTCGCCGCCGATCCCTACAACCGCGAACTCGCCCGACAAAGCGCGTTCCGCATCGACGCCGAACTGGTCAGGGACAATGCCCTCGCCATCTCCGGCCTCCTTGTGGCCAGGATCGGAGGGCCAAGCGTCAAACCCTACCAACCCGAGGGTTACTGGGAAAACCTGAATTTCCCTACCCGCGACTATCCCAATGACACGGGAGAAAGCCAGTACCGGCGCGGACTCTACACCTGGTGGCAACGCTCGTTCCTGCATCCCAGCCTGCTCGCCTTCGACGCCCCCAACCGCGAGGAATGCACCGCCGAACGCAACCGGTCCAACATCCCACAACAAGCCCTCGCCCTTCTCAACGACCCAAGCTATGTCGAGGCCGCCCGCGCCCTCGCCATCCGCATCCTCACCGAGTGCCAGGGCAACCCCGAACAACGACTCACCTGGGCCTGGAACCGCGCCATCCAGAGAAACCCAACCGTCGAGGAATACCGCATCGCCCGCGAACTGCTCGACGGGCAACTCGCCGAGTACAAGGCCAGTCCCCAGGCCGCCGGGGACCTTCTCAAGATAGGCCTGGCACCTCTTCCCGAGGGCCTCGACAAGACCGAACTCGCAGCCTGGACCCACGTCGCCCGGGTGCTCCTCAACCTCCACGAAACCATCACCCGGTCCTGAGACAACTCACCGCCATGAAACCCACTCCCTACTCCGGACTTAGCCGGCGCGCGTTTCTCGGACAGACCGCCCAGGGCCTCGGCAGCCTCGCGCTCACCAGCCTGCTCCGCCCGTCCATCGCCCACGCCGAAGCCTCCCGAGGAGTCCTCGGCGCTCCGCACCTGCCCCAAAAGGCCACGCGCGTCATCTGGCTCACCATGGCCGGCGGCCCCTCGCAGTTCGAAACCTTCGACCCAAAGCCCAAGCTCGCCGAGATGCATGGCAAACCCATGCCCGAGAGCCTCACCAAAGGTCAGCAACTCGCCCAGCTCCAGGGTCAGAAACTCATCTGCTACGGGCCTCAACATCCCTTCGCCAAGTTCGGCAGGAACCAGACCGAAATCTGCGCGCTCTTCCCCCACATCGGCTCCGTGCTCGATGACGTCTGCCTCATCCGGTCAATGACCACAGACGCCATCAACCACGACCCCGCCCACATGTTCATGAACACGGGCGCGCAGATCCCCGGCCGCCCCAGCATGGGCGCCTGGGTGACCTACGGACTAGGCTCCGACGCCAAGGATCTCCCCGGCTTCGTCGTCCTCACTTCCCTCGGGCGGGGTGGACAGAACCAGCCCATCGCCGCCCGCCAGTGGAGCAGCGGCTTTCTCCCGAGCCGTTACCAGGGCGTGCAGCTCCGCGCCAAGGGCGACCCGGTTCTCTATCTCAATAACCCGGGCGGAATAAGCAGGGAAAGCCAGGGCCTCGACGTGCACGCCATCAACGCCCTCAACCAGCAGCGCCAGGCACTCGTCAATGACCCCGAGATAGCCACCCGGATCACCCAGTACGAAATGGCCTTCCAGATGCAGGCCAGCGTCCCCGAACTCATGGACGTCCGGGGAGAAGATCCCAGGACCCTGGAACTCTACGGCTGCAAACCCGGCGACGGTTCCTTCGCCGCCAATTGTCTCCTCGCCCGACGCCTCGCCGAACGCGGCGTCAGATTCATCCAACTCTATCACAAGGACTGGGACCACCACGGCGGGGTCAAGGAAGGCATCGAGTTCAAGGCCCAGGAAATCGACCGCGCCTGCATGGCCCTCATCACCGACCTCAAGCAACGCGGCATGTTCGAGAACACACTGATCGTCTGGGCCGGCGAATTCGGCCGCACCCCAATGTCCCAGAGCGGCACCGGACGCGATCATCACAACCGCTCGATGACCGTCTGGCTCGCCGGCGGCGGCATCCGCGGCGGCATGGTCTACGGCTCGACGGACGAACTCGGCTATTCCGCCGTCGAAGACGTCACCAACGTCCACGACCTCCACGCCACCATGCTGAACCAACTGGGCATCCGGCATGACGCCTTCACCGTGAAGTTCCAGGGCCTCGACGCCCGCCTGAGTGGTGTCGAGAACCCGAAGGTGCTCACCAAGATCCTGACCTGAGGCCACCGCCCTCTGGGCCCTCATGGCGGGACATCTGTCCCGTGCATCCACAGATTGACGGTGGGGCGCGCACTCCGCTGCGCGCCGTCCTTCGCGGACGCACCCAGGCAGGGCGCCGGACGGGCCCAGGGCGAAAGATCTCCCTCATCCAAACGAAAAACCTCGAATTCCACTTGGAATTCGAGGTTTTTGTTGACCGATGGTGGAGCCGACAGGAATCGAACCTGCGACCCCCACAATGCCATTGTGGTGCTCTACCAACTGAGCTACGACCCCACGGATCGGACGCGCAAAACCTACGTGGGCCCCACCCGGAGTGTCAAAGCGGAATCCTTCGACTTTTTCAGACAGGCTCACAGTCGCTTCCTTGCTGCTGCTCCCCGGACCGCCGGAATCCTGCCGTCCACCCCGGAAAACGGACGGTTCCGGCACTGGATCCAGACATTTCAACAAGTCTGCCGCAACCCGGCCGGACCCGCTCACCGCAGCCGATCATCCCGCGACCAACTGACGTGGCCGTCCATCCACGCCCTGTTCTTGCCCTTTGGATGCGCCGAACGCCCCGACAACCCAGCCTCGACGCCCGGTGCCGTCGCCGGGAAATACACGTCCACCACGAACTCCACTTCCCCGAGGCTCTGCGGGCTTCCAACCGTCGGATTGCCCGCAACCTGGAGCTCCGCAAATGCCTGTTCCCGACTCTTCCCCCAGAAATCATCCAGCGGCACCGGATCGTCGGGCCGGTCAAATCGCCACATCCAGTAGCGCACCGGCGCCGCATTCGTCGACGGTGACTGCCGGGTCTGATCGACATCAAACGCCCGGATCGCCCTCACCGACGGACATTGCCAGACGCCTGACGTCGCGTTCTCAAGCCCGACGACCGGTGGAGCCCATCCCGCCCGCGGGTCGCTCTTGGGCCACGTCGTCCACGGCTTGAATCCTCCCGGCAGCGACGACTTGAGGTCCCGGCGGTCCGGGAAATGATCCTCGTGATCCGCGAGGTACAATTCCCACGCGATGCTGATCTGCCGAAGATTGGAACGACACGCCGTGCTCACCGACGATGCCCGTGCCCGAGTCAGGGCCGGCAACAGCATCGACGCCAGGATCGCGATGATCGCGATCACCACCAGCAACTCGATCAGCGTGAACGCCTCAGGACGAGGACACCGCCGCCGATCGGCCCCATGGATTTCGGTCCGAAAACAACCCGCACATCTTCGATGATCAACATCGGCCACCCCCCCAAAGTGCCGCAGATCCGGCCCGGTTGACAGGTATTCAAGGAGAGGCGCGCTCCATCGATGACGAGCGTTCATCTGGAAGAGAGTAAACAAATAGGGGGACAGGTCTTTTACTGGCTGTGATCGAGAGTCGTCTGCATCCCCCCGGCAACAGGCTCGCCCCACCGCCCCTCCACCGATAGATTGAAGCCATGACCCGCGGGCACCGTTTTCATGACGTCCTCCGACGTTCACGTCTTGCGCTCCTCATCCTCACCTCGACCCTGCCCTCCCACGCAGCGGACGAGATCCGCGTCTGGTCGACCTCTTCCGACCTGCGCGATCGGATGACGGAGAAGCCCGGAATCACCTGGGTGGAATCCGCGGCATCGACCACCCCTGCCAGAGGCGCTTCGCTCGTCGTGGTGGACGCGAACCGCGCCTACCAAACCCTCCTGGGTCTCGGTGCCTCGCTCGAGTCCACAACCTGCTCGAACCTGTTCCGCATTCCGGAGGCCGAGAGGGAGCGGGTCATGGACCTGCTGGTCAATCCACGGACGGGAATCGGGATGAACCTGATGCGCGTCTGCATGGGCACCTCGGACTTCACCGGCGATCCCTGGTATTCCTATGACGACCTGCCTGCCGGAGGGACCGATCCCGGGCTGGAACATTTCTCGATCGAGAAGGACCGGAGTCATGTGCTGCCGATGTTGCAACTCGCCCGGAAGCGCAACGCGGACCTCCTCTTCTTCGCGTCACCGTGGAGCCCGCCGGGCTGGATGAAGAGCAACGGCACCCTGATCGGCGGCACCTTATTACCCCAGTGGTACTCCGCCTACGCCCAGTACTTCGTCCGTTTCATCCAGGCCTACGAAGCGGAAGGGATCCCGATCCACGCGGTCACCGTGCAGAACGAACCCGGCGTCGATCGCGCCAAGGAGAAGAACAAGAAGTGGCACTACCCATCGTGCGGCTGGACGGGCGAACAGGAGCGCGACTTCATCCGGGATCACCTCGGCCCCGCCCTTCGCAAAGCAGGCCTCAAAACCCGGATCTGGTGCTACGACCACAACTATAATCTCGAGCCGAAGGGAGACGACCCCGGACTGGCCTACCCCCGTGCGATCCTCAGGGACCCCGCAGCGGCCGCGTTCGTGGACGGCGTTGCATTCCACGGTTACGAAGGCAAACCCGAGGGCATGTCCACCTTCCACCGCGAATTCCCGGAGCACCCGGTTCATTTCACCGAGGGCTCGGTCTTCGCCATCTGGGGCGCGCGCGATCTCATCGACCGGTTGCGAAACGATGCCGTGAGTTACAACGCCTGGGTCATGATCCTTGATGAGAAGGGACGCCCCAACAACGGCCCGTTCCCAGCCACCCGAGCCATCCTCCGCCTCCACTCCGACACCCTCCAGATGGAGGAACTCTTCGAGTATTACTGCTACGGACAGTTCATGAAATTCCTGCCCCGCGGCGCGGTGCGGGTTGAAAGCACACCGGGAAGCGGCGAATTCCACAACGTCGCCTTTCGCACCCCGGATGGCGCCCTCGTCCTGGTCACGGCGAACACGGCGGACGCCGCACAGCGATTCACCGTGCGGGAAGGACCTCGCGCATTCAGCGCGGAACTCGGCCCCAAATCCGTCGCCACCTTCCGCTGGCCATCCCCTGGAGTCAGATCAAAATAGCGGACGCTGGCCCTCCATCGCTCGTGGCGAATGACTCCCAGACCCTCGAATTGCAAACTATCGTGATCCGGCCCCGGAGGTCGGAGAGGCCGGAGGGGTCAATAGCGGCTCGAACTGGTTGCTTTCCGGGTCGTAGGCGAAGAGTTCGGCCGTGGCGATCATGAAGAACCAGGCGTGGACGCGCAGCGAGCCGTCCGCCATCCGGGCCTGCACGCACGGATAAGTCTGAAGGTTCTCCAGCGCGAAGAGCGTGTTCTCTTCCTCGGCGGCTCGAAGCCGATCGTCCTCGCTCTTCAGATGCGGGTAATCCTTCTCGATGATGTTCCGAACGGGGGCGGCCAGTTCCAGCCATCGACACAGATGGGGCGAGGCATGGGCGTCACACTGGCCAGCCATCAGCGCCGCCACCGCGCCGCACTGGGAATGGCCACAGACCACAATGTCGCTCACCAGGAGCGTCTGCACCGAAAACTCGATGGCCGCGGCGGTGGAATTGGTATCACCGGTCACCGAGGCCGGCGGGACGATATTGCCGACGTTCTTCACCACGAACAGGTCCCCCGGCTGGCTCTGGGTGATCAACTCAGCCAGCACGCGGGAGTCGGAGCAGGTGATGAAGAGCGTCTCCGGACGCTGACCGTGGTGGGAGAGCTTCTCGAAAAGCGCGCGGTAATGACCAAACCGCTGCCGCTGGAACCGGTGGGCGCCATCGATGAGTCGTTGCATGGGAAGTAGGAACCGCCGAGGGATCGTTCCCGCCACCCCCCGCGCCGGCAATCATGAACTCCACCCCACCCTTCCTCCGCCCGCGTCGTGATCAGCCGGACGGAGGCGATAGGCCACCGAGCGTGTCACGTACATTGGGACAGGTCTTTTGTGAAGTCGGCACATCTGATGACGTGATTCGACAGCCGGGGAGAATCCTCTGGCGGCCGGCGCGATCCCGGTGGACGGTGCGGTCCATGCGAGCACAACCCCGGGTCTGCGTCGCCGACGTCGAGTCGATGGAGTTGGCACCAGAGGCGGCCGGCACGGCATCAGATCATCGGCAGATGCCCATTCTTTCGATTTGTTCCACCTCACCTTCATGATCCCGACCACTTCCCACCTCAGGTTCGCTGCCAGGTTCATGGTCTGGATCGCTGGTCTGTTGGCCGGCCATGCCCTCGCCGACAGCACCGTGGTGTTCAACGAAATCCACTATCACCCGCCGTCTGCGGAGGCGGACTCGGAATGGCTCGAGTTGCACAACCAGATGGCTGTGAACATGGACATCTCGAACTGGCAACTCGCAGGCGGAGCCCAGTTCACCTTTCCCGAGGGCACCGTGGTCCCCGGCGGCGGCTATCTCCTGGTCGCGCTCAATCCCGCGGCCCTGACCGCCGCCACGGGCGTGACCAACGTCACGGGACCGCTCACCGGCCGGCTCTCGAATTCAGGCGAAACGCTCGAGCTACGTAACAACAACCAACGCCTGATGGACTCCGTGAAATACGGCACCGACGATGACTGGCCGGTGGCGCCCGACGGCATGGGAGTCACCCTGGCGAAGAGACATCCGAACCTCCCCAGCACCGCGGCTGCAAGCTGGACGATGAGCGCCCAGGCCGGCGGTACACCTGGCCGCGCCAACTTCCCCACCACCACCCCGAGTCCCGCCGTCGTCCAGGTAGCCTCAGGACAGTTCTGGCGCTTCGACAATTCCGGGACAGACCCAGGCCTGGCCTGGAGCCAACCGGGGTTTGATGACCACGCATGGAAATCTGCACCCACACCCTTCTACGGCGGAAATGCCCCGGCACCAGGCGGCGAACTGAAGCCCCTCCCGGGCCTGTTCAACACCGGGACAGGCCCGGACGGCCACGTGCTTCCACCAGGCAGCCTCGACCCGCATTACATCGTCACCGCCTCCGCGCAGAAGGTCACCCCACCCCCGCCGGCCCCGGCCCTGGTGATCACCGGTCACCCGGCCTGGCTGCCAAACGATGCCCTGTCGAACTGGCTCGGCCCGGTCGATCCCGGGACGGCCAACGTCGCCGCCGGGAGTTATCGGCTACGTACCGCGTTCGACCTGACCGGCTTCGATGCCGCCACCGCATCCCTGACCGTCAACGTGGCGGCGGACAACCGGCTGAACGACATCCTGATCAATGGGAAAAGCCTGGGCCTCACCTACGTGGACTACTCCACCTTCAGCGCGGAGCTGAAGATCACAAGCGGCTTCGTGCCCGGCACCAACACGCTGGAATTCCTCTGGGCCAACGATTCGTCCTCGCCCAACCCGGCGGGTTTCCGCTCCAAGCTCACCGGAACGGCGCGGACCATGCCATCACCGGACAGCAGGTTCGCCAGCGTCGAGCGGGTCACCTGCTTCCGCACTTCCTTTCTCTTCAACGGAAGTCCCGCCGAAACCCAACTCATCCTCCGGACCGTCCTCGATGACGGCGCGGTGGTCTATGTCAACGGCACCGAGATCCTTCGCTCGAACTTGCCGGATGGCCCAATGACCCGGACCACTCCCGCCTCCTCGGACATCACAGGGCCGCCCTCCGCCGTGGACCGCGTCCTTCCGGCCAGCCTGCTGCGCAACGGCACCAACGTCCTCGCCATCGAACTGCATCAGGCCGCCGCCGGCCTCAACGACGCCTGGTTCGACCTCACCCTCTCCACCCAGCCCGCCCCCATCAATGCGCCCGCCCAGGTCGTGTTCAACGAGGTCGGCGCAGCCGCCGCCGAAGCGCCGGGATTCTTCGTCGAACTCGTGAACCCGACCGCGGCCTCCGTGACCCTCGATGGCTATCGCCTGCTCCGCCGTGGCACGGCCGACTCGACGTTCGACTTGCCACCCGGATCCACCCTCGCCGCAGGAGGATTCCTCACCCTGACGGAGGATACCCTCGGATTCCGCCCCGCCGCCGGCGACGCACTCGCACTCCTGATGCCAGGACAGGTCTCCGTCGCCGATGCGGTGGTCGCGAAGAAGGCTCTGCGCGGCCGCTTCCCCGACGGCAAGGGCCCCTGGCTATTCCCAGCCCGCGCCACGCCCGGTCAGGCCAACATCGTCGACCTCCACCACGAGGTGGTCATCCATGAGATATTTTATCATCCGCATGATTCGGTGGCAGAGCCGTCGAGCCGTGGCCAGTGGATCGAACTCATGAACCGGGGCACAACACCGGCAAGTCTCAACGGCTGGAGGTTCGACACCGGCATCCAGTACGCCTTTCCCACCGGAACCGAGATCCCACCCGGCGGCTATCTCGTCGTGGCCCAGCAACCCGATGCGCTCCGGGCGTTGCACCCGGGAATCAACGTGCTGGGTCCGTTCACGAATTCATTGTCCCACAAGGGTGAACGGATCGTCCTCAAGGATGCCGCCGGCAACCCCGTGGAGGACATCCATTACCTCGACGCCGGCCGCTGGCCCGCGGGGGCGGACGGCGGAGGATCCAGCCTCGAACTCCGCAATCCATGGGCCGATAACTCCGCCCCGGAGACCTGGGCCGCCAGCCGGGAATCCTCAACGGGCTGGAGTCCGTACACTTACAGCGCCACAGCCATCGCCTCGCCCGGGCCCAATCAGTGGAGGGAATTCGTGCTGGGCCTGCTCGACGCCGGTGAGTGCCTCCTGGATGACATCCAGGTGATCGAATCCCCCGCCACCTCACCGGTGTCGCTCCTGCAAAATGGCGACTTCGAGAAGGGCGCAACCAGCTGGCGCTTCCTCGGCACGCACCGGCTGAGCCGGGTCGTCATCGACCCCGACAATCCGGCCAACCATGTGTTGCACCTGATCGCCACCGGCCCGACCGAGCACATGCACAACCACATCGAGACCACGCTGGCCAGCAACCGCTCCGTGGTGAACGGCCGGACCTATCAGATATCCTTCCGCGCCAAATGGCTCGCCGGCGACAACCAACTGAATTCCCGTCTCTACTTCAACCGGGTCGCACGCACCACCCTGCTTCCAGTCCCCTCCCCGAACGGTACCCCGGGGACTCGCAACTCGACTTACGAGCCCAACGTCGGCCCCACCTTCTCCAACCTCCGACACTCCCCCACCGTCCCCGCGCCCGGCAAGCCGGTCACGGTCTCGGTGGAAGCCGCAGACCCGGACGGCGTCACCTCGGCACGTCTCTTCTCGTCCGCCAATGGCGGGGCATGGCAGAACCAGCCAATGACCACCCAAGCCGGTGGCGTCTTCTCCGCAACCCTGCCCGGTGCTGCGGCCGGAACGGTTGTCCAATTCTATGTCCAGGCCACCGATGCCCTCGGTGCCACCGCGAATTTCCCCGCCGCAGGACCGGCATCGCGCGCCCTTTACGTCGTCAATGACCAGCGGGCCACCCCCGGCAGGCTGCACAACTTCCGGATCCTCATGACGCCGGCCGACACCGCCCTCCTCCACGCCACCACGAATGTCATGAGCAACGAATCCGTCGGCGCCACGGTGGTCTATGACGAGGAAGAGGTCTTCTACGACGCCGGCGTGCACCTGCAGTCCAGCGAGCGCGGACGACTCGATGCCGGCCGCGTCGGATTCACCGTCAGCTTCCCGCCCGACCACCTCTTCCGCGGCGCCCACAACGGGGTCTCCATCGACCGCTCCGGCGGTTACACAGGCGTCGGCGCCGACCAGGACGAAATCCTATTGAAGCACGTCATCCAGCATGCCGGCGGGGTGGCGGGAATGTACGACGACCTCGTGCGCGTCATCCCGCCGCGCTCCGACCTTACCGGGCCGGGGCTCCTGATCCTGGCCAAGTACGGCGACGTCTTCCTCGACAGCCAGTTCGCCCACGGATCGGATGGCAACGAGTTCAAGCTGGAACTTATCTACTCACCCACGACGACCGTGGACGGCAATGTCCAGAGCCCAAAGGTGCCGCAACCGGATGTCGTGCAGGGCGTGGACATCACCAACCTGGGCGACGATCCGGAGGTCTATCGGTGGTTTTTCCTCCAGGAGAACAACCGAAGACGGAACGACTACAGCCAGGTCATCGCCCTGGCCAAGGCGATGACCAGGACCGGTGCGGCGCTTGACTCCGAGGCGCACCGACTCATGGACGTCGATCAATGGACGCGTGCCATTGCCTTCCAGATTCTCTTCGGGCTCGTGGACGCCTACCCCTTCGACAACCAGCATAACTTCATGATCTATTTCCGTCCCGAGGACGGCCGGGCGCTTCCGTTCCTGTGGGACATGGACTTTAACTTCGGCGCGGCGGTGAATGCTCCGATCAACCGGGCGACTGGCAATCTCGCCAGGCTGATGGCTATTCCAGGCAACCAACGGTTGTTCCTGGGTCACCTGCTCGACATCATCACCACGACCTACAACACGACTTATCTATCTCCCTGGATCACCCACTATGGCGGACTTGTCGGGCAGAATTTTGGCGGTATCCGGAGCTACGTGGATCAACGCGTCAAATACGTGCGCAGCCAACTTCCAGCCCAGGTCCCCTTCTCCGTCACATCGCCATCGTCCGGAGGCGCCAACCTCCTGCTCGACACGCCGTCGATCGACCTGTCGGGTCAGGCCTGGATCAATGTCCACGACATTCGCATCAGGGACCGCTTGGAGGTCATCGAATTCAAGTGGCCGGGGACCACGAAATGGCAGGCGACCGTACCTCTCATGTTAGGGAGCAACCGGCTCGAGTTCCTCGGCTATGATTTTCATGGAACCCTGGTCGCATCCAACATCCTCAACGTCACCAGCACCGCTGTCGGTGGCGGACTCGATGGCGATGGCGACGGGATGCCCGACGCCTGGGAATTGGCAAATGGACTGGACCCGCGGGTGCCGGACGCAGGCCTGGACACCGATGGTGACGGGCTGACCGGCGTCCAGGAGTTCCTGGCCGGGACAAACCCGCAGGACTCGGCAAGCACTCTTCGGCTGGATGCGTCATCGCTGGACCCGAACGGACTGCGCCTTTCCTTCATGGCGCGAGCTGGACGTTCCTATTCGGTGGTGTGGCGCGACACGGTCGCAGGGGCACCGTGGCAGCGTCTCTCCGACACGGCCCCCGCCTCGGCGGACCACCGGGTCGACCTCACGGACCCGGCGGCGGGACGCACCGGAACTCGCTTCTACCAACTCACAACGCCTCGGCTGCCCTGAGTTTCGAGGAGACCCCACTGCTTATCCCGTCCAGGTCTACCACGACCGACCGGGCCCCCGGCGGCAGGGGCCATTCCCGGGTTGTCCCGCCCGGCCAGCGGATTTGCAGCGCCCTGGGCGTCCCCGGCGTCGCCAGAACCAGCGTCGCAGAATCCTGCGACCAGTAACCACTCCCTGCATGAATCTCCCTTGCGGGTCCCCACCCGCTGTCGCCTTGGATACGAACAACGGCCCCGATCGCCTGCGGATTCCCTCCCGCCCCCTGCAACCTCACCCGCACACCGCTGGCCCCGCGCTCATTCCTGAAGAGGCGCAGGGCGCCGCGCTGGACTCCGACGGCCAGGTCGATACGGCCGTCCCCGTCGAAGTCCGCCAATGCGCTGCCTCGCTGTTCGCCGTGAATCGAGATTCCCGATTCGAGCGGGCCCAAGGCTCGGAATCCGCCCTTTCCGTCGCCCAGCAAGAGGAGTCCTGTTCCAGCGTCGTTCCGTGAGGTCTCGGCATCGACGCCGAAGAAATTCTGGGCAAGGAAGATATCCTCGGTCCCGTTGCCGTCGAAGTCGGCCACGGAGACGCCAAAGGCGGGCGCGAACTGGGCTTCGACCGGCAGGCGCCGAGGTTCCAGATGGTCCCCGCGATTCAGGAACACCATGGAATCGAAGGTTCCTGCGGACAGCACCCGCGCCTGGGCTGCCGTGGGCCCCAGGACTTCCTCGACGCCGGCGTGACCATAGGCGTGGAGTGTCGGAAACCGTTCTGCCACGGAGGGCAGTACGGCCATCACCGCCGGGCGTTCCCTCCACGGGGTCACCTTGGACAATACCGGGTCCTGGGAGGCAAGGAGCGTCAACAGGGATCCGTTTTGCGCGAAGTCGCCATAATAGAGGCGCACCGGCGCATCACTCGGGGACGGCGCGTCCATCCGCCAGTTCCGCCCCCAGTTCGAGGCCACGAGATCCATCCGGCCATCGCCATCGAAGTCTCCGGCTGCGATTCCGTTCCACCACCCGGTGAGTTGGCTGAGCCGGTCCGGTTGGGCGGAGGACGCCTCGGCGTCGGCCCAGCGCAGCGGTGGATCCCACGGTTCGAGCTGGCCCTTTCGGCTGCGAAACAGGCGGATCGGGCCCCATTCACATGCCAATGCGAGGACCGGGGAGCCGTGTCCATCCAGGTCCACGAACGTCGCGCCACTCACCAGTCCCAGCGCGGGGAACGTCTGCAGCAAGCGGAAACCATCGGCCCCTGCGCGCCACAGATGCGAGTCGGCGGCCTCCGGATAGCGTCCCGCCAAGGCCCTCCCGCCGACGAAGAGATCGAGCTGCCCGTCGCCATCAACATCGCCCAAGGCCAACGGACCGGTTGCCGAGAGGCCGCCCGGTGGGAGCATCGGCGGCTGCGCAGTACCCCCACCCAGCGCGAGAACCTGGAAAGACGCGGCATTGGTGTCGGCGTCCTCCCAGTTGGATTCGCCGGCGATCAAGCGAACGCGACCTTGTGACTCCCGCCAGGCAAGCAACGTGGTCTGGTCGCGGGGATTGACCTTCGGAAACGGTGTGTCAGCCCATTCCGAGAAGGCTCCCTTTCCATCGCTTCGGAACACGACTGTCCGTCCCTGCTTCCCTCCGGCAACCAGCAGGTCGTCGGAGCCGTCGCCGTCGACGTCCGCCCAGGCCACGCCCGGGCCGAGGGTGCTCAGCTTGCGGGGCAGAAGCGGTTGCCGCGCAAAGTCGTCGAATGGCTCGTCCACGTGCGTGTGCTTTACCCGGGCGCTGACGTCCGAAAAAAGTGGCGGGATCGGGAGCGATGCGGGGGACGGCGGCGTGGCGGCGGGGGCGTTCGAGGCGGGCTCCCAGATTTCGTAGACCCGGCCTGGTTTGGCAGCCATCACGAGGCTATGACGTCCGCTGCGCCAGGCGACCTGGAGGGTGAGCTCGCTCGCATCACCCGCCGCGAAGACCCGCATGGGATCATCGCTGGAGGCATAGCGTCCGCCCGCCATCATCTCCTGGCTCTGCGTGACCGGGCCGCCGAGCACCTTGATTTTGGCCCCGATGCCCCGCGTGTTCGCCCCGGCCCCCTTGAGCCGCACAGCGATCCGGGGGGCGGCGGCATTGTTGCGGCACACGCGCGCGGGCTCGTTCATGCAGTTGATCACCACGTCGAGGTCGCCATCGTTGTCGAGGTCGGCCAGCGCCATGCCGTGGGCGATCCCGAGCGCGTGGAATCCCCAGGCCACGCTGCGGTCCTCGAAAGTGAGGTCGCGGCGGTTTCGCAGCGCGAGGCTTGCCGCCGCGCGGCTTGGGAGGCGAGCGAGGTTGCCCAGGCGGGTGGCCGCGGTGGTCTTACCCCCTGAACGCTGGGCAGCGGCCTGCGCATCGAGGTCCTGGACGTCATGGAGGTTCCCGGCCGCCACCAGGAGGTCCTCCCAGCCGTCGAGATCAACGTCCAGGAAAAGGGCGCTCGGCGTCCAGTCGGTCGCTGCAACCCCGGCGAGCATCGCAATCTCGGCGTAGGTACCGTCCCCGCGGGCGAGTTGCAGCGTGTTGTGCGGCACCTCGGGTCTGAAGTCCGGGTCTTCAATCGGCCACTGAATGGTGCCTTTGAGCATGTCGGGACGCTGCCACGCCCGCGATTCACGGCTTCGACTCGGCATGTCGGCGACGAAGATGTCGTCGAAGCCGTCGCGGTTGATGTCCGCGGCGTCGACCGCCATGGAGGCGAGGCTCGTCCGCCGAAGGGTGGTCGACGGGGCGGCACGGAAGCGTCGGCCCCGCTCATTCAACCAGAGACGATCGGGCCAATGGATGAAATCGTTGCACACGTAAAGGTCTGGCAAGCCGTCGCCGTTCAGGTCGCGAAACATCACGGCCAGGCCCCAGTCCGTGGGGGCCTCCTCAAACGCCTGCCCGCCCTCATTGAGAAAGACGCCCTTGTCCCAAGGAGCGGGGACGAACCTCCCACCGCCGCGATTGATGTAGAGCAGATCGGCTTCGCCTCGTTCGAGGACCATCGGACTGCCCTGGGGCGACGGCAGCGTGACGAAGCGGTCCCGGGGCTCGAGAACCATCGTCCCATCCGCCTGACGCCTCATCTGCGGCTGCAGGCCGGGCGGATTGTCAGCGACTGTATCCGAGCGGTAGTGGGTCACATACAGGTCCAGGTCCCCGTCGCCGTCCACGTCTCCAAACGCCATCGAAGTGGCCCCGGCATGGCGCGCCAATCCGCTGTCCGCCACCTCCGTGAATCGCCCGGTCCCGTCATTCAGGAAAAGACGGGTCCCATGACCCAGACCGTTGACCAACAGGTCCAGGTCGCCGTCCCCGTCAATGTCCACCAATGCGCATCCGGTCGAGGACTGTCCCACGCATCCCACCCCCGCGCGGACGGTCACATCCTCGAACTTCCAGTTACCCAGGTTCCGGTAGAGGACGTTCGATCCGCGCAAGCTGGAGAAATAGATATCCACCCTGCCGTCGCCGTCCACGTCGCCCAGCGCAACGCCGGAGCCGATCTCAAGGAGGCGGTTGGTGGACACGTCGGCATTGTCGAGGCGGTTGTCAAAGTGGATCCCGGTCGCACGCGGGTCCATGCGTGTGAAGCCAGGCGAGGCGGCAACCGGACCCGGCAGCGCCGCCGAGCGAAATCCATCGCCCTGTTCCCAGACCAGGGATTCGGTTGAGCCAGCGCGAACCCCGAGGATTGTGGCTGCCAGCAAGAGGGTGATGGCCCAGACGAACGGGCGTAGAATGGCGCGGGTCGTGGCGGGGAGGCGGGCGGATTTGGAGTGCGGCGGCTTGCTGCCGCTTTGCAGAACGCGATTCGCAGCGAAAGGCCAACCGACCCCCGGGCCCAAAGCGGTGGCATGGCCACCGCACTCCACATCGGGATCAAGTTCACGGTTCATGGGAGGCCAGGCTTTCAAGGTGCCGCACTCCAGCGGGAGCGATCAGTGCAAGAAAAAGGGACCGGACGAATCCGGTCCCTCGTGGGATTGCCAAGGTTGGGGACCTGGGGCTTCAGTCGTCCTGCGGCCGGCCCGCAGGTCCCAGGAGCTCGTCTTCAGGGCTTCGCGGCGCGCAAGAAGATCGCCGGCGTAGCCGGGTTGATCTGTACGGTGACCGGCGTGGTGGCACCGGCCTGGGTCGCCCAGGGGCCGGTGATTGAATTCGCGAGCTGCAGCACCCATCCGGCCGGCAGGGCCGCAGGATCCGAGGAGATGGTGAGGTTGTTGCCGCTCCGAGCGACGCTCAGCTTCGGCGCCGCCACCGGCGTCGAATTCGCATCGTTGAAGTCCCAGTAGGCGATGAGGCCCTTGGCCGCCGGAAGCGCGGTCGGGAGGGTGCCTTTGGCGATCGACAGGATGTCCGCCTCTGTCAGCGCCTTGGAGTAGACCGAGAAGTCGTCCATGATGGCGTGGTTCGCGCTCGCGCTGCCGGTCTCGGAGCCCATGTAGAACGCGTTCACGTCCGTGGGAAGCTTGCCGGTGTTCTCACCCGAGAAGAACAGCTTGCCGTCGACGTAGATGTTCTTGGCTACTCCCTTCTTCGTGAAGGCGAAGCTGTGCCAGTTGTTCGTCCACCACGCCGCCCCGTTGTCGGCGCCGACCACGTAGTCGCCGAAGGTGTCGATACCTGCCTCGATCCGCTGGGTGACGCCATCGCAGCAGCCTGCGGTGTCGAAGTAGATGTGCTGGTTGCTCCACGGGGCGTGGGCGTGGAACGCGCGCTGATTGGCAGACGATGGGGAGTTCAGGTTGAAGCCGGAGCTGTCCAAGAGGTCCAGCTTCTTCTCCCAGAACACGACCGTCGCTTCATCGGCGGCCATGGCGGTGTTGGCCGCAGCGAGGAAGGTGGCATCCCAGGTGATCACGGGTCCGCCCTTGGTGGTTGCGTTGATGGCGTAGTCGCCGGCCTTCCCAGTCGCCCCGCCCTTGTCAGGCGTGTAGGCGCCGTTGCCGGTGATGATCGCGGGATAGCCGCCCACCTTGTCCCGTGTCGGGCCGCTGTAGATCTGCGTCGCGAACGAGTATTCGAGCGTGGCGGGCTGGTTGCCCGGATCGCGGTAGGAGAGGGTCACCTTGTGGGTCGAACCGCTCGCCAGCAGGGCGCTTGGAGTATAGACGATCGACAGCACGTTGCCGTCCTTGGTGATCGTGGGAGTCACCGCAACGTCGTCGAACTTGAGGCTGACGTTCGCCGAGGTCCAGGGGGTGTTACCGTCACGGTGCGCGATCGTCACCGTGGTCGCCGGCGAGACATTCTTGGCGCCTGACGCAGGCGAGAGGGTCACGAAGGCACCTTCAGCAGGTCCGGGCAGGTCCACTGCCGAGGACAGGAACTTGCCCGGGATGGGCTTCAGCGATCCCGCTCCGGTGGTGTCGCCTTCTTTCCGCCACGCCACCTGGCCGTAGTCGCCGCCGCCGCCTTCCTTGTAGACCAGACGGATGAAGTACTTCGTGTTGGCCTTCAGGGTGATCGGCTCCGACGTGCGCGGGCTGTCGGGCTCGGTGAAGAAATTACAGCAGCCGGTTTCCTCGGCGATCTGCACGAGGCCCGCCTCCTTGTCGTCCGTGCTGAGGAACAACTGTGAGGCGTCATCGCTGTAGACGAAGAACCGGTAGGCGCCAGCTTCAGTCGGGGTGATGTAGCCCTCCAGTGTCGCTCCGTAATTTTCGTGCGAATCATCCGGGAAGGCATCCCTGCTGTTGAAGGCGAAGGTTGCCATGACCAGATCCGGCGAGGCCGGATAACGAGGGTCGGAGTAGAGGGCGTCGATCGCGCCGCTGACGGCTCCCCAATAGGAGAACTTCAGAACGCCGGTCTTGGCGAGGGTGTACGAATAGAAGCTCCCCTTTGTACCGGCGGCCACGGGCCAGTTGTTGACGTCCTTCACGTTGCTGACCGTGACGGTATACGCGGTCGCGCCCGGGGTCTGCTTGGCGGTCGTCAGCGTCACCGTCCCCTTCTTCACCGACACTCCCGTAACGGCGAGCGCCGGGCTGAAGACGTAGTTGGCCGGGTTGGTGACCGAGGAGAAATCCCCCTTGGGCCCGAGCGGTTTCGAGAAGGTCACGGTGACCTTGTCGAAGGTTGGCGACCCTACCACCGAGGTGATCGTTGGGGTCGCCTTGTCAGAGGGATCCAGGCCCAGCTTGAACTCATCCAGGTTCGTGATGCCGTTCCCGTTCAGGTCCTTGGCGGCATCGCTCGCGTCGTTGGGGTTCAGGCCGAACTGGGTTTCCCAATCATCCGGCATGCCGTCCTTGTCGGTGTCCTTCGGGGGCACTCCAGGGGAGGCTGTTCCCGACGCCAGCGCCTTGATCTCCGCCTCGGTCAGCACGCCCTTGTAGATCGCGAAGTCGTCGATCACGCCATCGGGCGAGTTCTTGTCGCTGGCTGCGCCGATGTAGAGCGCATTGAAGTCGGTGGAAAGGGGATCATAGCCGTCGCCCTCCGCGAGGATCTGGCCGTCGACCCAGATCTGCTTGTGCCCGCCGTCCTTGGTGAATGCGTAGTGATGCCAGGCGGTCCAGTCGTAGTCCGGGAAGAGCGATGCGACGTTCTTGTTGAGGCGGGTATTTCCTCCGCAGCACCCCATGGTGTCGAAGTAGATCGTGCCGTCGGACCAGGGGACATGGAACTGCCAACCGCGGGCAGCCGTGTCGGTGACGGCCCAAAACGAGCTGCTGTTGATGTTGTTGTTGTTCTTTTCCCAAAGCACAACGGACACTTGGTCGTCGACGGCGGCCAAGTTCATCGGGTTGTCGTTCCCCGTCGCCTCGAGGAGCATGTAGCCCTTGTTCGCGGGCGACACGTCCAGACCTTTTCCAGTCCTTCCACCGGTGTTCGCCGTGACGATCGCCGCATCCGTGATCGCCCCCGTGAAGTTGCCGGTGTTGGCCTTGATCGAGACCCCGTCAGCCTCGACTTTTTCAAAGTCCCAATACGCGATCACCTGCGCCGCCTGGGACGATACGATCCCACCTGCGGCCAAGACGGCCAACGGCACCTTACATCTCCGCAATAATTTGTGTCTCATATGTTTGCGATGTGTCACTCAGTGTCACCCAGACCGGCCACGAGCCCTCAAACGGCCCCGGCAAACCTCGGCATAGGAAGCACCCTCCCCAGGGCCGGCCACGGCCCACGGACCCAGCGCAGTCGACATGATCCGTCCAGCTTGGGGGAGCCGGACCACTCGCTGCCACGGAGGCCGGGGTGATGCGCCTGATGCACAAGGCCTAATGTTTTTCGCTCAGATAACCCTCGCCAGCCCTGGGAGCCGCCATCCCGGCATCGCTCCCGCCCCCAAGACGCCGGAGCCCTTCAAAACGGTGGTCCGCGGGTCCAAGACCCACCGACCACCCCTCAGAGGCACATCTCCGGGCACGGGGACAGCAGGGCCAATGCATAGCGATGGGCAGGATGTTGTAGGACAGGGCATAAGGTGATTTGGCGGGACACACGCCTGCCCATTTTCTATCGTCGGGGTCATGTC
>CAIMTB010000471.1 GCA_903844265.1 uncultured Verrucomicrobiota bacterium
ATTCCTGACCGGTTTTCAGGACGAGACCATCCAGAGGGGCGCCGTCCGTGGGTGCATCCGCAAGGACGGCGCGCAGCGGAGTGCACGCCCTACCGGTTGTCAATCGCGCCGTCCTCCTCCATGATGAGGACGCTCAACCCATGCGAAGCGTTCCTTCCCCAAGCGGCCTTGTGCCCGTGCCCCTGCCGCGTCCCGGACTTCGACCGATGGACCCGCGGGTCCAGGGACTCGCGCTGGCGAGTGCTGTCGCGCTCCTTTGTTTTTGTTCGCTCCGCGTCCCCGCCGCGGAACCCGCGCCCCCGACGGCCGTGGACTTCAATCGCGACATCCGCCCGATCCTTTCGCAGAACTGCATCTTCTGCCACGGCCCCGACGAGAAGCAGCGCAAGGGCGGCAAGCGCGCGTCGGGAGGGTTCCGGCTCGACACGCTCGCCGGACAGCGCGAGGACCTCGGCGGGCATTTCGGGGTGGTCCCGGGAAAGCCCGACCAGAGCGAAATCATCCGTCGGTTGGCCGTGAGCGATGGCGACGAGGCGATGCCGCCGGCGAAGAGCGGCAAGAAGTTGACGGCGGAACAAATCGGGCTGGTTCGGCGCTGGATCGAGGCCGGCGCGAAGTTCTCGAACCATTGGTCGTATGAGAAGCCCGTCCGACCTCCGCTTCCGTTGGTGAAGGATGGGACATGGCCCCGCAACGGCCTCGACAGTTTCGTCCTCGCGCGGCTCGAGTCGGAAGGGCTGAAGCCGCAACCCCAGGCCGATGTGGAGATCCTGGCCCGCCGCGTCGCGCTCGACCTCACCGGCCTCCCGCCGGCTCCGGAGGAAGTGGACCGTTTCCTCGCGGACAACGATTCCGGCGCGTTCGAGCGGTACGTGGACCTCCTCCTCGCGAAGCCCGCGTATGGCGAGCACTGGGCGCGAATGTGGCTCGATCTCGCGCGGTACGCGGATTCCGCGGGATACGCCGATGATCCGCCGCGGACCATCTGGCCTTATCGCGACTACGTGATCCGCGCCTTCAACGCCAACCTTCCGTTCGACCAGTTCACGATCGAGCAGATCGCGGGCGACCTGCTGCCGGATCCGAGCGAGGACCAGCTGAAGGCCACGGCGTTCCATCGGAACACCATGACCAACAGCGAGGGCGGCACCAACGACGAGGAGTTCCGCAACGTGGCCATGATCGACCGCGTCAACACCACCTTCGCCGTGTGGATGGGCACGTCCATGGCCTGCGCCCAGTGTCACAACCACAAGTACGATCCCATCTCCCAGAAGGAGTATTTCCAGCTGTTCGCGTTCCTCAACAACACCGCCGACGCCGACCGCCCGGACGAGGCTCCACTCCTCACGTTCGACACCGACGAGATCCGCACGCATCGCGCGGAGCTGAACCTCGGCCTCGACGCGCTCGATGCAAAGTTCCGCTCCGAGACTCCCAACCTCGCCGCCGCCGCATACGAATGGGCCCGCGTGTTCGGCGCGAAAATGGAGTGGCAATCGCCAAAGCCGGTGTCCGCGATGTCCGGGGCGGGCCACGCCATCACGGTGCTCGACGACTCCAGCGTCATCGTCGCGCCCAAGGGTACCAACCTCCTCAGGGACACCTACACCATCGATCTGCCGTTTGACTCGGCGACGACGCTCACGGCGTTGCGGATCGAGGCGCTGACGCACGAGGCGCTCGGCGGAAACGGCCCCGGGATGGCGGGGAATTTTTTTGTCCGCTCGGTGCGCGCCAAACTCCTGCCCGTCCCGAACCAGGCCGGCCCGTTGACCCGATTCGTCCGTGTCGAACTTCCCCGTCGTGGCTCGATCCGGTTGGCCGAACTCCAGGTCTTCAGCAGCGGCGAAAACATCGCCAAGGATTCCGTTCCGACCCAGAGCAGCACCGCCGGTGAGGCGCGACCTGCGCTTGCCGTGGATGGCAAGTCCGACGGCGCGCTCTCCATGACGCAGGAGGAGGACCAACCCTGGTTCGAGATCGACCTCAGGTCGGTCCGCCCGGTCGAGCGTATCGTCGTCTGGCCAGGGGCCGAACCCGGCAATCGCCTGGAAGGATTCCGCGTCGTGGCCCTCGACGAGAAACGGCAGACGGTGTGGGAGCAGGCCGGCAACTCGGCGCCCAGGAAGGAAGTGACCTTCGAACTCGCGGGTCCGCGCGAGGTGGAACTGGTCAACGCATCCGCCGACTACAACCAGGACAATCTCGACGAGGCCTTCGTGGCCAACGACGCGCCAAAATCGGCGCGCTATTTTCGAAAGCGCTCGGAGAAGGGTTGGGCGGTCGGGGGCGCCACGGGCAAGGACCACGTGCTCCTGCTGGGACTCGCGAAGCCGGTCGACGTCCCCCGCGGGGCGACGCTCTCCGTGACGATCGGGCAGCAGTCGAGCGCCGAGAAAAACCCGCTCGGCCATTTCCGGATCGGCACGACTTCCGACGGTCGCGCGGCGGAGTATGTGGACACGCCGCCTTCCGTGCGCGCCGCACTGGCGGTCGGGCCCGCGTCGCGCGACTTCCGGGCGGACGACGCGCAACGCGACCCGATCGTCGCGCATTTCGTGCGGCACATCGCGCCGGGCCTTCGCGACGAGCGTGAGCGCTACGCCCGGCTTCAACGCGAGCGTGACGAACTCAAGCCGCAGACGCTTCCGATCTACCGGGAACTCACCGGCAAGGATCGTCGCGCCACCAGGATCCAGGTCCGCGGCAACTTCCTCGTGACTACAGATGAAGTCGCGGAAGGCGTGCCCGCCGCCTGGCATCCGTTGCCGGGCAACGCCAAGCCCGATCGCCTCGGGCTCGCACGCTGGCTGGTGGATGCGGACAACCCGCTCACCGCCCGGGTCGTGGTCAATCGCTTCTGGGAACAGATATTCGGCATCGGCATCGTGCGGACCAGCGAGGAATTCGGTTCCCAGGGCGAGCAGCCCGTGAATCAGGATCTGCTCGACTGGATGGCCACCGAACTGGTCGCGCAACGCTGGAACGTCAAGGCTTTCCTCCGGGTGCTCGTCACCAGCGCCTCGTATCGCCAGTCCTCACGTGTCACGCCGGAAGTCCTCGAGAAGGATCCCGACAACCGTCTCGTTTCGCGCGGGCCAAGGTTCCGGATGGGCGCCGAGATGATCCGCGACCAGGCGCTCGCCGCGGCGGGATTGCTCAGCTCCCGAATGCTCGGACCCTCGGTGCGGCCTCCCCGCCCGAGCCTCGACCTTCGCGCGGCGTTTGGCGGAAACCTCGACTGGCAGACCAGTCCGGGTGAGGACCGCTATCGTCGGGGGCTCTACACCGAGTGGCGCCGGACGAGTCCGTATCCCTCGATGGCCACGTTCGATGCGCCGAGCCGGGAGGTTTGCACGCTGCGGCGCGGTCGTTCGAACACGCCGCTCCAGGCGCTCGTGACCCTGAACGACCCCGTCTACATCGAGGCCGCGCAGGGTCTGGCCCGGCGCATGATCGCGGCGGGTGCCACCCCGGAAGCGCGGGTGGGATGCGGGTTCCGCCTGGTCCTCTCGCGACTTCCTTCGCCCGTCGAACTCTCCGAGGTGACCTTGCTGCTGAGCGATGTGCGCGCTGATTTCGAGCGCGACCCGAAGCGTGCCAGGGCGTTGATCTCCGGCCCCGCCGCTGTCACCGCGCCCATCGCAGGGGAAGCGGAGGTCGATCTGGCTTCCTGGACCGCCGTGGCCAATGTGCTGTTGAACCTCGACGAGACGCTCATGAAACGCTGAACGCGTGCCGACTCGAACCCATCTCCATCCCCCGCCTGTCATGAACCCGTTCCGAATCGAGCACCTGCAACACCAGACGCGCCGGCAGTTCCTCCTCCGCGCCGGCCGGTGCAGCCTCGGCGCCATCGCGCTCCAGTCCTTGTTCGCCGGGCCGGAGGCAAGGGCCGCGGCTCGATCCCAGGGAGCCGCGCCCGCTGATCCGCTCGCCCCGCGCCTCCCGCATTTCGCTCCCAAGGCCAAGCGGGTGATCTACCTGCACATGTCGGGAGGACCGCCGCACCTCGACATCTTCGATTACAAACCGGAACTCGTGAAGCGCGACGGCCAGGACTGTCCTGATGAATTTCTCAAGGGCCGCCGCTTTGCCTTCACGGGAGGCACGCCGAAGCTGATGGGCACGCCGAGAACCTTCTCGCCGCACGGCAGGTCCGGGATCTGGATGTCGGATGCGGTTCCCAATTTCCACCGCGTCGCCGACGAGATGTGCGTGATCCGGTCGATGACCACCGACCAGTTCAATCATACCCCGGCCGAGTTGCTTCTCTACACGGGTTCACCGCGGCAGGGCCGGCCGAGCATGGGCTCGTGGGTCACCTACGGACTGGGAAGCGAGAACAGCGATCTCCCGGGATTCGTGGTCCTGATCTCCAGCGGAGTGCAACCCAGTGGAGGTCAATCGTGCTGGGGCACCGGCTTCCTTCCGTCCGTGTTCCAGGGCGTTCAGTGCCGCTCGAAGGGCGATCCCGTCCTCTACGCGTCCGATCCTCCGGGCATGGACCGCGCCATGCGCCGGCGAACCCTCGATTCGCTGCGGCGCCTGAATCAACTGCAGGAGGCGGAACTCGGCGACCCTGAGACCATCACGCGCATCGCCCAGTATGAACTCGCCTTCCGCATGCAGGCGAGCGTCCCGGAGGTGATGGACATCTCGCGCGAGCCGGCGTCGATGATCGAGGCCTACGGCGCCAGTCCCGGCGATGCGAGCTTCGCCAACAACTGCCTGCTCGCCCGCCGTCTGGTCGAGAAAGGCGTCCGTTATGTCCAGCTGTTCGACTGGGGTTGGGATTTCCACGGCACCGGACCGGGCGAAGATATCCGGAACGGTCTCACCGAGAAAATGCGGCGCACCGACAAGCCCGTGGCAGCGCTCATCGCGGACCTGCGGCAGCGGGGATTGCTCGAGGATACCCTGATCGTCTGGGGTGGTGAATTCGGACGTACTCCGTTTCGCGAGGGGCGTACGGCGGGCTCCACAAACCTGGGGCGCGACCATTACCCGGATTGCTATTCGATGTTTCTCGCCGGTGGCGGCGTCAAGGCGGGCATCTCCTACGGCGAGACCGATGATCTGGGTTTCTCCATTGTGGAGAACCGGGTTCATGTCCACGACCTCCAGGCGACCCTGCTGCACCTGCTGGGATTCGACCACAAGCGGCTCACGCACCGTTTCCAGGGCCGCGACTACCGGCTCACCGACGTCCACGGCGAGGTGGTGAAGGATATCATCGCGTGATCGTGGCCGGGGAAAGGCAGGAGCCTGATCCCGGGTGCGCTCACGGCCGGCGACGTTGGGATGTTTGACGGATTGAGGTAAGCGCGGCGTCCAGTCCAACCATCGGCGTCCCCAGGTGGGCCCTTGCTTTCGCGTTGTCCATCGACACGTCGCGCGGTCGTGCCGCACGCCCGGGGAGGGTTGTCGGATCGATGCCCACGACGCCTGCCGGATCGTGCCCGAAGAACACCGCGATTCTTCGGGCAAGTTCCAGGCGGTTGAGGCGGTCGTTCCCGGCAAGATGGAAAACCCCCGACGTCGCTTCGTTCGACGCAAGTTCCATCAGGGCTTTGCCGAGGGTGACCACGTCGATGGGCGTCCGGATTTCGGCCTCGGGTACCGTGACGACACGGCCGGCCTCGAGCGACGCGAGCATTCGTGCGACGAAGGAATTGCCGACACCCAGGACCGGAAGCCCGACGATCACCGCCAGTCGCGCCACCACGTGGCCGGCGCTGGCATCGAGCACGGCGTGCTCCGCTGCCACCTTGGTGTGCGCGTAGACATTGACCGGACCCGGGGGATCCTGCTCGCGGTAGGGCGCGTGTTCGCCGTCAAAAATGGTGTCGGTGGAGCAATGCACGAGGCGCGCACCGTGTTCCGCACAAAGGTTCGCCAAGGTTCGCGTCAGGCCGAAGTTCACCTCCCGCGCCAGGTCCGGGTGGGCCTCGCAGTAGTCGATGTCGGCAAGGGCTGCCGTGTGGATCACCGCGGCGGGTCGGACGTCGCGGAAAAGCTCGGCCCAAGGATCGCGGGCCAGCGAGTCGAGGCTGTGCGCCTTCCACTCACCTTGGGGATCGGGTCCGGTGCCACGTGAGACGGCGTGGATTTCCCAGGCGTCGGCGCCTTGGGCGAGAATGCTGCCGGCGACGAAGCCGTTGGCGCCGGTGACGATCAGTTTCTTGCGCGGGCTCATGTTCAGTGGGGGTTCAACGCTACGGGAAACGGCTCCGACAATACAGTTGTGCTCCTTCGTGGGACGATGCTTGCTCGCTCCAAGGAGCGCCATGAGGCCAGCGAATCTGTCTTTTGTTCCCTTGAACCTATGCGTCCTGTGAGCACCACCGAAGCCAGTAAATCGCACGCGGGACCTGTGTTTCTCGGGATATTCGTCGTGCTGGCCCTGGGTATCATCGCGGCCGGGTATGTGTACTACCGGCATTTCGACCGCCAATACCATGCCAGCGTGGAGAGTCAGCTCTCGGCCGTTGCGGACTTGAAGGCAGGCGAACTGGTGCAGTGGCGCAAGGAGCGGATGGAGGATGCCAGGATGATGTTCCAGAACCCCACCATTTCGGACCTGGTGCGGCGCCTTGTGGAAGGATCCGAGGACGTGGAGGCGGAACGTCACCTCCAGATCTGGATCGGGAAGATGCGGGTCGGCCATGACTTTGATGCGGTTCGACTGCTCGATGTCCGGGGTGTCACCCGTTTGTCATCTCCTGTCGGGCTCGGACCGATGCCCGTGTCGGTGGCGCAGGAGGCCCTTGAATGTCTGAAGTCCGGCAAGGTGACGTTCCAGGATTTCTATCGAAGTGACACGGACGGGAGGGTCTACCATGGGATTTCCATTCCCATCTTTGACGACCGGGAGGCTGGCCGGCCGATGGGGATTCTCTACTTGCGCACGGACCCGGAGACCTATCTCTATCCGTTCATCGAGCGATGGCCTGTTCCCAGTCTGACAGCCGAGACGTTGTTGTTGCGCCGGGAAGGCGACCGGGTTCTCTTCCTGAACGAACTCAGGCACGGGACGAACGCGGCTCTGGCCATGGGGATTCCGATGTCACAGACGAATCTCCCCGGGGTCCGGGCGGCCTTGGGGGAAACAGGCCCGGTGGAAGGCATCGACTATCGCGGAGTGCGGGTGATGGCGGCTTTGCGTGCGGTGTCGGATTCGCCGTGGTTCCTGGTGGCCAAGATCGACCACGAGGAGATCCACTTGCCCAGCCTGGAGCGTCTCTGGCAGTTGGTCGTGCTGGTCGCGACCCTCGTGCTCGGCTCGGGGTCTTGCATCGGGTTCATCTGGCGCCAGCAGGGCGTCCGCTTCTATCAGGATCGGGCCCGGGTGGCGGAGGCGGCGCGACGGAGCGAGCAGCGGTTCCGGACCTACTTCGAGCTTCCTTTGATCGGGATCGCGGTGACCTCCCCGACGAAAGGCTGGGTGGAAGCGAATGAGGAACTCTGCAGGATCCTGGGTTATTCCGTGGAGAAATTGCGTGGAATGACCTGGGCGGAGCTGACGCACCCCGGAGATCTGGACGCGGACACGCTTCAATTCAATCGGGTGTTGGCCGGGGAGGCGGACGGGTATTCCCTCGAGAAGCGCTTCGTGCGTGCGGATGGCTGCGTCCTGCATTCCGAACTGGCGGTCCGCTGCGTGCGCAACCCGTCGGGGGAGGTCGAATATTTCGTGGCGCTGGTGAAGGACATCACCGAGCGGAAGCAGGCGATGGAAGCGGCGCGGCTCAGCGCGCTCAGGTTGGAGGACAAGAACGCCGAGATGGAGCGGTTCCTCTACGCGGCCTCCCATGACTTGAAGAGTCCCGTGGTGACCATCCGGACCTTCCTGGGCTACCTCGAGCAGGACGTGGCGAGCGCCAACGCCGGGCGGATGGAGAAGGACATGCATTACATCCGCTCCGCGGCGGACAAGATCGCGCGGTTGCTGGATGAGTTGCTGGAGGTTTCACGCGTCGGTCGACTCGTGAATCCGCCGGCGAGCGTGGGCTTCCGGGCGTTGGTCGACGACGCGCTCACCGCCGTGGCTGGCCGGATCGCGGATCGCGGGGTGGTGGTGACGGTGGGTGAACACGACCTGACGTTGCATGGCGACCCTCTCCGACTTGCGGAGATCTGGCAGAACCTGGTGGAGAACGCGTGCAAGTTCATGGGAGACCAGAAGAAGCCCCGCGTCGACATCGGCATGGAGGTCCGGGCGGGGGACAGGGTCTTTTATGTGCGGGACAACGGCATCGGCGTGGATCCGCGGCACCAGGCAAAGATCTTCAACCTCTTCGAGAAGCTCGATCCGAAGGCCGAGGGAACCGGCATGGGTTTGGCACTTGTGAAGCGTATCGTGGAACTGTATCACGGCATCCTCTGGGTGGAATCGGAGGGGCAGGGGCGGGGCGTGTGTTTCTATTTCACGCTGCCGGGTGCGGTGACCAACGGAAACGGAGGATGACCTGGAACCATGAAAGGCGAACCAATCGTCATATTGCTGGTGGAGGATGAGGAAGCCCACGCCGAGATCATCCGGCGCAACCTGGAGGAGTCCCGCCTCGGCAACAACCTCGTCCATCTGACTGACGGCCAGATGGCGTTGGACTATCTCTACCGACGGAATGATTTCCTCGACCCTGCCACGTCTCCACGCCCGGGACTGATCCTGCTCGATCTCCGCCTGCCCAAGGTGGACGGGTTGGAGGTGTTGAGGACTCTCAAGACGGACGAACATCTCAGAAGCATCCCGGTCGTGATCCTGACCACCTCGAAGGCCGAGTCGGACCTGGTCCAGGCCTACGAGCACCACGCCAACAGCTACCTGGTCAAGCCCGTGGATTTCTCGAAGTTCACCCAGCTGATGGAAACCTTCGGTTACTATTGGTTGGCGTGGAACCAATATCCCCACTAGCCCTTCGCGGCGATCCTCATGAAGGACGAGCCCATGCAGTTGCTGGTCGTGGAGGACGAGGTGGCGCACGTCGCGGCGATCCGGCGCGCATTCGAGGTCGTCGGATCGTCAGCCGACATCGTGAGCGTGGACTCTCTGCGGGGCTTCCGGGAGCACGTGGCTGCCTGTGTGCCCGATCTCGTCCTGATGGACCTGAACCTGCCGGACGGTTCCGCCCTGGAGATGCTGACCCACCCCCCGGAGAACGCGCCGTTCCCTGTCCTGGTCATGACCGCATTCGGGAGCCAGTCGATCGTGGTCGATGTGATGAAGGCGGGAGCGCTCGATTATCTGGTCAAGTCCCCCGAATCCTTCGAGCGGTTGCCGCGAACGGTGTTCGGGGCGCTTCGGGAGTGGAGGCTGCTGCAGGACCATCGCCGGGCGATGGAGGAGCTTCGCCTGAGCCATGACACCCTCGGCGGGATCCTGAACGCCACGCTCGATGGGTATTGGTGCGTCAACAAACGCGGCGACCTGCTGGACGTGAACGCGCGATATGCCCAGTGCTCCGGCTATACGCGCGAGGAGTTGCTCGGCATGAACCTCAGCGACCTGGACACCCAGGCGAGCGCCGCCTTCATCGAGGCAAACGTCCAGCGGATCATGCGCAATGGCGGCGACCTGTTCGAGGCCGTTCATCGCCGCAAGGACGGCACGACATGGAACGTGGAAGTCAGCGTCACCTACTCCGCATCGGTGGGTGGCAGGTTTTTCGTGTTCCTGCGGGACATCACCCTGAGGAGGCGGGCCGAGGCCGAGCGGGAGAACATGCAGTCGCTGTTGACCCAGGCGCAGAAGATGGAGTCGGTGGGCCGTCTGGCCGGCGGCGTGGCGCACGATTTCAACAACATCATGGGAGCCATCCTGGGGAACGTGGCGTTCGCGCTCCTGGATACGCCACCCGGCAGCGCCATCCACGAGAGCCTGGAGGAGATCGAGAGATGCGCGCATCGCTCGGTCGACCTCACGCAGCAGTTGTTGGCTTTTGCGCACAAGCAGACCGTGGCCCCCAAGGTTCTCGACCTGAACACCAGGGTGGCGAACCTGCTCCGGATGCTTCGGCGGTTGGTGGGTGAAGACATCGTCGTCGCCTTTTTGCCTGCGCCCGAGCTTTGGCGGGTGAAGATCGATCCCAGCCAGGTCGACCAGCTTCTGGCCAACCTCTGCGTCAATGCCCGCGATGCCATCGCGGGTGTCGGCAAGCTCACCTTGGAGACGGCGAACGTGAGTTTCGACGAGGCCCATGTCGCCGAGCATCCCGACTTCGCCAAGGGTGATTTCGTGCGGTTGGTGGTCAGCGACAACGGTTGTGGCATGGACAAGGAGGCCCAGACGCACCTCTTCGAGCCTTTCTTCACCACGAAGGAACTGGGTCGGGGGACCGGCCTGGGACTGGCCACAGTCTACGGGATCGTCCGCCAGAACGATGGATTCATCACCGTCCATAGCGAGCCGCTGAATGGCTCGAGTTTCAGCATCTTCCTGCCCCGGCATGTCGACTCCGCCGCACAGGTCCAGGACGTCGTCCCCGCGCGAGCGTCGGTCCACGGTCACGAGACCATCCTCCTCGTCGAGGACGAGCCCGCGCTGCTTCGGGTGAGCAGGCGGATGCTGGAGCACCTAGGTTACAGGGTGCTTCCGGCCTCCACGCCCGGCGAGGCCGTCCGTCGCGCCGCCGAGCATGACGGGCCGATCCATCTCCTGCTCACGGACGTGGTGATGCCCGAGATGAACGGGCGGGAATTGTCGGAACAGCTGCAAGCCCGCCATCCGGGTCTCAAGCTCCTGTTCGCCTCCGGATACACCGCCGACGTGATTGCGCATCGCGGCGTGCTGCACGAGGGCATCCACTTCATCCAGAAGCCGTTCACGCTCGCGGCATTGGCGGAGAAGGTGCGCGTGGCCATCGAGGCCGGGTGACGGTTCCGCGGTTTCGGTTTGCGTTGGAACTTTCATTTGAATTCACGCGCCGGCTGCCCACAATGCGTCCCTTTTTCATGAAGCGGACGCACCATTGCAACGAACTCCGGCCCGAACACGCCGGTTCCACCGTCACCCTCGAGGGTTGGGTCCACTCCCGTCGCGACCTCGGCGGGGTGTTGTTTCTCGACCTCCGTGATCGCGAGGGCCGCACGCAGACCGTCTTTGATCCCTCCGATTTTTCGCCCGAGAACTTTGATCGCGCCACCCGGCTCCACAGCGAGTCCGTCGTGCGCGTGATCGGCCGCGTGCGGGTTCGCCCCGCGGGCACCGAGAACCCGCGGATCCCCACCGGCCAGGTCGAGGTCCTCGCGCAGGTGCTGGAAGTGTTGAACGACGCGGATGTGCTGCCGTTCCCGGTCGACGATCCGGAACTGGCCAACAAGGTGAACGAGGAGTTGCGGCTGCAATACCGCTATCTCGACCTGCGCCGGCCCGAGATGATGCGCAACCTGCGCCTCCGCTCGAAGGTCGCCATCGCGACGCGCCAGTTCATGGACGAATCGGGCTTCCTCGAGGTCGAGACTCCGACGCTCTTCAAGTCGACGCCTGAGGGCGCGCGGGAGTTCCTCGTGCCAAACCGCCGCGATCCCGGGACGTTCTACGCACTGCCGCAGTCCCCGCAGCAGTTCAAGCAGATCCTCATGGTCTCGGGCGTTGAACGCTATTTCCAGCTGGCGCGCTGCTATCGTGACGAGGACCTGCGCGCGGACCGCCAGCCTGAGTTCACCCAGGTCGACATCGAGATGAGCTTCATCGAGCGGGAGGACATCTACGCCCTGATCGAGGGACTTCTGAAGCGCGTATGGAAGACTGCGCTGGGAATGGACCTCCCGACGCCGTTCCGCCGCATCTCGTTCGAGGAGGCGCTGAACCGGTGGGGCATCGACAAGCCCGACACGCGGTTCGGGATGGAACTGGTGGATTTCACCGACGATTTCCGGGCCAGCACGTTCAAGGTCTTCAGCGGCACCGTGGCCAATGGCGGCGTGGTGAAGGCGATCAACGCCAAGGGTCTTGCCTGCGCGACCCAGGGCCAGATCGAGACCATGACCGAGTATGCCAAGAGCTTTGGCGCGAAGGGGCTCGCCTTCATCAAGGTCGAGGGCGGCGAGTGGAAATCGCCGATCGTGAAGTTCTTCTCAGCCGCCGAGAAGGAGGCGCTGACGAAGAAACTCGCGATCGTGGAAGGCGACCTGATCCTGTTCGCGGCCGACCAGTGGCTGAATGCCTGCGAGATCCTGGGCAAGATCCGGCTGTATTGCGCCGAAGTGCTCAAGGGCCAGGGCAAGCTCACCATCGACCCGGCCCGCTTCGACTTCCTCTGGGTCGTCGACTTCCCGCTGCTCAGCTTCGACAAGGAGATGAACCGCTGGTACTCGAGCCATCATCCGTTCACGGCGCCCGTGGACGAGGACGTCCCCCTGCTCAAGCTGGATCCCAAGAAGGTCCGCGGCCAGCACTACGACATCGTCGTGAATGGCGTCGAACTCGGTGGCGGCTCGATCCGCATCCACCAGCCGGCGCTCCAGAAAACCATCTTCGAGGACATCCTCGCCATCCCGCCCGAGGAGACCCAGCTCCGCTTTGGTTACATGCTCGACGCGTTCCGTTACGGCGCTCCGCCCCACGGTGGTATCGCGCTCGGCTTCGACCGCATGTGCGCGATCCTCTGCGGCACGACCAGCATCCGCGATGTCATCGCGTTCCCCAAGACCGCCAAGGGCGTGTGCCTGATGACCCATTCGCCGACGTCCGTCACGCCGCGGCAGCTCAAGGATCTCTACCTCGAGGTCAAGGCCGCGCGTAAGGAAGAACCCCCGAAGCCGGCTTGATCCCTGGGGAGTAAGTCACGAGGCCGACAATTGCCTTGGTCGGTCGCGCTTCACCTGATACGCCCATGGGTATCGTGAACCCCGACCCCTCCGTCCGTACCGGCGCTGTACCGATGCCGCGCCGGCGTTTCCTCGAGCTCTCAGCCACCGCCGCCGCCGCGGCGGGTACCCTGTCGTTCCCGGCCATCCGGGCCGCGGAATCGCCGTCGCGCAAATTCATCGCCGGCGTCATCGGGTTGGGTCGCGGTCTCGACCACGTGAAGGCGTTGCTCCAGATCCAGGGCGTCGAGATCGCCTGGCTCTGCGACGTCGACGTCAACCGCTCCGCGGCCGCGGCCAGGATTGTCTCCGCAAAGCAGTCGGTCGCACCCCGGTTGACACAGGACTTCCGGCGCATCCTGGAGGATCGCAACGTGGACGCCGTGTTCATCGCGACGCCGAATTTCTGGCACGCCCCGGCGACGATCCTGGCCTGCGACGCCGGCAAGCATGTGTATGTCGAGAAGCCCGGAAGCCACAACGCCCACGAGGGCGAACTGATGGTGGCCGCGGCGCGGAAGCATGGCCGCAAAGTCCAGATGGGCACCCAGCGCCGCAGTTGGCCCGCCGTCATCGAGGCGATGCAGCGGCTGCGGGAAGGGGTGATCGGACGAGTGCTGTCCGCCAGGACCTACTACGACGCAGCCCGGCCCTCCATCGGCCGTGGAAAACCGGCGCCCGTGCCTGCGTCATTGGATTATCCACTCTGGCAGGGCCCCGTTCCGGAACGTCCCTACGTGGACAACCTTGTCCATTACCAGTGGCACTGGCGCTGGCACTGGGGCGGCGGGGAACTGGCGAACAATGGTCCGCACGCGCTCGACCTCGCGCGATGGGGGTTGGGCGTGCAATTTCCGCGCCGTGTCACGTGCAATGGCGGCCGGTATCATTACCAGGACGACCAGGAAACGCCGGACACCGCGATCGCGTCGTTTGACTTCGGAACCTGCGATGCGTCCTTCGACTGGAGCAGCTGCAATCCCCGGGCCAACCAGAAAATCCCCTGGGTCACCTTCTTCGGTGACAAGGGATCGCTGGTCCAGGAAGGCTCGGGCTACAAGGTCCATGACCTGAAGGGCGTCGAGACAGGATCGGGCAGCGGTCCGGGCGGCGACGTGCAGCATATTGAGAATTTCGTGAAGGCCGTCCGCGACGGCGCCGTGTTGAACCAGGAGATAGGCGAGGGCCAGAAGAGTGTCCGGCTCTGTCATCTGGGCAACATCGCCTACCGCCTGCGGCGCGAATTGGAGATAGACCCGGGGAACGGGACCATCCTCCACGACCGCGATGCCCGGAAACTGTGGGGACGGGAGTATCGGAAGGGTTGGGAACCGAGGGTGTAGGGATTCCCTGCGGGTTGCGTCTGGGCTCTCTTCGGTCGTGGACTTTCGAACCGCGGTTGAGAATGTTTCTCCCATGAAACGCGAAGCGCGCGCGGGCACCTCCTGCCGGACGATCCGTCGGATGGAAGCCTGGGCGATGGCCTGCTGGGTCCTGGGGGTGGGCTCGGCGGTCGTGGCGGCCGGGCCGGGCGAAGGAGGGGAGAAGCTTGGCACCAGGATCACGGAGACGAAGGATTCGGGCAGTTATCCGGATGGCCGGCCATCGGCCCGCTACCGGCTCGAGGCTGTCGACGCGGGTAGGGTGCTCCAACACGGCTCCGGGCCAGGCGGTAGCGATGCCCTCGGGGCGCGGGATGTCTGGGTGTGGCAGAGCGGGGGGCGGTACTTCATGCATTATGACGGCGCCGGGCCGCAGGGTTGGCTCGCCTGCCTGGCGACGAGTAGCGACCTCACTCATTGGGTCACCCATGGACCGGTGCTTGGCCTTGGGAAGGCGGGCGACCCCGATTCCGCCTCCGCTTCCTATGGGGTGACATTCCGGGATGGCCGCACGTGGCACATGTTCTATCTCGGGACGCCGCATGTCACACCGGCCCCGGACTATGTTCCGGCATTTCCCTACCAGACACTCAAAGCCCACGGGCGTTCGCCCAAGGGACCCTGGACCAAGCAGCAGGACGTCGTTCCGTTCCGTCCGGTCGCCGGGACCTACTACTCGGTGACGGCCAGCCCCGGCCACGTGATCCGGGACGGACGGGAATTCCTGATGTTCTTCAGCGCCTCCACCGATGGCCCCATCCTGCGGACATTGGGCATCGCGCGGACCCGGGATCTGGGTGGATCCTGGTCATTGGAGCCCGAGCCGATCCTTCCCGCGACGGAGCAGGTTGAGAACACGTCGCTCCACCACGACGTCGCGACCGGGACCTGGTTCCTGTTCACCAACCATGTGGGGCTTGAGGACGGCCTGGAATATACGGATGCGATCTGGGTCTATTGGAGTCGGGACCTGCGTCATTGGGACGCGCGGAACAAGGCGGTGGTGCTGGACCGGCGGAATTGTTCCTGGTCGAAGCGGATCATCGGACTGCCGTCGGTGGTGCGCGTTGGGAAGCGGTTGGCTGTCTTCTATGATGGATTCGAGGGGTCGGTCATGCCGTCCGGAGTGAAGAGCCACATGAACCGGGACGTCGGGCTGGCGTGGATTGATCTGCCGATAAGATTGCCGTGAATCGAGGCCCGTTTCGGACCACGGTCCCGGGCATCCAGGAGACAAAAGCAAATGAAGCGAGTCCTTGTTTGGGCAGTGGCGGGTTGGCTGGCGTTGGGCTCCCTGACGGCGGCCGAGGAAGCTGGCGTGCGGCCGGTGTTGATCCGGAAGCAGGGCCAGTGCTTTTCCTGGGCTCTGCCCAAGGGTTGGACCGACAGCGAGTCGGTCAATGGGGTCGATATCAATTCCCCGGATCGCAGGCAGAACGCGGCGTCCTGCCTCCTGTTGCGGAACCCGGGCAGGTCGACGCCGGAACAGTTCGCCCGGCGCATCACCCAGATGCTGCGGCTGTCGGATTTCAAGATCACCAAGTCGACGAGGCTGCCGGATCAGGTGCCGAACGTGGTCACCGCCGAGATTGAATTCACCTGCACGGACCTCGTCCATGGGCCGCGTCGGGGGGGTGCGACGGTCGCGATTTCCCAGGCCTACGGCCAGCACGGTGCCTTCTGGCAGTGGTACACGACATCGCCCGATCGGTGGGAGCAGGACAAACTCTGGCTGCCTGCGATCGCACGCGGGGTGAAGGTGACAAACCCCACCCGGATTGCCGGGAACGACACGATCATCCAGCCGCGGAACAATCCCCTCGACAACTCGTCGCTGATAAAGAGTTGGGAGGCGAAAAAGCTATCCCAGGACCGCATCTCGCAGGCGACCCGCGAAGGCACGATGGGTTACGAGCGGATGAAGTCACCGGCCAGCGGTCGATTGTTTGAGATGCCCCTGGAGACCTATGACGGCGCCAAGGGCGGATATCAGAACCCGGAAGATCCCACGGAGATACTCCAGCGGGCACTGCCGGGTGAGTAGGCCGGCCCCAGGCCCGGTGATCACGCCATCCCCCGGATCCTGCCGGCGACATCCCATCAGCGGAAACGGCGGACGCCGCCCCCCCCCTGAACTGCCGCTGCCTATCATAGGGGGACAGGTCTTTGGTGCGTCGCGCGTGCACTTCAGGCTTCCCGATTGGCCTGAATTTTCGAACCTTTGACCCGTCCATGAGCGCCCGCCATTCCCTGGGTCTTGATTACGGCACCAATTCGGTCCGCGCCCTCGTCGTCGACATCGCCAACGGTCGCGAGGTCGCGAGTTCGGTGTGGGATTACGAGCATGGCGAGGCGGGGGTGATCCTGGGGCGCGATCCGAATCTGGCGCGTCAGCATCCTGCGGATTACGTGAAGGGTACCGAGGTTGCGATCCGTGGGGCGCTGGCTGCGGCGCGGCGCAAGGTGCGCGGGTTTTCGGCGGCGTCGGTGGTGGGGATTGGCGTGGACACGACGGGCAGCACGCCCCTGCCGGTGGATGCGAGCGGGCGTCCGCTGGCTTTCCAGAAGCGCTTTGCGAAGAACGCGGCGGCGATGGCCTGGCTGTGGAAGGACCACACCGGCGTGGCCGAGGCGGAGGAGATCACCCGGTTGGCGCGTGAACGACGTCCGCAGTATCTCGCGAAATGCGGCGGCACCTACTCAAGCGAATGGTTCTTCAGCAAGATCCTCCACTGCTGCCGGACCGCGCCCGAGGTGTATGATGCGGCCCACCTTTGGGTCGAATGTGCGGACTGGATTCCGGCGATGCTGACGGGCACGGAGGCGCCGGGTCAGTTGACGGTCGGCATCTGCGCTGCTGGCCACAAGGGGATGTTCCATGAGAGCTGGGGCGGTTATCCCGACGCCGAATTCCTGGGCGCACTCGACCCGAAGCTCGCGCTGCTGCGTGGCCGGCTGCGTCCTGCGGCGGGAACCGTGAATCAGTCCGTGGGCGGGCTGAGTGACGAATGGTCTTCGAGGACGGGATTGAGCCCGGGCATTCCGGTGGCGGTGGGGGCATTTGACGCGCATCTCGGCGCGGTGGGATCGGGCGTGGCACCGGGGACGCTGGTGAAGATCATCGGCACGAGCACCTGCGACATCACCGTGTCGCCGCTGGCGGAACCTTTGGCGGACGTGCCCGGGCTGTGCGGGATCGTGCCGGGTTCCGTGTTGCCCGGGATGCACGGTCTCGAGGCGGGGCAATCGGCGGTGGGCGACATCTTCAATTGGTTTGTGAACTGCCTCCAGCCCGGGGGTGCGAAGGCGGGTTCGCACGAGAACCTGACCGCGGGTGCCGCAAAGCTTCAGCCGGGTGAATCGGGGCTTCTGGCGTTGGATTGGAACAACGGCAACCGGACGGTCCTGGTGGATCAGCGACTGACCGGACTCCTCATCGGGCAGACCCTTTATACGACTCCGGCGGAGATCTACCGGGCCCTGATCGAGGCGACCGCGTTCGGGGCGCTGACGATCATCCAGCGCTTCGAGGAATACGGAGTGAAGATCGAGCAGGTCGTGAATTGCGGTGGCATTGCGGAGAAGAATCCGCTGGTGATGCAGATCTATGCGGATGTCACCGGTCGGCCGATGAAGGTGTCGCGCTCGGCCCAGACGTGCGCGTTGGGTGCCGCGATCGCCGGGGCGGTGGTGGCCGGTGCGTATCGGGATTTCCCGGCTGCGCAGCGCCGGATGACGGGTCTCAAGCCGAAAGTCTTCAAGCCCAACCCCAAGGCCCATGCCATTTATCGCGATATCTACCTGGTTTATCGGAAGCTCCACGATGCACTGGGCACCCGCGAGTGGACCGGCAACCTGCACGATGTCATGAAACAACTCCTGGAAATCCGCGGGCGGGTCAGGAAGTAGGCGTCGGTCCTGGAATCCCATGATACTCGAGGAACTCAAGCAGCAGGTCTACCAGGCCAACATGGACCTCGTCCGCGAGGGGTTGGTGGTGCAGACCTTTGGAAATGTGAGTGGGATCGACCGTGAGAGCGGTTGGGTGGTGATCAAGCCATCGGGCGTTCCCTACTCGGAGATGCGTCCCGAGCACATGGTGACCGTGGTCCTGGCTTCGGGGCAGGTGGTCGATTCCACGCTACGGCCGAGCTCCGATACCGCCACGCACCTCGAGTTGTACCGCGCCTTCCGGTCGATCGGCGGGGTCGCCCATACCCACAGCCTCCACGCCACCGCATGGTCGCAGGCGGGGTCCGAGATCCCGGTGCTGGGGACGACGCACGCGGATTATTTCGATGGCCCGGTGCCCTGCACGCGGGCGATGACGCCGGAGGAGATCCGGCACGACTACGAGGCGAACACCGGGCGGGTGGTCGTCGAGCGCCTGCGTGGGATCGATCCACTGGCCCGGCCGGCGATGCTGGTGTCGGGGCATGGCCCATTCACCTGGGGCAGGAGCGCGGCGGAGGCGGTCTCGGTGGCGGTGGTGCTGGAGTTCCTGGCGCGGTTGGCGGCGGAGACCGTCCGCTTGAATCCCCACGTCCGGCCACTGGCCCCGGAGCTGCACGAAAAGCACTTCTCGCGAAAACACGGGGCGACGGCGTACTATGGCCAGCGGCAACCCCGCTCCACCACGTCGCGCAGCCATTCCTAGAATCGTCACGTCTGGACAGACCCCTTCGATCCATTGCTCGACCGCATCCAATCATGAACTCCAAGACCCTCCCCCATGTCCTGCTCGTCTTCGCCGCCGGCGCGGCTCTCGCGCTTACCGGAGGTTGCGCGGGGAAGAAGTACACCTCCTCGAGCCTTCCGAGCGAGCCGTTCGGAACCACCCCTGACGGCGTCAAGGTGGAGGTGTTCACCCTCCGCAACGTGACGGGCATGGAGGCGAAGATATCGAACTACGGCGGCATCGTCGTCTCGATCAAGGTCCCGGACCGCAACGGCAAGATGGGGGACGTGGTGCTCGGCTATGACCGGCTCTCGGGATATCTCCAGGAGACGCCCTATTTCGGCTGCCTTGTCGGGCGTTACGGGAACCGCATCGCCCGCGGTAAGTTTTCGCTCGACGGAGCCACTTACAACCTGGTCACCAACAACTATCCCAACGCCCTCCACGGCGGGACCAAGGGCTTCGACAAGGTCGTCTGGACGCCGAAGGCCTACATGGCCAAGGACGGTCCGACGCTGGAACTTACCTATGTCAGCAAGGACGGCGAGGAGGGATACCCGGGCAACCTGAGCGTCAAGGCGGTCTACACCCTGACCAGGGACAACGGCCTGCACCTGGAATATACCGCGACGACGGACAAGGCGACCGTCTTGAATCTCACGCAGCATTCCTATTTCAACCTTGCCGGCAGGGGAGACATTCTCGGGCATCTCGTGGAGCTGCCTGCCGACCGGTTCACCCCGGTCGACAGCACGCTGATCCCGACCGGGGAACTCAAGCCGGTGGCCGGGACGCCGTTTGATTTCATGAAGCCCACGGCCATCGGCGCGCGGATCGGCCAGGACGACGAGCAGTTGAAGTTTGGTGGCGGGTACGATCACAACTGGGTCTTCAACAAGAAGACGGGGCACCTGAGCCTGCTGGCCCGGGTCACCGAGCCCACCAGCGGCCGCGTGCTGGAGGTCCTTTCGACCGAACCCGGCCTGCAGTTCTACACGGGCAATTTCCTGGACGGGAAGATCACGGGCAAGAGGGGTTGGAACTACAAGTTCCGCAACGCGTTCTGCATGGAGCCCCAGCATTTCCCGGATTCACCGAACCACCCGGCCTTCCCAACGGTCGTTCTCCGGCCGGGCCAGACCTACAGGAACACCATCATCTACCGGTTTTCCACGAAGAGTGAGAGGTGAGACGGAGTTCAGGGGGCAAGGACCAAGGTCTGGCAGACCGTCGAGGAGGCGTAGGAGTCGACGTAGGGAGACTCAAACTTGATCCAAAAGCCGATGGATGGGGCCTCCGCACGTCGGTCGCTACTCGGAAGACGTGGCTGTGATGGATGGCAATGAGGGTAACCATGAACAATGTTGCATATCTGATGGCGGCGGCTGGGGCGGGCGGTTCGCTGCTTACGGGCCTGGACTGGTTGGCGATCGTGGTCTATTTCGCGATCCTGTCAGGGGTGGCGTGGTGGGTGGTCAGCCGCAGCAAGGACACGGCGGCGGACTATTTCCTGGCCGGGCGCAACCTGGGTTGGTGGGTGATAGGCGCCTCGATATTCGCGTCGAACATCGGATCGGAACACATCGTGGGGCTTGCAGGATCGGGGGCGAAGGACGGCGTGGCGATGGCGCACTACGAATTGCATGCGTGGTGCCTGCTGGTGCTGGCCTGGGTGTTTGTTCCCTTCTATGCGCGGTCCCTGGTCTTCACCATGCCCGAGTTCCTCGAGCGCCGTTTCTGCACCAAATCCCGGTATGTCCTGTCGATCGTCTCGCTGCTGACCTTTGTGGTTTCCAAGATTGCCGTGGGGATATTTGCGGGCGGCGTGGTGTTCGGCACTCTCCTGCCGGAGATGAAGCTGACCTTTGGCACGGTGACCATCGACAGCTTCTGGATCGGCTCGGTGCTGGTGATCGTGATGACGGGACTCTACACCATGATCGGCGGGATGCGCGCCGTGGCCTATAACGACGCGGTCCAGGTCGTGATACTGATCGTAGGGTCGGCGTTGCTGACCATCTACGGCCTCGTGGAGCTTGGCGGGTGGGGTGAATTGCGGCGGATCTGCGGGTCGGAGATGTTCAACCTCTGGAAGCCTCTGATCCCGGCCGGGATGGAGGGGACGTGGGCGCCGGTGAAGGAGGCGAAGCGGATCGGGTGGTATTTCAACACCGAATACCCGTGGCTCGGCATGGCGATCTGCGCCCCGGTCATTGGTTTGTGGTACTGGTGCACGGACCAATACATCGTCCAACGTGCGCTCGGCGCTCCCAATGAGACGGTGGCCCGTCAGGGGAGCATCTTCGCGGCGTTCCTGAAGCTGTTCCCGGTCTATCTCTTCATCATTCCCGGTCTGATCTGCTTCGCCCTGGCGAAGAGCGGAAAGAACCCGGCGCTGGCCGCGATCCTGACCGGACCTGGCGCCGCACCGAACGCCTCGCAGGGCGCATTTCCGCTGATGGTGGAGCACCTTCTCCCGCCGGGGCTGCGCGGCATCGTGGTGGCGGGCCTTCTGTCCGCCCTCATGGGTTCGCTTGCCGGCGTGTTCAATGCCTGTTCCACCCTGTTCACGGTGGATATCTACGAGAAGCTCCGGCCCAAGGCGACGCAGTCGGAGCTCGTCCGCATGGGACGTCTGGCGACCGCGGTGATGGTGGTGATCTCGCTTCTGTGGATCCCGGTGGTGAAGGGAGCCGACGGGCTTTATGGCTATCTGCAGGCGGTGCAGGGCTATCTGGCGCCGCCCATCTTCGTGGTGTTCTTCTTTGGTGTCTTCTGGAAGCGGCTGAATGCCGAGGGCTGCCTCTGGGCCATGATCATCGGTTTCATCCTGGGCGTGTTCCGGATGCTGGTGGACACCCCGGTCACCCTGGGAATGTTTGGAATCGATGCCGCCGGGGGCAACAAGGGGTATCCCTACGGGTCGTTTCTCTGGATCGTGAACAACATCAATTTCCAGTATTTCAGCATTCTCATCACGATCGTCTCGGCCATCGTGATGGTGATTGTGAGTTACATGACCCCGGCGCCTGACTACGAGCGGATCAAGGGACTCACCTATGGGACTGCGACGGCGGAGGACACAGCCACGACCCGGGCCAGTTGGAATGCCAAGGAAGTCGTCTTCTCGTGCGTGGTGATGGCGTTCATCATCGGGGCGTACGTGTACTTCCGAGGGTGACCGAGCGAGTGGCCTTGCGACGGCCGGGGCGTGCCGCGGGCCTTCCTTTCGTCAACGAACGCTGATCGCCCGGAAATACTCACCGGCCAGCGACGAGGTGGCCGGCACCGGGACGGAGAAGGTCGCCGCCGGGGCGGTGTTGGTTGCGAAGGGGACCCAGTTGACGAGGTCCTCCGAGAGTTGGAGTACGTAACTCTGGCCGGGTTCGGTGGACAACGAGAGTTTGAGTTGGCCGGGTCCGGTGACCGAGATTCCGGTGAACCTGATGGGCTTGGAGACGGAATAGCCGTGGAGTCTGGCGAGATAGGGAGCCGACAGCCCGTTGAAATGGGTGAAATCCCCGCCGATGATCAAGGCGCCGTCGGGTTGTGAAGCGATGGCATTGACATGGCCATCGCTGCCGGAACCGGAGCTGAAGGTCGGGTCATGGGTACCGTTGGCATTCAGGCGTACGACGCCGCCGTGAGACTCACCGTTGTAGCTGGTGAACGCGCCGCCGATGACGATGCGGTCATCGCTTTGGACGTGGAAGGCATAGGGATAACCGCTCAGGCCTGTGCCCTGGCTGTTGAATGTCACATCCACCTGGCCGGTGGCGCCCAACCGTCCGAGATAGGGGAGGGCCACGCCCGAGATGGCCTTGAACAAACCCCCGATGAGGATCCGGCCGTCGGATTGGGAGGCGACGCACAGGACCGTGTTGTTGGGGCCTTCGCCGGGGTCGAAGGTGGGGTCGATCGAGCCGTCTGGAAGAAGTCGGGCGACTCGGTTTCGCGGGATGTTGTTCACCTTCGTGAAATCCCCGCCAATGAGGATCCTGCCATCTCCCAGGACTTCGATTGCTCTTACCGTGGCGTTGGGCGCGGAGGCGAATCCGGTGTCGAGACTGGCGTCCTCGAAGACGCGGACGAGGAAACCGGGGCTGGTACCGTTGAACTGGGAGAAGTTTCCTCCGACGAGGGTCTTCCCGTTGGGAACGACGACGAGCGCGAGCACGTCACCGTTCGGCCCGAGGAGGGGGTCGAAGGCAGTGTCCAACGTCCCGTCGGGGGCGAGGCGGGCGAGGCGTCTGCGGGTGATGTCATTGACCGTTGTGAAGCGTCCGCCGATGAGGGTATGGCCATCGGGTTGCACCGCCACGGCGCTGGCGAAGTCGTTGAGCCATGAAGCTCCCGTGAAGGTGGGGTCGAGGGTTCCGTCGGCGGCGAATCGCGCGATCCGGGTATGTCCCACCTCGTTGGCGGCGAGGAAATTCCCTGCGGCGACGAACCGGCCGTCGGGTTGGGCGGCGAGAGCGAGGCAGACTCCGTCGAGCGCAGCGGGGAACTCGGTGTCCAGCGTGCCGTTGCCGTAGAACCGGTCGTCATTGAGGATGACCAATGGGGCGGTCCTCCTGGGGCCGAGGGTGGCTCCACCGGTTGGATTGGACAGCGTGAGGAGGACGGTTTCGTCGTCCTCCACCGTCGTGTCGGGGCGGATCGTGATGGTGACGGTCTTCCTCGTTTCGGCGGTGCCGAACGTGAGGTGTTGCGAGACGGCGGCGTAGTCTCCGGCCGTCGCGGTGCCATTGCTTGTGGCGAAGTCGACGGAGACCGGGCTGTCGGTATTGCCCGTGCGGCGCACCTCGATCGTGACGACGGGGTCAGACTCACTGGCGGAATAGGATGCGGCGGAGAATTCGATGGAACCACCACTGGCGTTGTCACTGCCCAGAAGTCGGATGAGATAGCTCCGGGCAAGTCCATTGAATTGCGTGAACTCACCGGCGACCAGGAGGTTGCCATCGGACTGGACGGCGAGCGAGCGCACGGAACCGTTGAAGCCCGCCCCGGTGTCGAAGCTGGCATCGACGGAGCCGTCCATTCGCAGGCGGACAATCCGGCCGCAAGGCTGGCCGAGGACCTGGGTGAAGTTGCCGCCCGCGAGCACGAGATTCTCCCGCTGCGCGACGACGGAATAGACCGGTCCGTCGAACCTCGCGTCGAACGAGGTATCGAGGTGGCCCATTGGATCCAGCCGCGCGAGGCCGACGGTAGGCTTCCCGTCGACCGTGGTGAATGATCCGGCGACGAGTATCTGCCCGTCGGCCTGCACGGCGATGGAGTGGACAGATCCGTCAAAGCCCAGTCCCGGGTTGAAATCGCGGTCGAGAATTCCACTGGCTTCCAGTCGTGCGATCCGGCGCCGGGGAAGGCCGTCGACCTGGGTGAAATCCCCGCCTACCAGGATACGGCCATCCTCCTGGCGGAGGAGTGTGCGGACCGAACCTCCTGAGAACTTCGTCTTGAAAGTGGGATCCAAGGTTCCGTCGGAATAGAGGCGGGCGAGGCTGCTTTGGCTGGTGGATCCATAGACCGTGAACACCCCGCCGGCGAGAATGTCTCCGGAGGGGAGGACGAGGAGGGTAAGCAGGGATCCGTTCGGTCCGGCGCCGGGATTGAAGCCGAGGTCCAGGGAACCGTCGATGTTGAGGCGGGCGACGCGGTTTCTAGGGAGGCCGTTGACGAGTGAGAACTGGCCGCCCACGATCAATTTCCCGTCCGGCTGGATCGCCAGGGCGTGGGTCGTATCATCGAACCAGGTTCCCGGAGAGAAGCTGGTGTCGAGCCCTCCGTCGGGCTGAAAACGGGCGAGGAAGAGACGGGAGCGGCCATCGACTTCGGTAAAGGATCCTCCCGCGAGGAAGCGGCCATCAGGGAGCGGAAGCAGTGACTCGGCGATGCTGCCAATCCTTCCCGCGAAGGTGGCGTCGGCACTCCCTGCGGTTGCCGAGACATCATCATTGAGCACGGTCAGGGTCGCGTTGGCATAGGTTCCGAGCCGGCCTCCTCCCGTCGGGTTGGAAAGGGTCAGGCTGATGGTTTCGTCGTCTTCCACCGTGGAGTCCGCTCGAATGGGAATCTGGAAAGTCCTGCGTGTTTCTCCGGGAGCAAAACTCAGTTTTCCGGACTGGGCGGTGTAATCCCCGGCGTTCGCGGTTCCGTTGCTGGTGGCGTAATCCACGGTGACTGCCGTGGTGGCGAAGCCGTTGCGGCGCACTTCGATGCTTGCGAATGCGTCGGTTTCGCCCGCCTGGAAACGGGGGCGCGCGAACTCGATTTCTCCACCGGTGGCGGAGCTGATGCCGAGGAGGTGGACGATATGGGCGCGATTCAATCCGTCGAACTGGGTGAAATTGCCGACGGCCACCACATCTCCCTCCCCGCAGGCGGTCACGGCATTGGCGATGGCGTTGAACCCATTTCCCACCACGAAACTGGGGTCGGCCACCCCGTCACTCGAGAGGCGCGCGATCCGCGATCGGGGAGCCCCTCCGGCCGTGGAAAAATCTCCCACGACGACGATCTTGTCCTCGCTCTGGACGAGCAGTCCCCGGACTTCTCCATTGAGGCCAGGTCGGAACCCTGGGTCGAGCGTGCCGTCCGTGAACAGGCGCGCGAGGTAGGGGATCGTGGTGAAATCGATGTAATTGAAGATTCCGCCGACCAGGATGCCTCCATCGGATTGAAGCGCGAGGGTGGAGACGGTGTTGTTGGGGCCCGGGCCTGGGTCGAAGCCGGTGTCCAATGTCCCGTCATTGTTGAGTCGGGCCAGCCGGGTTCGACTGAGTCCGTTGACCGTCGTGAAATCTCCGCCGAACAGGACCTTGCCGTCAGGTTGGAGCAGCAAGGTGTGCACGGCGCCGCCATTGACCGTGACGGGAAATGCGGTGTCCAGGCTGCCATCGCTGAAGAGCCGGGCAAGATAGGCCTGTGGAAGGCCGGCGACCGTCTGGAATTGCCCGCCAACGATCAGGTCGCCCGTGGGCAGCTCGAGCATGGCATACACGTCGCCGGCTGGGCCGGAGCCGATGTTGAGCGTGGGATCGGGACTGCCGTCAGTCTGGAGTCGGGCGAGATGGCTTTGCGGGTTGCCGTTGAGGGCCGTGAATTGGCCCCCGACGAGGATCCTGCCGTCTGTCTGGATGACGAGGGCCAGGGGGGCGGCGTTGAACCAGGCGAGCTGGAAGGTCGCATCGAGGGCGCCTTCCTCGAGGATTCGGGCGATGCCGAGTCGGCTGACCCCGTTGACTGCCGTGAAGGCTCCGGCGACGATCGTGCTTCCTGCGGATTCGGGGGCGATCGCATAGCCGTTCCCGTTGAGGGTGGCCTTGAAGGTGGGCTCCACGGACCCGACATAGCTGGTGGCGTCGTCGTTGAGGATGACGAGCACCGCAGTGCGCAGCGCGCCGAGAGCGGCGCCTCCACCGGGGTTTGAGAGGGACAGGTTGACCGTCTCGTCATCCTCGACCACCGCATCCTGGCGGATGGGGACGGTGAAGGTCTTTCGTGTTTCTCCCGGGCCGAAGGATAACTTGCCGGTCTGGGGAAGATAGTCGCCGGCATTGGCGGTTCCGTTGCTCGTGGAGTAGTCGACCGTGACGGGGGAGCTGCTGTTCCCCGTTCTTCGGACCTCGAGGGTCGCCGTGGTCTGGCTCTCACTTGTCGAATAGGACATCGATGAGAACTCGAGTTCACCGCCCTCGGCGGTGCTCAGTCCCAACAGCCGGGCAATGAACGGTCGGGGTTGGTTGTCGACCTCGGAGAACCTGCCGCCGAGGATGACATTGCCGTCCAGCGGCGTGGCCATGGCGGTCACGGTGCCGTTGCAGCCAGCCCCCGGGTCGAAGCTGAGATCCACTCGTCCATCGGCCCGCAGGCGGGCCACCCGGCTCCTGGATTGGCCGTCCACGATCAGGAAGTCGCCCGCGATGACGACCTTCCCGTCACCGAGGACCGAAACACAGGACACCGGTCCATTGACGCCGGGGTCGAAGAGGGTGTCGAGCGAGCCGTCCGGGTTGAGTCGCGCGAGGTTGGCCATGGAGGCACCCGCCACGGCACTGAACGTGCCGCCGATGATCAGGCTGCCATTGGGAGCCAGAGCGAGGGCCTGAACGCTGCCGTCGGGACCCGGCCCGGGCTCAAAGGTCGCGTCGAGCGTCCCGTCGGGCAACAGCCGGGCGACACGGTTTCGGGGAACCCCGTTCATCCGGGTGAAATCGCCGGCGACCAGGATGCGGCCGTCGGATTGGGCGAGGAGCGCGCGGACGACGCCGTTGGGGCCGGTGGTTGCGGAGGAACCGGCGAGGAACGAGTTATCAAGCGTGCCGTTGGGCTTGAGTCGGGCGAGGAAGCTTCGTGGCGATTCCCCCAAGTGGGTGAAAGCGCCCCCAATCAGGACCGAGTCCCCGGGAAGTGGCAGCATCGCGAGGACTTCCTGGCTGGGTCCGGCACCCGCATCGAAGGCGGGGTCGAGGGCGCCGTCCGGGGAGAGGAGGGCCACCCGGTTTCGTGATGTCCCGTTGAACTGAGTAAACGATCCGGCGATGAGAATCCTGCCGTCTGCGCGAATGGCGAAGCTGAGGATGTCCGAATCCGGACCGGAACCGGCGGCGAACTGGGAATCCGTGGAGCCGTCGACGTTGATCCGGAGTAGATGGCTGTGGTTTGTGCCCCCCGCGGAAGTGAAGCGTCCAGCGACCAGAATCCGGCCGTCATGGGGATCTCCCAGTGCCTCTACGTAATCATTGGGAGCGGTCTCCGTAGGATAGCTTAAGTCCAGAAAACCGGGTTGTGCCAGGGCTTGGGTCGATGCTAAACAAAAGACGTATAACCACAACAGGCACAGCCATTTGGAGAAGGGAATCCGACTGACAAACGGAGGTGTTCCGGAGGCATGTCGGGGCTTTGGTTTTTGGTGATTTGTCCTCATGTCGGTCCGACTGAACCAGTAGTAGAAGGTGAAGCGTTGCCAAGGCGAGAAATTAGTGGCACTGAACCATCCATGCCACCCGGCAGCCAAGGAGAGAGTGAGTTTCGAAGTCGGCGCGACCCGCAGGGAGAGGGGCAGGAAGTGCGCGGGTGGGCGAGGTGGGGTGGGCCCTCCTCGGGATTCCTCGGATCGGCCGTTGTCCGGATGCTCTCGATCGGCAGGATCCTGGTTCTTGCGACGGCGATGGGAGCGGTCATCACGGGGGCGTGGGCGGGGTTGCCGATGGGCGAGGATTTCGCGACGGATCCTGTGGCGGCCGGGCGATTCGTGCAAGGGACGGCGGGGACGGAGAGCGTGCTGACCTACGATGCCGCGGGTCACCGGCTTGTGGCGTTGCTCGATGTGGACAGCAGCCCGGCCTATTATCTTTCCAATCTTCTTCCTCCGGTGGGTGACGGCGACACTTTTTCATTCTCGGCCGAGGTGCGTGTGGAGTCGGTGGACGACCGGGCCTCGCCGATGGTTTTCATCGGACTGATGACGACCACCCACGTGGGCAAGTTTGGGGATGGACTGAGTGTCAACCTGTCGACCTCCCATGGCCGGCTGGTGGCCACCGCGAGGGTGGACGACTCCGGGGCAGCCCAGGAGAAGTTCGAGGGAGCCGAAGTGGAGATACAACTCGGCACCGACTATCTCGTGGCCGGAACTTACTCGGCCGCGACGCGTGAGTTCATGGTCACGGTCTTCGGCGGTCCGGCGTTCATGCATTTCGTCGGACGTTCCATGGCCGTCTATCCCGAGGGCCGCCATCTTTCGGTCGACCGGCTGGGCCTGCAGAACAACGGGGCGCAGACGACGGATTCGGCGGCGGGCTCGCTGACTGTCTCGGTGGGCAGGCTGGACATCCCGGGACGTTTCCCGGTGGTGCTGACGGCGGCGGACGTGATGGTGGGCGAGGGCGATTCGGGGACGACGAACGCGGTCTTCCAGCTTGAGATTTCGGCGCCGAGTTCGCAGGTGGTCACGGTGGGGTACGAGACCGCGGACTACACGGCCGTGGCGGGGTTGGACTACGTTGCTGTTTCGGGAACGGCCACCTTTCTGCCGGGCATGACCAACGTATGGGTTTCGGTGCCGGTCCTCGGCGATCGCAATGTGGAGACGAACGAGACGTTCGAGTTGCACCTGAGCAGGCCGGACAACGCGAGCCTCGTGGCCTTCAACGCGATCGCGACCATCGTGGATGACGATGTGGCGATCCTGTCGGTTGTGGATGCCGTGGTTCGTGAGGGTGATGCGGGCATGGCGAGTGCGGATTTCGTGGTGACTCTCGGGGCGGTGAGCTCGCTTCCGGTCTCCGCGCACTACGAGACGGTGCCGGGGACGGCCTCGGCGAACGTGGATTTCCTGTCGGCGTCGGGCACCGTGACCTTCCCGGCTGGAACGACACGACAGGTCATCTCGGTTCCCGTTCTCGGCGACACGATGAACGAGGGCGACGAAACCTTCACCGTGGTCCTTTCCAGCCCGGAGAACGGTGTTCTAGGGAACGGCATCGGCATCGGGACCATCGTCAACGACGATGCGCAGCCGACCTTCTCGGTGGATGACATCTCGGTGACCGAGGGTGATCTCGGGCCGGTGAATGGAGTGTTCACCGTCCGCCTCTCGAATCCCACTTCGGAGCCGGTGCGGGTCTCCTACTCGACCACGGACGGCACCGCGGGGGCAGGGTCCGACTATCTGCGGCGGTACGGAACGGTGACCTTCCAGCCCGGAGTGACTTCCCAGGTGGTGCCGGTGACCGTGCTGGGAGATACAAGATACGAATCGGACGAGGATTTCTTCCTGAGCCTGACGTCGAACACCCTCCTTGCGCTCCCTACCCGGGACCGGGCGCGTTGTGTCATCGTGAATGACGACAGCCCGCCTTCATTGACCATCGGCGACGTTTCGGTGGCGGAAGGAAATGCGGGCGAGACCAACGCGACCTTTGTCGTGCATCTCTGGCCGCCGTCAGACCAGATCGTGTCGGTGGATTACCGGACAGTGTCGGGGACCGCGGTGGCGGGGCCTGATTTCCTGGCGGCGACCGGGACGCTGACATTCCTGGCGGGTGTCACGAACCAGTGCATCCGGGTGCGGGTGCTGGGGGACACGGTGAATGAGCCGAACAAGACATTCCTCGTGGAATTGGCCGCGGCGACGAACGCTGCCGTGGCTCGCGGACAGGCCGTGGGAACGATCGTCAACGATGACGGCGTCTCGGTGAGCATCGAGGGAGTCACCGTGACCGAGGGCAACAGCGGGACGGTGGATGCGATTTTCAAGGTGAATCTGTCGGGCCCCGCGACATCGCGGGTGACGGTCGACTACGGCACCGTGGGCGGGACCGCGACCCCGGGCGCTGATTTCCTGCCGCGGGCCGGCACGCTTGTTTTCGACCCGGGCGTCGTGAGCATGCCGATCGTGGTGCCGGTGGTGGGCGACATCCTGGATGAGCCCGTGGAAGCGTTCACGGTGGTGCTGGGCCGGGCGGTGGGCGCGACCTTGGCGACGGCGCAGGGCACGTGCATCATTCTCGATGATGATCTGCCCGCGATCTCCGTGATTGGGCAGATGGTGGTGGAACCGACGGAGGGCACCTCTCCCCTCTTGTTCTTCGTCAGCCTTACCTTGCCCAGCGACCGCGTGGTCACCGTCGATTATGAGACCGCCGACCTGAGTGCCAAGGCGGGGACCCATTACCTTCCCGCGTCCGGGACCTTGACCATTGCCCCGGGTGGGACGGCGGGGACGGTTGCGGTGCTGATACGTGCGGATCATCTCGACGATGCGAACCGCACATTCCTCCTGCGATTGACGAACCCGGTGGGGGCGACCCTCGCGATCGGCGAGGCGGTGGGAGGCATCGCCGACGTCGACGCAGCACCGGTGCTTAGCATCCAGGAACAACTGTCTGTGTGGGAGGGTGACAACGGCGCCTCCAACGCCACGGCGCAGGTGGTCCTGTCGACACCCAGTGCCAAGGTGGTGAGTGTGGATTACTCGACCTCCGACGGGAGCGCCGTGGCGGGCCAGGATTATCTCCCTGTGCGCGGCACTGTACGGTTTCCTCCCGGGGAGACGCGGGCGTTCATCACGGTGCCGGTGATTGGGGACACCGTCGGGCAGGGGGACCGGTTCTTCCGTGTGGACCTGGGGACGGCCGTGAACGCGCCGGTGGTGGTAGGGCATTGTCTGGTCATGATATTTGACGATGACCTTCCCACCCTGTCCGTGCGTGACGTCGCCGTGCTCGAGGGGGATTCCGGGGCGACCAATGCGGCGGTGGTCGTGAGTCTTTCGAAGCCTTCGGACAGCCTGGTGACTGTCGAGTACGCGACACTGGACGAAACGGCGAAGGCCGGCGTGGATTACCGGTCGGTGGTGGGGGTGGTGAGTTTCGTGCCCGGGATGTTGCATCAGACCGTCCTGGTCCCCGTGCTTGGCGATCGGGATCCGGAGGGCAACGAGCGGTTCCATCTGATGCTGTTCAACCCGGTGGGCGCCGCCCCGCCCACGCTCGACGGGTTGGTCACGATCATCGACGACGACATCCCGAAGGTGACGGTGAACAATCCTTCGGTGCTCGAAGGTGCCGCCGGGACCCTGACTCCCATCGTGTTCACCCTTTCCTTGGGAGCACCCCTGACCTCGACCGCGTCGTTGAGATTCGCCACCGCGGATGTCACGGCCCGTGCGGGGCTGGATTACATCGCGACCAATGGGATCGTCGTGTTCCCGGCGGGGACGACGAACCAGAGCGTCATCGTGTGGGCGACCGGGGACGACCTGCCGGAAGGTGACGAGGCCCTGCTTCTCCAGCTTTTCGACCCGGTCAACGTGGCGCTGCAGTTTGCGGCGGCATCCGCGACGATCCGGGACGATGACGTGCCCCCGGAGATTTCGGTGGATGACGTGGCCTTGCTCGAGGGTGACAGCGGGCCGGCCAACGCGGTCTTCACCATCCGTCTTTCGCGCTCGAGCAGCCAGGTGGTTTCCGTGGATTTTGCGAGCTCAGACGACACGGCGACGGCGGGTTCGGATTATCTGCCGCGCAGCGTCCGCGTGGGGTTTCCCCCGGGGAGCACCAACCGCACCGTCACCGTCCCGGTGCTTGGCGACACGAGCTTCGAGCCGAACGAGACTTTCATGGTCAGGCTGGGTGCCCCCACGAATGGGACCCTGGCGCGCAGCGTGGGTGTGGGGACCATCATCAACGACGACCGCGTGCCGATGGTGAGGGTGGACGACGTTGTCGTGCAGGAGGGGGACTCGGGTTTCGTGCAGGCCCTGTTCACCGCCACGCTGGACCGCTCGAGCCTCGAGTCTGTCTCGGTCGACTACCAGACTGTTGCCGGCACCGCGACGGCGGGCATCGACTTTGTTCCGGCGCAGGGCAGATTGATTTTCGCGCCGGGTGAGGTTACCCGGCAAATCTCGATCTCCGTGGTGGGAGATACCCGGATCGAGGACGATGAATTTTTCACCCTGGGCATTGTAAGTCCCGTCAACGCGACCCTGTGGAATTCATCCGCCAAGGCGACGATCCGGAATGACGATGGCGCGACGATCCGCATCGCCGGGACCGCGGTGAAGGAGGGGAATTCCGGAAGCACGATGGCGGAATTTCCGGTGACCCTCGACGCCCCGTCCGACAAGCAGGTGAGTGTGGATTACTCGACCGAGGATGGCACGGCGACTGGGGGCCAGGACTACACGGCGGTTGCCGACACCCTGGTCTTCGCGCCGGGCGTCACGAGCATGGTGGTGCGGGTTCCGGTTCTGGGCGACATCCTCGACGAACCCTCCGAGACATTCCGGGTGAAGCTCGGGAATCCGCGGAATGCGGTCATCGGGGTGTCCGCGGCTGTCGGGACCATCCTGGATGACGATCCTCCGTCGATCACCGTCCATGACGCCTCGATCAATGCGGGCAATGGCACCGTGGTGGCGGAGATTCCCGTGAGCCTGAGCTCGCCGAGTCTGCAGGCGATCCAGGTCGACTACGCGACGTTCAATGGAACGGCGAACGCGGGCACCGACTACGAAGGAACGGCCGCGAGCTTCTCCTTCCAGCCGGGGGCGACCAATGGAGTTCTGCGCATCACGGTGAAGGGCAACACGCTTGACGAGGGGTCCGAGTACTTTGTCGTCGCGCTGGCCAATCCGCGGTATGCCACCATTGGGCGGGGTCGCGGCAACTGCACGATCCTGAACCTCCTGCGGGCCAATGTTCCGCCGGTGGTCGATCTTCTTTCCCCGACCAACGGGGCGTCGTTCACGGCTCCCGCCAACATCTCCCTGACCACCTCGACCTCGGATCCCGATGGCGAGGTTGTGCAGGTTGAGTTCTTCGCCGGGGCCGTCTCCCTGGGTGTCTCCACCCAGCGACCGTTCCAACTGGATTGGTCGCCTGTGACTCCCGGGACCTACTCGCTGAGCGCGCTCGCCACCGACAACCGTGGCGCGACGACGATCTCGGGCGCGTCGGTGGTGACCGTGGGTTCCGTGGCCGTTGACTCGGCCTGCGCGGTGCAGGTGTATCAGGCCGCCTTCGATGATCTTACGGCTGGGACGGAATGGTCGGCGCGGGTGACGTCCTCGACTCCTGGCAGCCGGGAGGGATATCTCGGGCCGTTCGGTAACGAGACGGTTTCACTGAATCTCGGCCGACTCCCGACCCATTCCATGGCGGTCATAGCGTTTGATCTCTACCTGCTCAATGCCTGGGGTGAGAGTTCGACGGGTGGACAGGATATCTGGGAAATGTCGGTTGAGGGCGGTCCGACTCTGGTGCGGACCCGTTTCTCCAATCAGTCCGGTGGCAGGCAGTCCTATCCGGGACCCTATCCCGGCGGTGATTTCCCGGCCGGGACAGGCGCCGTGGCGGTGAACTCGCTGGGTTATGACTCACCGGGTGACTCAACCTATCATTTTGAACTGCCCTTCATGCATCCGGGCACTCCGATCGTCCTGCATTTCACGGCGCGCGGACTTTCACTCCCGTCGGGTACCGCGGCCTGGGGGTTGGATAATGTCGTCGTGCGGATCGTTTCGGAGAGCGATCCCTCGGTGACCACCTCGCCGTCCGGGCAGACCGTCAATGCCGGCGCCGACGTGTTGTTCCAGGTGCAGGTCGAAAGTGTCACGCCGCTCCATTACCAATGGCGTTATAATGGGACCGGGTTGACGAATGCCACGGGCTCGACCCTTGCCCTGCACGGGGTGACCTCGGCGCAGGCGGGTGTCTACGATGTCGTGGTGGGCAACTGTGCGGGTTCGATCATCAGCGCCCCGGCCCAGTTGGTCGTGAACACGACGAGAACACCGCCGACGGTTTCCCGCATTCCAAGCGCGACGACCCTGGAGGATGCGACCTCGGCACAGATAGGGTTCACGATCGGTGACCGGGAGACTCCGGTCGGCGACCTGCGGGTGACGGTGGTCTCGCTCAACAAGACCTTGATCCCGGACACCGGGCTTCACATCACCGGCAGCGGGGCGGACCGTTTCCTGGTGGTGGGTCCGGCGCCGGATCAGTTCGGGACGGGCGGGATCATCGTGACGGTGACGGACTCCGACGGCCTCCGGGCGAGCGAGGTATTTGACCTGGTGGTGAAGCCGGTGAACGACGTGCCGACCCTCGGTCCGATCGCGGACCGGGCTGTGGACGAGGATTCGGGGCCGCTCGTGATTCCGCTCCTGGGCATTGGGGCAGGGGTTGCCAACGAGAACCAGAGGCTTTCGGCAAGTGTGAGATCCGACAATCCGGCACTGGTCGCGACGGCGACGGTGAGCTACTTCACCCCGGCGACCTCGGGAGCCCTGACCCTGACCTTCCCGGCGGATGCCAGCGGCACCGTCAAGGTGACGGTCACGGTGCGTGACGACGGCGGGACGCTGGATGGCGGAGTGGATCAAGTCTCCCGGACCTTCCTCGTGACGGTGAATCCGGTGAATGATCCGCCGTCGTTCCTGGCGGGGCCCGATCAGGTGGTGGAAGCTGATTCGGGCGCGCGGATCGTATCGGGTTGGGCGAGGTCGATTGTCGCCGGACCCGCCGATGAGGCTGGTCAGGTCATGGTTTTTGGTCTGACGAGCGATGTTCCCGCGTTGTTTGCGGTGGCGCCCTCCGTGAGTTCTACCGGGGTCCTGAGCTTTACTCCGGCTCCCGGCAAGAGTGGCACGGCGCACATGGTCGTGACGTTGCGGGACAATGGCGGAACAGCACGCGGCGGTTTGTCCGCAGGCTCACCGCAATATTTCACGATCACCGTACGGCCTCACGTGAACCAGTCGCCGACCGTGAATCTCTCAAGCCCTGCTGCGGGCAGCGTGTTCCAGGCCGGCCAGGACATCGTGCTTCGGGCCGTGGCGGCGGACGCCGATGGGGCTGTGTCGAGGGTCGAGTTTTCCCAGGGTGGCACGAGGCTTGGGGACGCGGTGGCCGCGCCGTTCGAGTATGTCTGGCGGGGTGCCGTGCAGGGGAATTACATGCTGACGGCGACGGCGACCGACGAGAATGGCGCGGCGACGGTCTCGGTGGCGGTGCCGATCCAGGTGACCGCGCCGGGCAACCAACCGCCGCTGGTGGCCATCACGAGCCCGGCCGACCTGAGTGGGTTTGGTCCCTATTCGACCGTGGTGGTGGATGTCTCGGCCTCTGATGCTGACGGGACGGTGACCCGGGTGGAGTTGTTCGCGGGATCGGTCTCGATCGCGGTGATGACAGCGGCTCCCTATCGCTATTCGTGGGCGGATCTGTCGGTGGGAGATTACGTCCTGACGGCGAGGGCCACGGACAATCGGGGTGCCGTGGCCATCTCGGATCCGGTGCAGTTGGTGGTGAGTGAGTTCAACGGGGAAGTGGCCGTGGTCCGGAACGGCGACGATGCCGAGATACAGGCCTTGAAGCAGTATCTCTTCGGGATGGGGCTCACCTCCCATGTGTTCGACCAGTCCGGGATCACCCTGCAGGAATTGAAGGAGCACTCGCTCGTCATCTGGGATGACTCGGGGCGTCGCGGACTTGCGGATGCCACGGTGGAGATGCTCTATGGTGTCTATCAATCGGGGGTTCCGCTGTATCTCATCGGGGACAACCTGGGGGCCGCGCGGGCGGATCTTTCCCCGTCGAACCGAGAGCGTTGGGACGAGTTGCTGCATGCCTATTCCGTGGGTGGCAAGGCTTCGGGCGCCGGGACGGTTGTCGTTCCCGTGATTGGGGAGTCCCACTGTCTCCTCGAGGGCAAGTTTGGCCTCGTCTCGAGCTTCGCCTACACCAATGCCTATGACCGGATGTCGGCCAACACCGACGCGGAGTCGTACGGGGTGGGGCTTGGCGGTGACGTCCTGATCGGTTATCCGACGCTTGTCAGTGCCGATGTTGATTGGGACGTGGTGCGCATCTTCACCCAGCATGCGCGGTTGATCACGGGCGGTGGGCCGGCGTCGGAATTGGAGCGAAAGCGGGTTTTCCAGAACGCCGTGACCTGGCTGCTCAAGCGTTGCCGGTTGTGCACGTCGTTGAAGCTGTCGGTTGACCTGGTTGCGCCGGAGGATCCGCTGCAGGTGGGGAAGCCGGCGACGTTCACCTTCCGGGTGCGCCAGAGTGGGGAGTGCGAGGGCGTGGATGTTATGGTGACCCACCAACTGGCTCCGGGCGTGTCATTTGTGTCGGCGGATTCGAAGCGGGGCCGGGTGGATCTTGCCGGCGGGGTGGTGACGTTCAGCATCGGTCACATGTCGAGCGCGGAGAGTTCCGAGATGAGCCTGACGGTTGTGCCGATGGTGCCGGGCGAGCTCCTGACGGGGATCGGCGTCTACTCGTTGAACGACCCGTTTGACCCTGAAACCCACGTGAGCTGGGTCACGAACCAGGTTTCCGGGGGGGCACTGCTGTCGTTTGGCCTGGCCGGCGACGGTCAGATGACGCTGGCGTTGTCGGGCACGGTTGGGAAGGCGTACCAGATCCAGACGTCGAGTGACCTGGTCCATTGGACCGCGATCACGAATGTCGTCGGGCCGGCCTGGTCGATGCCGGTTCCGGGGTCCCAGGGTTCGTCGCTGGGAGGGAAGTATTTCCGGTCGCTGGAGCGGTAGGTTTGGGTTGTGTCACTTTCCGCTGGCGGTTTGGGTGGTTCGCTTGGGAATCTGGCACCCCATGAAGTACATCTTCGTGACAGGTGGCGTCGTGAGTTCCCTTGGCAAAGGGCTCACGGCAGCCGCGCTTGGGACCCTTCTGGAGCATCGGGGTCTCAAGGTCGCGCTCCAGAAATTTGATCCTTATCTCAATGTTGATCCGGGCACGATGAGCCCGTTTCAGCACGGGGAGGTCTACGTGCTCGACGATGGTGCCGAGACGGACCTCGACCTTGGCCATTACGAGAGGTTCACGCACACGAAGCTCACCCGCTTCAACAACCTCACCAGCGGTCAGGTCTACCAGACGGTGTTGAACAACGAGCGTGAGGGGAAGTACCTGGGGAAGACCGTGCAGGTCATCCCGCATGTCACCGACGAGATCCAGAAGCGCATCTACCTCGTGGGTGAGATGACCAAGGCGGACGTCGTCATCACCGAGATTGGGGGGACGACGGGGGACATCGAGGGGTTGCCGTTCCTCGAGGCGATCCGTGAGTTTGCGCAGGACGTGGGTCCGAACAACGCGATCTTCATCCACGTGACGTACGTGCCGTTCATCAAGGCGGCGGGGGAGTTGAAGACGAAGCCGACCCAGCAGTCGGTGGCCAAGCTTCGGGAGATCGGGATCACGCCGCACATCATCGCCTGCCGCTGTGAGTATCCGCTGAACAAGGATGTGCGGCAGAAGATCGCGCTTTTCTGCAACGTGCCGTTCGAGGCGGTGATCGAGGCGAAGGACGTCGACCACTCGATCTACGAGATGCCGCTGATGTTGCAGCGCGAGCGGATGGACGAGCTTGTCTGCCGGTTGCTCCACCTGGATGTTCCGCGGCCGGACATGAGGAGCTGGCAGGAGATCATCCGCAAACTGATCGCCCCGGCCCATCGGGTGCGCATCGCGGTGGTCGGGAAGTACATCGAGCTTCAGGACGCCTACAAGTCGGTGTACGAGGCGGTCATCCACGGTGGCATCGCCCACGACTGCGGGGTCCAGATCGAGAAATTGGACGCCGAACAGATCGAGGGGGAGGGTGCGGAGCGGGTATTGAAGGGGATAGGCGGGATCCTGGTTCCAGGCGGGTTTGGCGAGCGCGGCATCGAGGGGAAGATTGCGGCGGCCCGGTATGCCCGGGAGAACAACGTGCCGTATCTCGGTCTTTGCCTGGGGATGCAGATCGCCACGATCGAGTTTGGTCGGAATGTCCTTGGCCTGGCGGGGGCGCATTCCACGGAGTTTCAGAGGGACACACCGCACCCGGTCATCGACCTCCAGGAGGACCAGCGCGAGGTCCGGATGAAGGGCGGCACGATGCGCCTGGGTTCGCAGGTCTGCCAGCTCGTGGCGGGCACCAGGATCCAGCGGCTTTATGATGCCGCCTCGGTGAAAGAGCGCCACCGGCACCGCTACGAATTCAACAATCGTTATCGGGCATCCTACGAGGCCGCGGGCTTTGTCATCGCGGGGATGACCCCCGACGGCAGTCTCGTGGAATGCATTGAGCTCAGGGATCATCCGTTCTACTGCGCGGTCCAGTACCACCCTGAATTCCAGAGCAAGCCAAACGCGCCGCACCCGCTCTTTCGCGGGTTCATCGAGGCGGTCCACGACAACCTGCATCGAAGGCCATTGCTGGGTCCGGTCGGGGCATGAGTTACGCCGAGGCACTCGAGTACCTCTTCGGGTTGCAGCGTTTCGGGCTCCGTCCGGGGCTCGACACGACGCTGCGGCTGGCGTCCGGGGTGGGGCACCCCGAGCGCTCTCTGCGGTTCATCCATGTCGCGGGCACCAACGGCAAGGGTTCGACCTGCGCGTTCCTCGAGTCGATCTACCGCGCGTCAGGCCTTCGCGTCGGACTCTATTCGTCGCCGCACCTGATTTGTTTCCGTGAGCGGATCCAGGTGGATCGGACCCCGATTCCGGAGGTCGATGTGGCGCGCATCCTGGACCGGTTGCGCCTGGGGCTCGGGGGGTTGGCGGCCGAGGAGCACCCGACGTTGTTCGAATTCACCACGGTGCTCGCGCTCTGTTGGTTCGCGGAGTGCGGCTGCGATGTCGTGATCTGGGAAACCGGGCTGGGCGGGCGGCTGGACGCGACGAACATCGTGACTCCCCTGGCGTCGGTGATCACCAACATCGGCTGGGATCACATGCAGTGGCTCGGGAACACGCTCGAGTCCATCGCGGCCGAGAAGGCGGGGATCATCAAACCCGGCGTGCCTGTCTTTACCGCCGCAGACGACCCCGGTGCGTTCGAGGTGATCGGCAGCACCGCCCGGGAACGGGGTGCGTCGTTGTCACGGATTACAAGTGAAAGCGGGGAAACCGCGCTGGTCCGCTCGGTCGGCCTCTCCCTGGAGGGCGAACATCAGGTCCGCAACTCGGCACTCGCCGTCGCGATCGTGTCGAGACTGCAGTCGGTCCTCCCTGTTACCGCCGAGGCCCTGCGTCGGGGGTTGGCGGCGGCGCAGTGGGCGGGACGGTTCCAGCGTGTTCCGCATCGGGGCGGTGTCCTGGTCCTCGACGGAGCCCATAATCACCCCGCGTTCGAGGCCTTGGCCGCGACGCTGGCCGCGTCGTTTCATGGGAGGAGCTACGTTCTCGTCCTGGGCTTGTTGGCTGACAAGGACCCGGTGGGTGCGGTCGAATTATTGGTTCCCGGGGCCAGTCGGATTGTCGTGGTTCCGGTTCATTCAAAGCGTGGCGGGGATCCTGCCGACCTGGCTCGTCGATGCGAGGCGATCGCGGCGGGACGGCCGGTTGAGCGGGCGGAGACTGTGTCGGAGGCGCTTGGATGGGCCGAGGAGGGCGGGGTGACGGTGCTGACGGGATCGCTGTATCTGGTTGGGGAAGCGCTTGGATTCCTGGTGGGCGGACCGGATTCGGAGCGTGGTTTGAACGACTGGAGTCCGAATCGCTGAACGGGGGATCTGGTCCTCCAAGCGGCGGTTGCCGTTCCGCGCTTGTTCCATCACCTTCTGTCCGGCATGGCTGCGGGACACCTATCACGACGCGCCGACGATCCGCTGATGCAGCGGTTGGCGGGCGCCTTCGTGATCTCGTTGCTGGCGCACCTTTCGTTCTTTGGCGTCGTGCGTCTCGGCACGCAGTTGCAGTGGTGGGAGTCCCGGGCGTTCCAGATGTTTCAATCCGCGAAGCTGACTCCCGAGGAGGTTGCGAAGATCCAGGTGGAACAACGGAAACGTGAAGAGGAACAGCGCCAGCAGGAACAGCAGCAGCCCACGTTGTTCATCCAGATAACCGAGCCCTCCGACGAGCCCCCCCAGGCGTCGAAGTATTATTCGTCGGTGTCGAGTCGCGCGGCCAATCCCGAGCCTGGCAAGGAGCAGCAGGCGAAGATCGACGGCCGCCAGGAGCAGGTCGCCCGCGTCGCCGATGCGCCCCGGCTCATGACGGGTCGGCCCACGGCACCACCCAAGCCCGAGCCCCCGGGGTCCGCCGATCCTTCGCCTCAAGCCGCGTCGTCGGTCGTTCCCGTCCCCGAGCCGGTGCGGCCCCAGACCGAGATCCCGAAGCTGGTTGAGCGTCAGCCCGAGCCCGAGCGCAAGCCCGGCATCGGTGACCTTGCCGTGGTTCGACCGGCACCAAGAGCCGTCGAGCCACCCCCGGCTCCCACGCCGAAGCCTTCCGACGAGACGCCCCAGCTTTCACCTCCGCAGACGACGCCCGCCGAGCCCCGATCGCGTCCGCGCACCGTGACCGAGGCGAAACTCCGACAGTCGCTGTTGTCGGGGGAGAAGATGAAGCAGGACGGCGGGGTGTCCCGGAAGGGGCCGGTGCAGGTGGACGCGGTGGGATTGCCGTTCGGTGCGTACGATGAGGCGATGGTGGCCGCGGTGCAGAACCGGTGGTACGCGCTTCTCGACGAGCGTCGCTTCGCGGGGGGGGCGCGTGGGCGCGTGGTGATCCGGTTCAAGCTTCTCTCGGACGGTTCGGTGCGGAACTGCGAGGCGCTCGAAACGAGCGTGGATTCGCTGTTCACGCAGCTCTGTGTGAGGTCGGTCAGTGATCCGGCGCCGTACGAGAAATGGCCGTCGGACATGCTGCGGATGATTGGCAGCCCGGTCCGCGAGATGAAGTTTACGTTCTATTACAATTGATGGTGGATGCGCCGGAAGGCGCACGGGAGATCCTCCGGTCCTCGGTGGTAGGGCGGCCTCTCCGAGGGCGCCGTGCTAGCTGCGTCCGCAAAGCACGGCGCGCAGCGGAGTGCGCGCCCCACCTTCACACCCTGTGGATGCAGCGGTGGTCACTGAGGAATCGCTTTGCCGAGGGGGGGGCGCTCCCGCTATGACGTGGGGCGCCGTATGCTTCAACTGCTTCGTGAAGGTGATCTGTACATCTGGGTCCTGATGGCCACATCCGTGGTGTCCCTGGCCATGATGATCGACCGCGGGCTGGCCCTGCGTTGGCCCAAGATCATTCCTCCACCGCTTCTCGAGGCCCTGGACCGCTTCACCCAGGGTGGCGATGGCCTCGCCCTGGAGAAGGCCTCACTGCAGTACGATTCGTCCCTCGGCCGGTTGCTCCGCCTCGGCCTCGACAACGCCACGCGTCCGCGCGAGGAGACGCGGGACGCCATCGAAACCCGGGCTCGTCGGGAGGTGTCGCGCCTTGAGCGCGGCCTGGTGGTGCTCGAGATCTGCGTGGGCATCGCGCCCCTCCTCGGCCTCGTCGGCACCATCCACGGCCTCATCACGCTGTTCGGTGACCTCGGCAAGATGGGCCTGGGTGAAAGCTCCGTGTTCGCCCGCGGCATCGCGATCGCGCTCAACGCCACGCTGCTCGGCCTTCTCGTCGCCATCCCCTCGCTCGTTGCCTGGAGTTACTTCAGCCGGAAAGTGGAGACCCTCGCCATCGAGATGGAATCGGCGTGCAGCGAGTTGGTGGAACATCTCTATCCCAGGGGCGGGAAGTAACGCCTCCGCACCATGCGCTTCACCCATGGACGCCGCCGGACCGCCCCCTCAGTGATCATCGTATCGCTGATCGACGTTCTGCTCGTGGTCCTGATCTTTCTGATGGTTTCGACGACATTCCGCCAGACGCCCTCGGTGAAACTGGCGCTGCCTGAGGCGCGCCAGACCGAGAAGGTAGGGGCGTCGCCCGACAAGATCGTCGTGACCATCGCCCGGACCGAGCCCCATCTGTACCTTGCGAAGCGACCGTTGACCTTCGAGAAACTACAGGAGGAACTCGTGGCTCTCGCGCGTGCCCAGACGAATCTGACGCTTGCGATCCAGGCGGACGAGGGAGCCACCTGGGGCCAGATCATGAAGGTGATGGAAGCGGCCAAGGCCGCGAAAATCCGCGTTGTCGACGCGGTGGTTCGGATGCCGGCGGGCGGTTGAACGCGGTGCCACGGGAGGCACCGGGTGAGGGCGACAAAAGCCTGCCCCCCTACGGTTGGCTGGGTTTGTTGAAGGCCTGTTCGAGGGCGGCCCAGCTGTCAGCGGCGGGGTTGAACGCCGGCCGTTGGACGGGCTTTGGCCGCTGGCCGGCGGGTCCAGGTCCTTGGGGTTGATGCGGTCCACCCGGTGAGGTCCGCTGTTCCCGGGCTGCGCCGATTTGCGGGTTGGCGCGCATCGAGAGGGCGATTCGTTTCCGTTCGAGGTCGACCTCGGTGACGGTCACCCGGACCTTCTGCCCGACCTTGACGACCTCGGCGGGATCTTTCACGAAGCGATCGGCGAGCTGGCTGACGTGGACGAGGCCGTCCTGGTGGACGCCTATGTCGACGAAGGCTCCGAAAGCGGTGACGTTCGTGACGATGCCGGGGAGCTTCATGCCCGGCTGCAGATGTTCCATCTTCTCGACGCCTTCCTGGAACGTGAAGGCTTCGAACTGCTGTCGGGGATCACGACCGGGCTTGGCCAATTCCTCGAGGATATCCTTGAGAGTTGGCAGGCCGACGGTGTCGGTCACGTATTTTTCCGGCTGGATGCGGGTTCTCAGGGCGGGATCCCGGAGGAGGTCAATGACGCCGCAGCCGAGATCGCGGGCCATGGAATCGACCAGATCATAGCGTTCGGGATGGACGGCGCTGGAGTCGAGGGGATGTTCGCCGTCGCGGACGCGGAGGAATCCGGCGCATTGCTCGAATGCCTTGGGGCCGAGGCGCGGCACCTTGAGCAGGGCTTTGCGGGAGTGGAACGGCCCGTTCTGGTTTCGGAAGGCGACGATGTTTGCGGCGAGGGCGGGGCCGAGGCCGGAGACATAGCCGAGCAGCTGCTTGCTTGCGGTGTTCAGCTCAACGCCGACGCGGTTGACGCATGAGACGACCGTATCATCGAGACCGCGGCGGAGGGCGGTTTCCTCGACGTCATGCTGGTACTGGCCGACACCGATGGATTTCGGGTCGAGCTTCACCAGTTCGGCGAGTGGATCCATGAGCCGCCGTCCGATGCTGACCGCGCCCCGGACCGTGATGTCCTGGTCGGGGAATTCATCGCGGGCGACCTCGCTTGCGGAGTAGATCGAGGCGCCGCTTTCGTTGACCTGCACGATGTTGATGTGCGCGGGAAGCTTGAGGGTGCGGACGAACTGTTCGGTCTCGCGACTGGCCGTGCCGTTGCCGATGGCGATGGCCTCCACGCTGAACTTCTGGACAAGCGCACGGATGGTCTCCCCGGCCTCGCGGATCTGGTTGGGGCCGCCTGCCGTGGCGTGGACCACGTCGTGGTGGAGCAGCTTTCCCTGGCGGTCGAGGACGACGGTCTTGCAGCCGGTCCGGAAACCGGGGTCGAGGGCGAGGACGGTTTTCTGGCCGAGGGCCGGGGCGAGCAGGAGTTCCCGGAGATTGTCGGCGAAGATGCGGATCGCGGTGTCGTCGGCGCGTTTCTTGGTCTCGACGCGGAGTTCGCCCTCTATGGCGAAGCCGAGTAGGCGCTTGTAGCTGTCGACGACCGCGAGTCGCACCTGTTCGCCGGCGGGTTGGCGGGGGGCCTTCACGAACATTGGCTCGAGCACCGTGAGGGCTTCCTCCTCGGCGGGCGTGATTCGCACGAGGAGGATCCCTTCCTCCTCACCGCGGCGGAGTGCGAGCAATCGGTGGCTTGGGATCTTGGCGATTGGTTCGTTCCAGTCGAAGTAGTCCTTGAACTTCGCGCCCTCGGTTTCCTTCCCGGTGATCACCTTCGATCGGGCGGTGCCTGCAGCCCAGTAGAGTTCGCGGAGTCGGGCGCGTGCGGCGGCATCGTCGCAGACGCGTTCGGCGATGATGTCGCGGGCACCGGACAGCGCGGCGGCGGTGTTGGCCACCTGCTTCTCGGCGTTGACGAATGCGGCGGCAGCCTCGGTGGGGTCCAGCGTGGCCTGCTCGTTGAGGAGGCGTTCGGCCAGGGGTTCGAGGCCGGCTTCACGCGCGATGGTGGCACGGGTGCGGCGCTTGGGGCGGTACGGCGCGTAAAGATCCTCGAGTGCGGACAGCGTTTCCGCGGAGGCCACGGCGGCCTTGAGTTCGTCGGAAAGGAGGCTGCGCTCGGTGAGCGATTTCACGATCGCCTCGCGTCGTTGCTCGAGTTCGACGAGCTGGGCCATGCGATCGCGAACGGAGGTGATGGCCACCTCGTCGAGGCTGCCGGTGACTTCCTTGCGATATCGGGCGATGAACGGGACGGTGGCTCCCTCGGCAAGGAGTTTGGCCGTCGCGGCGACCTTCGTGGATGGGACGCTCAGTTCGGACGCGATCCGTGCGATAAACCGGTCATTCATGTCGTGCTTCTGAAATAGGGCGCGTGATTTAACCGGTGGGGCGGTGGGTGCAAGAACGATTCGGGGTGAGGTGGTGGGTGCGACCTCTCCGAGGGCGCCGTGCCTGGGTGTGTCAGCGAAGGACGGCGCGCCGCGGAGTGCACGCCCAACCGTCAGCCCGTGGATGCACGGTGGTGGGGGAGGGTGGCCGCGTTCAATCCGACCAATACCTGCCAAACCGCGCGAGGTTGTCTTCACCGAGCGAGTCGGGGGGTTCGGAGTCGCTGCGTTTCAGCGCAAGACAGGCTTTCTTCCAGAGATCACTGCGTGTGTAGCGCTGGTGTTCCCGCGGCCAGACTCCTTCCGAAAGCATCCGCAGGGCCTCTTCCGGCCGGCCTGATGCGAGGGCGAAATCGGCGCGGCGCTCCGTGAGGAACCGGTGCTGCACCTTGCGCTTGAGCAGGGCCTCCCGCTTCGGCATGAGGCGGAATTGGGTGTACAGCATGTCGAGTTCAACCACGGCGATCGGGTCCCAGAGCGGGCCGGCTTCAAGGTGGGGCAGGGCCCGCTTGGGATCGCCGAGTCCCCGCCAAAGAATCCAACCCGCAATGCGCCGCGCCGTGGGAGCGGAATGCGATTCGACAAGCGCGAGCGCTTCCCTTTCACGGCCGCGGAACGCGAGCCAGAGCGCGAGCGGTTCAACGGCGCGAGGGTTGCGCGTGGAGAGTTCCGATCGCAATGCGGCTTCCAGTTCAATCCCGGTGGGCACGTGGCCCGTGGGAAGAGGTCCCGCACCCGCGCGGAACCGCTCCCAGTCGAGCTGCCATGGCGAGTGATCCCAGCCAGGCCAGGACTCCTCCATCGGCGGCAGCGAAAGGCCCGGCGAGGAAATCGAGTCGCAGTCCGCACGGGTGTGGACCGGGATCCAATACTCCTCGGAAAACCTCTCGGTGCCGCGTGGAAACAGGGGTTTCTCGCCCTGGTCGATGAGTGGGCCGCTCTCGATTTCGCAATACGACGACTGTCCGTCGGTCGAGCCGAGCCCCCACGAGCGGTGCTGACCGTGGCCGTACGTCCAGACTTTCTTGCCGGGCAATTGGGCCGGATCGGCAACGTGCATCAGCCCGAAGCCAAGATCATGATGAAACGCACCGAACGCCGGTTGGCTCCCGGGTTTCCAGAAGAGCGCGGTCATCTGCTTCGCGTTGCGGTCCCAGTTCAATCCTTCTCCAGGCCAGTCGACATCGACCACCCGATCGTCGTGGACCAGGACCCGGTGGGGCGGGTGTACGAATTCGGTTTCGGTCGTGGACCGTACCGCAGTGATGGTCCACGACATCCACGGGTGATCCGCCTGGGTGCGATTGCGGAAGGCGTTGCGCTGGATCAGTACCGGGTTGTCACCGGAAAGCCCGAGTTCGACCTTCCATTCCATCCCGGTGCGGGCCTCGCGTTCCCCGACCTGGATGAACGCATAGTCACCGCGCGTGCCGTGGGTGCAGCCCACTTCGTCGATCGAAGTCGGCGAATGCGCGATGGGGAAGTTGAACTCGATGCCGCCAGAGATGAAGCCCCAGATCGGGAGGATGCGCACCGGTTTCACCACCGGATTGCTGAAGAGGATCTCCTGCCCGATGCGCTTGTCGAAAAGGCTCACCACGCGACCGCCCAATTCAGGGGCCACCTCCACCCGAAGCGCCGCATTCTCAAGGACGACGATCTTGAAATCCCGCGGGACAGGCTCGGCGTCGGTGTCCCCGTAGCTGGTGTAGGGAAACAGGTGCTCGCGCTGGTAGATGAGCGCCAGCGGCGTGAGCGGTCGCGGCCGATGGAACGGAAGGGTCCGCGTGGTGGTGTGGGTGGTGGGCACGAGGGTGGGAGATCGGTAGGGTGTGATCAGCGAGCGATCATCGGTGGGCAGTGGAGTCGGCCGTGGCTGGCAGGATGTCCGATGACGCGAGGCTTCGAAATCATGAATTACAAACTGGTGGGAATCGGTGAAGTGCTCTGGGACTTGTTGCCCGGCGGTCGGCAGTTGGGCGGTGCGCCCGGCAATTTCGCCAGCCACGCGCGATCGCTGGGCGCCAGCGTCGTGCTCGCGTCGCGCGTGGGCGACGACGCCCTGGGACGGGAGGCGATCGGGCGACTTGCGCAGCTCGGAATCCCGCCCGTCGCAATCGAGGTCGATGCCTCGAGGCCGACCGGGACGGTGGGCGTCGAGCTTTCGGCGGACGGACAGCCCCGGTTTGACATTCATCGCGGGGTGGCCTGGGACGCGATCGAGGGCAACGCCGCTGCGCGGGACGCGGTGGCGGTGGCGGACGCCGTATGCTTCGGCACGCTGGCCCAGCGCAGCGCCCCGTCGCGGGCCGCGATTCGAGCCCTCGTGGCCTCGAGCCCGCCGCAGGCGTTGAGGATCCTCGATGTCAACCTGCGGCAGGACTATTACTCCGACGAAATCCTGCGCGAATCCCTGGCCTTGGCGAACGTTCTGAAGTTGAACGACGCGGAACTTCCACGGCTGGCTGAGCTGCTGTCCCTGCCAGGCGATGAGAGAGCCCAACTGCAGGCGCTGTCCACGCGGCATCGCCTGCGGCTCATCGCCTACACCCGCGGCAGCCGTGGCAGCCTGTTGTTCGCCGACGGTCGGTGGTCGGAGCATCCCGGGATCACGGCACACGTCGTGGACACCATCGGGGCCGGGGACTCGTTCACGGCGGCGATGGCGGTGGGGTTTCTCTCAGGCTGGGACCTGGACCGGATCAACGCGCAGGCCAATCGGGTCGCGGCCTATGTCTGTTCGTGTCCCGGGGCGACGCCTGATCTGCCGGCGGAACTGCGGGG
>CAIMTB010000472.1 GCA_903844265.1 uncultured Verrucomicrobiota bacterium
ACCCCGCCGCCCCGTTGTGATAGCTCGCAGGATAATCGATGATCCGCGCCGCAGCCGGCGACTCCACCATCATGTTCGCGTAGCCACCCGCGTTGATGCCGTCAGGATGCTCGTCGAGCAGGACATAATGCCTCGACGGCGAGACGAAATCGGCGGTCTTGAGGAAGGCTTTGTACTTGGTCTGCGCGTCGTTCATGGTGGGAGGCTGCAGCCACCCACCAGGACCACCCATCGCCTGGCTCATCGACATCGACCGCACCCGGGGTATGTGCTGCCCCTTGATGACCACATAACTCATGTCCGCGGGGCACTTGTAGATTTCGGCCGACTGCAGATACGGCGCGAACATCGCACGCTTGGGATCAAGGAGTGTGAGCTTGTTGGTGTTGTCTGTCGTGGATGGACTGTAGTCAAGCCAACCGCCCACCCAGGCATAAAGCTCCGTGCCGCTGTTCCCCGGCTTGGTCAGGGTGTCGTTGTTGTCGTCAGGATACAGAAGATGCGCCAACTCAAGCTGCTTGAGATTGCTCATGCACTTGATGCCGTGCGCCTTCGACTTCGCCTTCGCCAGCGCCGGCAACAGCATGCTCGCAAGGATCGCGATGATCGCGATGACCACCAGCAGTTCGATGAGGGTAAACCCGCCAGGTCGGTGGCGGGGAAAAGCAAGGGCACACGGACGGTTCTTCATGGCTTTCCTTCCTCTAATCCCTCAGCCGAATCATCGCAACCGCGAACATTTGCTGCGACCCGCGCAAATCCCGCGTAGACTGCCCCCACGATCGCGATGAAAGCCGCCCGCCCGAAAGCCGCCCGACGACGCGCACCCGCCCCCGCGAAAACTGCGGCGGTCGCGAAATCCCGAGCCGAAACGGCCCCCAATCCCCGGAAACCTTCGCCACCCCCTCCAGATCCGTCACCCGCAACCACCGAACCCGTCGACGCCACCGACGCCACCGACGCCACCGACGCCACCGACGCAGCAGCAGCAGCAGCCAACGCAGAGGGTTCGACCCGCGAAACCGACGAATTCGTCCCCCTGCGCGGAGCCCGCACTCCCGACCCGGAGCCCGCTCCGGCAGCGCGACGCGACCGTTGGGATGGCGACACCGCCTACCGGATCTACCTCCGGGAGATCGGCGAGATAGCCCTCCTCAAGCCTCATCAGGAAATCGAGCTCGCAGCCCGCATCAAGGCCGGGGACCGCGCCGCCCGGGACCACATGATCAAGGCCAACCTGCGCCTCGTGGTGAAAATCGCCCACGATTACGAAGGTTACGGCCTCCCACTTCTCGACCTGATCAACGAGGGCAACATCGGCCTCATGAAGGCCGTCGAACGCTTCGACCCCGCCAAAGGGGGCAAACTCTCCACGTACGCCGCCTGGTGGATCAAGCAAGCCATCAAACGGGCCCTCGCCAATCAGGGAAAAACCATCCGGCTCCCGGTCCATCTCGTCGACAAGATCGCCCGCATGCGACGGGTCTCCGCCCAGCTCGAGGAGGAATTCGGACGCGAACCCACCGATGAGGAACTCGCCGAGGAACTCCAGATCCCCGCATCCCGCGTCTCCCAGTGGCGTAGCGCCGCCATTCGCCCCGCCCAACTCGACGCCCCCATCGGCGACGACGACTCAAACTCCCTCCGAGACATCGTCCCCGACGAAAAGCAGTCCACGCCCTACCGCGACCTCGAGGACAAGACCGTCCGACAAATGCTCGAAGGGATGATCGTCGGCCTCGATGCTCGGGAACAAAATATCCTCCGGAAACGCTTCGGGTACGACGGCGGCGAAGGATTGACTCTCGAAGAGATCGGCCAGGAATACGGCGTCACACGCGAACGCATCCGCCAGATCGAAGCCGTCGCCCTCCACAAGCTTCGCCGCAAAATCGAGAAGCTGGAGCGCACACACCTGGACGAGGGCTGAAGAAGCGCTTCAGCCGACCGGGAAGCAGAAAACGTACGCCCCCACCGAAGAAGCCGCCTTGGCCGGACAACGTCGAGAACCGGGAATCAACGGTGGGACAGATAGACCCGGACGCTCGCGGTGCGGGTGTCCGGGTTGAAGAAATACTTCACCCGACCGATCTCGTCCGAGCTCCCCGCGGCCGCAGTCAGCGTCGGCCCATCCAGAAGGAGGCTGAGTTCAATGGCGTCCTGGTTGTCCACACCTTCCAAACACGCCTCCACAATCCAGCTGCCGATCACATCGTTGATGGCTCCCGTCCCATTCCGGTTGTAGGCGCCGCGCTCCAGCGCATCAGCGGAATCGGCAATCGGTGTGTCTGGAATGTTGCCCACGATGTTGACGACACGGATCTGCGCCGAGTTGGCAATCCGAGACTGAAACGGCCGCTCCAGGCACCCCTCCGGAATGAGGCAGGCCACGTCCCAATTGGGAAAAATGCCACCGGAAGAAAGCCCAAGGTCGGACCCGTTGACGCCCCCCAGGCGCGTGTAGCGGCCATAGTACTGGTTGATCGCCACCCTCGCCCCATTGCAACTGGCCACAGCCTCGTTGATGCGCGCACTGCTGATCGCCTGAAACACCCTCGGAAGAAGCATCGACGCAAGTATGGCCAGTACCGAAAGCACGCCGATCATCTCGATCAGCGTGAATGCTGCGACCCGCCTGACTGATGTAACAGTAATAGCCTTCATAACACGCGGCCCACGGATCCCCAACCCAGAAGGCTATAGTCAAATACAACTCAAAGTGTCAATTCCGAGCCAATAGTCACGTTCGCGAGACCGCGCGATCTAGCAAACGGCAATTACGGAACCCACGCGCCAGACCGCGTACTTCACGGGAGGCGCTTGTCAGTAGCCAACACTAGGTATCGATTCCTAGGCCCGCCTCTGAGCGCCCGAGGCGGACCATGCGATCGAGCAAAACCTTCTCACCCGGTCATTCCAGAGCGACACGCTTCAGGACCGCCGGCTCGAACATGCCGTACGCCACCGAGCTATAGCGGTCACCCGGCGGTTGGCTGCCCGGCCCGTTCTGGAACATGCCCGGCCAGGCGCTTCCCAGCGCGTGGTTCCCGTGATGAGGCCCAAGCGTATTCTTCAGCGTGCCGATGACCGTGATGTCCACCTCGTTGTCCCCCCGATGCACCTGCCGGGTCACGTCACATTCCCAAGGTGGCGCGCTCACCCACCCGCTTTCCTTGCCGTTCACAACGACCCGGGCCACCGCCCCATACCACCGCGGGAGCGACAACACGAACCGGCCCTTGCGCTCCTCGACCTGAAACCGGTGACGGTACGTGACCCCCTCTGAATAGAAGGGCAACCCCTGTGCATTCCACCCCAGGCCGGAAGTCGTCGAGAGACCGCTTCCATCGATGAGGTGCGAGGCCGTCCGCTGCATGGACGCCAGCTCCCCGGAACGACCGGTCACGCGCACGCCGTCGACGGCATGCCCACTCCTGTCGATGAACTGTATCTCCGAGAGACCGACGAAGCCATTGTCGGGAGGGCTGCCAGCGGCAGGATAAGTCACGCCCCGATGATTGCTGAGCACCTTCAGCGTCACGTGACGAACCTTGCCCTGCAGGGTTAACTGAAGCTCCTGGGCCACACCCGCGCCGCCGGATGACTTTACCAGGTCAAACTCGGACTGCGTCTGGCCTTCTCCCCCGCCAGTCTTCGGGCTCGCGAGCAGGCGAAGCCTGGCAACGCCGCGTGTCGTGAGGTCACCGGGTTGCGACTCGTTGTAGTTCCAGACGCGGACGCTCGCGAGATCAACGAGTGCACCGAGGTCGAAACTCAGTTCCGGCGCGCGATCCTCC
>CAIMTB010000473.1 GCA_903844265.1 uncultured Verrucomicrobiota bacterium
CCTGTCCCGTTATTCCAGCTGTTCCCTGCAGCGACTTATTGAAGACCTGTCCCTTGATTGAATGCAGGTTGGGTGAGTTCGGCGTGGACGTGGTGGGGCGGTGGCGGGTTTGATTTCGGGAGATGTCGTCATTGTTCGTTTCATGGCTGCAGGCGGCCCGCCCCTGGCTGGAGCTGGGTCGTGTCTCGAACCTGCCAACGGTGTGGTCGAACTGTCTTGCGGCCTGGCTTCGTGGGGGGGGTGGTTCCTGGGGGCGATTCCTCGCGGTCTGCGTGGGTACGAGCTGTGTGTATGTGGGTGGAATGTTCCTGAACGACGCGTGCGACGAGCGCTTCGATCGGCGGGCGCGATCGGAGCGTCCGATCCCGAGGGGTGCGGTGGAGTCGAGGACGGTGTGGAGGGCGAGTGCGGGGGTTCTGGGGGCGGGTTGGCTGTTGTTGGCGATGTTGGGCCCCACGACGGCGATGTTGGGGGGGCTCCTGGTGGTGTCGGTGGTGGTTTACGATTTCACGCACAAATTCGTCTCGTTTTCGCCGGTGACGATGGCGCTGTGCCGGCATCTGCTCTATCTCGTGGCGGGATCGGCGGCCTGGAATGGTGTGGTGGGGGACACGGTCTGGAGTGGGCTGGCGCTGGGTGCGTATGTCATTGGGCTGAGTTACATCGCGCGCGGGGAATCGGTCGGGGGGGTTCCCCGGTGGTGGTCCCTGCCGCTGCTTCTGGCTCCGCTGGGTCTCGCGGTGTTCATGAATCCATTCGATGCGTGGGGGAGGTCACGGATGCTGATGCCGGTGTTGATCCTGTTGATCTGGACGGCGAAGTCTCTGGCGGAGCTGTATCGGCCGGGGGGAGGCGGGGCGAAGACGGCGGTATCGGGGTTGTTGGCGGGGATCGTATTCGTGGATGTGCTGGCGACGGTGCCGGCTCCGTGGCCGTGGGGTGCGGCGTTTCTTGGTTTCTTCGGCCTGGCACTTCTGCTGCAGCGACGGGTGGCGGCGACCTGATCTTTCCGGGGGCGGATGGGTTTGTTGTGAAAAAGCGGTTGGCTCCGGACTCGTCCATGCGGGTAAGGTGATTCCACGATGTCGGAAGCAATGACGCCACGGCTGAACAAGGTGCCGTTCTGGTTCGCGGATGCGATGTTGGTTGCGGCTGCGGCTGCACTTGTCGCTTTTGGTTCACGCCCTCTCCAGTTGTGGGAGGTGGTGGCCGTGGCGGCCTGTGCCGGGTTTGGGGCGTGGTTGGCCTGCCTGCCTTTCCTCAAGGAATACGAGGCGTCCGTGAAATTCACGGAGACAGGGCATCTCGTCGACACCATGGCGCGACTCGACCAGTTGGATGGGGTCGCGGAGCGCATCGCGGCGGCCACGGGACAATGGCAGTCGGTGCAGGACAGGGCGGGGCAGACGGCGGAGCTTGCGAAAGGGGTTGTGGATCGACTGGCCCGGGAGGCGGAGTCGTTCGCGGGAGTCGTCCAGCGGACGGCTGACGGTGAACGCCAGACCTTGAAGCTCGAGGTGGAGAAGTTGCGGCGTGTCGAGGGCGATTGGGTGCAGGCGGTGGGACGGATCATGGACCACGTTTTCGCGTTGCACGTCGCCGCGGTTCGGACGGGGCAGCACGGATTGGTGGAGCAGATCGATCGTTTTCATTCCGCCTGCCGCGAGGCGCTCCGGCGGGTCGGGTTCATGCCGATCGTCGCCGCACCGGACGAGCCGTTTGATCCGCGAAAGCATCAGCTACCCGAGCCCGGCGATGTGCCGGAGGGTGCGTTGGTCGACGAGACTGTGGCGCCGGGATTTGTCTTCCAGGGACGACTGCTGCGGCCGGTCGTCGTTCGCATTGCTGCGGCCGGCTCCACCAAGGAGGGGCGTGACGCTGCTGAAGGGTTGGCTGGCGAAGGCTCGTTTGCGGCGAAGGGGCCGTCTGAGATCTCGTTGCCGGCGGCTGCCGATTTGCCGACATCCTCGGACTCGACCGGGGATCCCGTGTGAGAAGATGGACGGATCCATTAATCGAGAGCCGCCCCCATACCGAAGTCGAACCGTCCCATTGTCATGGCGAAACTGATC
>CAIMTB010000474.1 GCA_903844265.1 uncultured Verrucomicrobiota bacterium
AACCAAGCCGATCACAGCAACCCCTTCCCGAACCGCCTCTGGGATCACCACCTCCGAGAAGAGCTTCGGAAGGAGGTCAGCTTCACCCACCGTCAGCAGATCCGTCACCGGCGAGGTATCCGATACAACGATCACTTGGGTGTGAGCTGCGCGATCGTGCTCAGGTCCGCGGCGAGTTCCTCAGCGCCGTAGTGGATTGGGATCCGACGCCGGCCAAGTTCCATGAGGAATCGGGTCTGTGGCATGCCCGCGATGACCGACGCCTGTCCAAGCGTGGCTTCGTCGCCCACGAAGAGCCCGATGGCGAGGTGCAACGCCGCCGACTCGGGCGAGAGCCGGGCCTCAATTTCCGTGGGGAGCGCGAGTTGCATGGAAGGACCATGCACCCAACCCCCGCCCCAATCCAGCCAGCATCGCGGACCTCGCTGCCGCGGTGCAGGCGCCGTTAGGAAGGCGCTACCACACCCCATAACCCATGTGCCCTCGCCACGGCGCCGCCGAAGCGTTTTCAGGCGGCAAAGATCGCCTGCGACATCAAGACGGGCAGCGTGTTGAACCCGTGCGAGGACGCTTTCCGGCTCGGTCTGACGGCCTACCTGGCCCTCAACAACCTGCTGAGGATCGCCAATGAGCAGGGATCTTCGGGCGCTTGTTGGTGATGCCCTACGACGAGTTCACAGTCTGGCTGCGACGGATCATCGAGGAAGGCTCGGTCACCTGAACGCGGCTTCGGATTCCGGATCTCGGGGAAGGGGTCTGCGCCAGGCTGGGCGGGCAGGCGGGGACGCGTGAGCTTGACCCACACTTGACTCAAACTTGACCCACGGTTGACTCAGGGAGAGGGTCGGCGAGATGAGCTATCAGCCGCAGTTCACCATCACCCCGGCCTTGCTGGGGAGGGCGGAAAGCATCGCGGCGTTGCGGGAGCGGATCCAGGGGGCCGCGGTGCAGGTGCCGTGGATTCCGGCGCTGCGGAAAGACACGCGAGCCCGCAACACGCACAGCTCGACGGCCATCGAGGGAAACCCGCTCACCTTGGGCGAGGTTCGGGCGCTGGAGGAAGGCAGTGCCGTGGACGCACCCGCTCGGCCGCGGCGTGAGGTGCTCAACTACTTCGCCGCGCTGCGACATGTTGAAAAGCAGGCCGCCAGGAAGCGGGTGAGCCACGAAGACATTCTCCGCCTCCATGCCATCATCGCAGGCGACGTCATGGACCAGGGCGAAGCGGGACGCTACCGCACGATCCGGGTGCGGGTGGGTTCCTTTGTGCCGCCACCGCCGGAGGACGTGTCCGGGCTGATGTTCGAATTGCTGGAGTGGTGGAACCGGGAGGCGCCGGGACATTCGCCTGTGCTCAGTTCCGCGATCCTGCATTACCGCTTCGAGGCGATTCACCCGTTCGCGGACGGGAATGGTCGGGCGGGGCGGGCGATGGCCCTGTGGGAGCTGTACCGGCGCGGCTTCGATTCGCATCACATCTTCGCCGTGGACGAGTTCTATTGGGAGAACCGGCCGCGATATTACGGGGCGCTCGAAGCGGTTCGGCGTCAGGGGGAGGACCTGACTTCCTGGCTGGAGTACTGCGCCGAAGGGTTGGAGCAGACCTTGCAGCGGGTGTGGGAGCGGATGGGGCAGTTCTCGGTGCGGTCGGCGGCGCAGAAGGTGGTACTGCGCCCGCGTCAGGAGCAGTTGCTGAAGCTGCTGGGTCAGAGCGGTGGTTTGACCCCGGCGGAGTTGCGCGGCGCGCTCAAAGTTTCCAAGCAGGGTGCACTGGACTTGCT
>CAIMTB010000475.1 GCA_903844265.1 uncultured Verrucomicrobiota bacterium
CGGCCTCTTCGACAAGATCAAGGAAATGAAGCGCAGCAGCGGGTTCCCGGTGGTCAATCCCACCGAGTCGCTCGATGAAATGCAGCGCCATCTGCGCGGCGAAAAGGAAAAGTTCGGGTGCCTCGGCGGACACAAGTACTTCTACCTCGACTGGAACCTGAACCTGTACCGCTGCCACTTCTGGGAATCCCCGATGTGCAACATCTACGAGTTCGACCAGTCCAGGATCATCCGCGACGGCTGCACCCGCTGCATGATCGACTGCTACCGCGACCCCAGCGTCCTCCAGGCCGTCGCCATCAACGCCAGCGACGCCTGGCACGCCCTCCGCCGCGGACGCCTCCTCACCGCCGCGAAACACATCCTCGATCCCCGCAACCTCACCTCCCTCAAGGCCGTGTGGGAGGAACGCTCCTACATCAAGTCCGTCTAATCCTTCGCGCCCCCGTTTTTCCCGCGGACACCGGCCGCCGGGAGAGTACGCAGCGTCATCATCAGCTTCAGCGGACCGCATCAAGACCCGCGTCATTCGTGGCTTTGGTGCGCGTCGGCCATGCCTCGGATGACTTCAGACTACCGGAATAATGATTTGACCCGTGTCCTCATGACATGCGGCAATGAACCTTCACTTTCGGCCGTTTGAATTAGCCATGCCCAGAGGTAGAAAGAATTCAGGGACACCCATCCTCCGCTCGTCCGCCGCCGCCGCGCGGTACGACGCCCATCACAACGTCCTCGGACGTGCGTATGGCGCCCTGGCGGAGCTGCGCCGCGAACTCTCGGACTCCAAGAGCGCCGTGGCCGAACGCAGCGTGATCCTGAGCCATTTTGGCGCTTGCGCCGATCCCCAGCGCGCATGGCTCCTCCTCGAGGATTACTTCGAGAAGCTCAATCTCTCCCGCCGCGACTTTCCCGGTGACGACTGGTGGAGCCGGCTCATGGCGGCCCAGGGCAAGGCCCGGCTCGAGGAGGCCGCCCACCTCTTCCTCCGCGCCAACCGCGCGCTGCCCACCGAACTCCTTTCCCACGCGAACTTCGAGCGCTTCGCCCAGCAGCAGCAGGCCGAGCGCGACCAGCAGCTGGTCGACGACCTCGAGCGCTGGCTCTTCCCCCCCGCCCCGGACCACCTCGATTCCCCCCGTGCCGGACTCCGCGTGATCTGCGAACCCCGACGGGGCGAGAACGCCTCCGGACTCAGCCAGCTCGCGATCGCCTTCAACATCGTGCGCAGCCGCACCGGCGAGAAGGACCGCACGCTCCAGGAGGTGATCGAACTGACGCTCCGCGCCACACAGGAACAGGAACTCTTCCCGCCGGAAGACTGGGAACTCATCCGCTGGCTCGCAGAACAATACCGGCACCACGACCCGGTCCCGGACTCGCTCATTCTCGAGGGCGTCGAACTGCTCCGCTGGCTCGTCCGCTGGGGCCGCCTCGGCCGCATGTTGAACAACACCGACCAGGCCCCTCTCCTGTTCCGAGGTCTGCTCGCCAGGTTCAGCTACCGTCTCGATAACGGTGACCACGAGCTGAATCTCGCCCACTCGCTCGAGACTCCCAGTGGCAAATTCGGCCTCGCCGACGTCCATTTCTTCAGCGGCGAACTTCCCCTCGCGCTGGTGGCCGGCGAATTCTTCCTGCTCGAGAACGCACCGTCCGAGCGCCTTCTCACGGGCCTGCTCGAAAAACCCACCCAGCCCGTCCACAAGCTCAGCCATCGCCTGCTCACCCAGCTCCGCCGCGCCCACGCCCACCAGGACACCCGCTGGGACAGCCTCTGCGTCAGCCACACCGCCCGACCGCAGTTCATCTTCGAACTCAGCGAGGAAGTCGTCCGCCTCCGCCTCCTCGCCGTCAGCGACCGCGACGGCTCACTCTGGCAATGGAATGGCCACGAATGGATCTTCGCCGGCCAGGGCGTCCGCAAGAGCGAGAAACCCGACCTCCTCGACGACCAACGCCTCGACGACGCCGTCAACTGGCTCCGTCGCCTCGACTGGTTCACCCCCGAACCCGGCCTCTGGGTCGGCGATGCCAACGAGAATTTCCTGAGCACGCTCTCCCAGGTCTGGGGCAGCAAGCCGGGCGGCGCTGATTTCCTGGGCAACCCCGCCTTCCAACGCCTCTTCCTCCAGCCCCGCAAACTCAAGCCCAAGCTCCTCGTCAAGGGCAGCGGCATCGATTGGCTCTCCGTCTCCGCCGAGTGGGAACAGGAGGGGATGAAACTCACCCCCGCCGACCTCCTGCGACTCGCCACAGCCACCAGCCGCTACGTCAAACTCCCGGACGCCGGCTGGGTGGAACTCGACACCGAAGCCGTCACGCAGGCCCACGAAACAATGGCCGAACTCGGCGTCGACGGGCTCGTCCCCATCGCCCAGAAAGTCGACATGGTCCAGGCCAAGGCCCTCGACGAAAGCACCCTCCAGAAATTCGGCGACAGCCCCGAGGCCCGCGCCCTCCGCCAGCGCCTCACGAACTTCAAGGGCGTCCCGGATACCGACCTGCCCCCAGGCCTCAACGCAGAACTCCGCCCCTACCAGAAGGACGGCTTCGACTTCCTCTGCCACATCAACAACGTCCAGCTCGGCGCCATCCTCGCCGACGACATGGGCCTCGGGAAGACGCTGCAGACCCTTGCCTGGCTGCTCTGGCTCAAGCTCCGCAACGGCCGCAAATCCAAGCCGGTCCTCGTCATCTGCCCCGCCTCCGTGCTCCACAACTGGCGACGTGAAGCCGAGAAGTTCACCCCGAGCATGCGCGTCCTCGTCCTCGAAAGCGGCGCCGCACGACACAACCTTCGCAAGCAGATCCCCAATTTCGACATCGTCGTCACGAATTACGCCCTGCTCCGACGCGACCTCGAGGAACTCCAGAAATTCGAGTTCCAGGCACTCATCCTCGACGAGGCCCAGTTCATCAAGAATCCCGGCGCCCAGGTCACCCAGTGCGTGAAGCAGCTCGCCTCACAGCAACGCCTCGCCCTTACCGGCACGCCCCTCGAGAACCGCCTGCTCGACCTCTGGAGCATCGTCGACTTCATCCAGCCCAGCTATCTCGGCACCCAGGTCGATTTCAACGAGACCTACGAGGCCCCACGCGAGGATCCCGCCGCCCAACGCATCAATCGCCGACGCCTCTCCGCAAAGCTCCGACCCCTGATGCTCCGCCGCCTCAAGCAACAGGTGGCCAAGGATCTTCCCGATCGCATCGAGGAACGCCGCGACTGCGAGCTCGGCGAAGACCAGCGCAAACTCTACCTCGCCGAGCTGCGCCGCAGCCGCGACCAGGTCATGCAGGCCCTCCAGACCAAGGGCCTCGCCCAAAGCCGCATGCACGTCCTCGCGGCCCTCACCCGACTCCGCCAGATCTGCTGCCACCCCGCCCTCGTCGGCAGCGACACCTCCTCCGGCAAGACCGAGACGCTGTTCGAACTGCTCGAACCCTTGATGGAGAAGGGCGAAAAGGTCCTCGTGTTCTCCCAGTTCGTGGAGATGCTCAAAATCCTCGAGAGGGAATGCGCCACGCGCTCCATCGTCACCCACATCCTCACCGGCAATACCAAGGACCGGCAGGAAGTCGTTCGATTGTTCCAGGAGGAAACCCGGCCCGCCGTCTTCCTCCTGTCGCTGCGCGCCGCTGGCACCGGCCTCAACCTCACCACCGCCAGCTACGTCATCCTCTATGACCCGTGGTGGAACCCGGCCGTCGAAGCCCAGGCCATCGACCGCTCCCATCGCATCGGCCAGACCCGCACGGTCAATGCCTACCGGCTCATCTCACCAGGCACGGTCGAGGAGAAGATCTGGGACCTCCAACAGAAGAAGGCCCAGACGATCAGCGACGTCCTCGGCGAAGAAGGCTTTGCCAAGAACCTCACCAGCACCGACCTCGAATACCTGTTCTCCGAGGACTGAGCGGCCTCTACGTAGGCTCCATCTCGAAGACATCCTCGGCGGGTGCCACATCCTTGCCTTGGCTCTGGCCTTGGGCCTTGCCGGATCGTGGGCCCCCGCGATTCACGAAGCCACCCATGCCGGCCTTGCCCGGCGCGGATACCGCGCCTTTCGACGGACGATTCACGCCCTCGATGATCAAGGTCAGTTCGTCCAAGGCGCGACGCAGCGCGTCGGACTGTGAGTTCAACACCTCCGCAGCGCTCGCGCTCTCCTCCGCAGCCGCCGCATTGGCCCGCGTCACCTTGTCCACCTCGACGACCGAGGCGTTCACCTGCGCGATGGCCTGGCTTTGTTCCTTCGAAGACTTCGACACGGCGGCCGCAAGGTCATCCGCCTGCCGTACCCGCCCCACGATCTGCTGAAGACCCTGGCCCACCCGCTCGCTGATCTCCACGCCCTGCGCGGCCTTCGCAATCGCGGCCTCGATCATGCCCGCCGTCTCCTGCGCGGCCTGCGCGCTGCGCTTGGCCAGGTTCCGCACCTCGTTCGCGACCACCGCAAATCCCAACCCCGCATCTCCCGCGCGGGCGGCTTCCACCGCGGCGTTCAAGGAAAGGAGGTTCGTCTGAAACGCGATGTCGTTGATCGTCCGGTTGACCTTCGCAATCTCGCCGCTGCTCGCCTTGATGCCCTCCATCGCTCCCGTCATGGCCTGCATCTGCAGGGACCCGGCATCCGCAGCCGTCCGCGCCAGCCGCGCACACTCGCTCGCCTGGGTCGCATCCTGCGCGTTGCGCTCGGTCATCGCCGCCACCTGCTCCAACGACGAACTCGTCCGATCCATCGAAGACGCCTGATCGGTCGCGCCCTGGGCCAACGAAAGACTGGCCGCGGAAACCTGATGCGCTGCCAAGGCCGTGTGGTCCCCGGATTCCGAAAGAAGGTTCGCCACGCGCCGCAGGCGCCTGTCCATCCTGCTCGCAAGAATCCAACCGAGCACCGGTGCGACGATCAGCACCACCACCACGGACGCGATCGCCATCACCTCAAACTGCCGCGCCGCGTTCATGCCATGGAGATCCTGGGCCTTGGCCACCCCGTCCGATCGATCCCGCAGTTCCTTGACCAACGACGAGAGTTCCCTCGAATGCTGGCATGTTGCCGAGCGGTAAAACACCCGCGCCTCGGCTCGACCACTGCCCCCCTTCGCCAACAAAGCCTCCAGCTTCTCCACGGTGGCGTGGAGCGCCAGGTGCGGCGCCTCCAGGTTGCGCCAGAGGGTCGCCAGCGCAGGATCCAGGTTCGTCACCGACCGCCCGCCCTCCCCGTAGTACCACTTCCCAAAGGCGCAGGCGTGCCCATCCTTCGCAACATCGATCCTCAGGATCTGATCGTCCGTTTCAAAGTCACCCACCGTTCGCACCCAGTTCAAGTGGTCGATCTGCCGCTCCAGGAGGGTTTGGCCGATCAACTTATAAGCCGCTGATTTCGACATGTCCTCGCGGGCCTCCACGCTGCGCCACCATCCGATCAAGCTCCCGGTCACCGGGAACAACCCGGCCAACAGGAAGGTGAGGAGAAGCCTGGTGCGAAGTGATGTTTGTGCCATGACGGTCGTCCCTCGTGGCGCCACATCGAAAGCTGCGATCCCCCTCGGAACGACCGGTGCAACCCACCCACCCCTGTTCCCGGGCCCCCACCTCGCGGACGCCTCATGCCTATGGACATCCCCACAGCCGACAAACCACGCGCCACGCGCGGCATCGGCAGGAGTAGCGCGGGCCTTTAATGGAACTTCTGAACCCATCCCGGTGAGATCCGGAAGAATCCCACGGGAACCCCACGCAATAGGACAAAATTGGGAACAGAAAAACCTCGAAGAGGTGCCGCACACTCGGTTCGCCGCCCATGAACCATCAGGCCCGCCCCCTCCGCGACGCCCGTCGACTCTCCCGCAAACGATACAGCTGCCGCAGGGCATAGCGCGCATCGAGCCGGACGAGGAAGAAACCCGCGAGACGCTCCGCAACCTTGTTCCACCAGGGCCGCCGCCGCCATTCCTCGGGAAGAATCCGCCGGCTTCGTTCAAGGTCCCCCTCGAACGCAGCGTGCCCCTCCGCCGCCAACACCGGATCCTGGACCCGGAGAAGAAGCTCGTAGTTGATGTTGAGGCTCCTGAGGTCGAGGTTCGCCGAACCCACGTACACCACGTCATCCAGCAGGTAACGCTTCGCGTGCAACACCGCCGGCTGATATTCGAAGATCTCACAACCCGCCTGCAGCAACCGGCTGTACTGCCCCCTCGCCGCCAACTGCGCCATCCGCACGTCTGACTTCCCGGGCACGAGCAACTGCACCTTCGCGCCCTGACGGGCCGCCGTGCTCATGGCCAAACGCAGCCGCCGAGGTGGCAGGAAATAGGCGGTCGTCAACCGCACCAGGCGCGAACGAAGCACATCCGCGGCGAGGGATTCACGCGCTGGATTCCGCTCACGCCCCGGGGAAAGCAGAAACAGCGTCCCCGCCCCGAGCGGGACCTGCTGGGGAACCATGTGCTTTCGGAACCGCGCCAGTCGCCGATGCCGAAAACTCGCCGCCCCAAACATCCCGGCGAACGCCTCGGCAAGAGGAGGAACGAATTCCCCCGTCACCCCCACCCCCAGATCACGCCACCCCCCCACCACGCCGTCGCCGTCGTACTCGCGCCCGATGTTGAACCCGGTCACAAAGGCCAACTCACGGTCGATCACCACCAGCTTCCGGTGGTCGCGATACGTGTATCGCCCGAGTTCGCGCGGATTGAACCGGCGACATTCAGCCCCGGCATCGATCAGCGGCTGGAAAAAATCATACCGGAGTTCGAACGAACCGAACGCATCGACAAGCAACCGGACACGGACACCACGCCTCGAGGCGGCCACAAGCGCATCGCGAAATCGCCGTCCCACGTCGGAATCCTCGAAGATGTACATCTCGAGATCGATCGACCGTGCCGCCGCCCCAACGGCCTCCATCATGGCGGCAAGGCCCTCCCGACCCGTAGGAAGCCATCTGACGAGGGTCCCCGATGCGGCGGGCATGCCCGTATGCTCCCGGTCATCCCGGATTTGGCAATCGCTAACCCGTGAGGCATTGTCCCTCATGCGTTGGTTTCGTCTGCTCACCGCCCTGTCCCTGCTCCTCGCCGCGCCCCTCCCCACCCTCGCGGCAGGCGGAACGAGCGCCCGACTCCTCCTGCCCACCGACGCCGCCCGACCCGGCGAAACAATCCTCGCCGGGATCGAGCTCACGATGAAGCCCGGTTGGCACACGTACTGGCGAAACGGCGGGGACTCCGGGGCCCCCACCACCGTCGAATGGACCCTCCCTGCGGGCCTCACCGCAGGCACCCTCCGATGGCCCGCCCCCGAACGACTCGATGAGGACGGCCTCATCACCTACGTCTACCACCACCGGACCCTCCTCCTCGTCCCCATCTCCATCGCGCCCTCCACTCCTCCCGGCCCCATCAACCTCTCCGCGAAGATCAAGTGGCTCGAATGTGAAAAAAGCTGCGTCCCGGGAGGCACCACGGTCCAGGCCCGCCTCACCCTCGGCAATGCCTCCCAGCCATCCACCAACGCCAACCTCCTCAAGACCGCCGAATCCCAGCTCCCCAAGCCGCTCACCGCCGATATCGCGCAGGCCGCCTGGGACGGCCCACCCACAGGCGACGAACGACCCCTCGTGATCCGATGGCGAACCGACGCCGCGGCCGGTACCCCGGAGTTCTTCGCCGATTCCTCCACCACCCTCGAAATCCCCACCACCACCGACGTCCTGCCCCAGGCCGACGGCACCGTCACGCTTCGAAAAAAGGTCAAACGCCTCGAAGCCTCGTGGCCCAACGAAGTCTCGGGCGTCCTCGCCCTGCTGAACTCCAAGCACACCGCCGTCCTCGCCTTCGAAGGAAAACTCACCCTCGCCGACGGCCCAACCCCGCCTCGCAACGTCGCCGCCGCAACCCACCCCAAGGACCCCGCCGCCGAAACCGAAGGCGGCGTCACCGTCCCACGCCTCTCACTCGGCAAGGCCCTGTTCCTCGCCCTGATCGGCGGACTCATCCTCAACATCATGCCGTGCGTCCTGCCGGTGATCGCGTTGAAGATTCTCGGATTCGTCCGCCAAAGCGGAAGCCGACCCGCCGAGATCCGCAAACTCGGCCTGATCTACGGCCTCGGTGTCTGGTTCTCCTTCCTGGCCCTCGCCGCCGTGGTCATAGCGGTCCAGAAAGCCACCGGCGCCGCCAGTTGGGGCATGCAATTCGGGAACCCCGTCTTTCTGGTCGCCATGACTTCACTGGTGATCCTGGTCTCACTCAGCCTTTTCGGCGTGTTCGAGATCATGGTGACGGGCCGCGCCATGGATGCCGCCGGAGATCTCGCAAGCAAGGAGGGCCCGGCAGGCGCGTTCTTCAACGGAATGCTCGCCGTCGCCCTCGCCACCCCCTGCACCGCCCCCTTCCTCGCCCCGGCACTCGGCTACGCCTTCACAGCCCCCAATGATGCCACGATCGTCATCATCTTCAGCGCCGTGGCGTTCGGACTCGCCTCACCCTACGTCGTCCTCAGCTGGCAACCGGCCTGGCTGAAATTCCTGCCGAAACCCGGCGCATGGATGGAACATTTCAAGATCGCCATGGGCTTCCCCATGCTCGCCACCGCGATCTGGCTCTACACCCTCGCCGCAGATCGCCTCGGACCCGGCGGCCCCCTCTGGCTCGGACTCTTCCTGGTCGGCCTTGCGCTCTCGGCCTGGGTCTGGGGCGAATTCGCCCAACGCGGTCGCCGCCGCCCGGGCACCGCCACCGCCGTCGCCATTGTTCTCCTCGCCGTTTTTTATACTTACACACTCGAAAAAGAACTCGACTGGCGGAACGCCCGCCCCGAGCCCTCCAGCGCCGCCAGCGGCACCCACCCGACTCGGACAGGCGGCATCGAGTGGCAGGCCTGGTCACCCGCCGCCCTCGCCTCCGCCCGCACCACCGGACGCCCCGTGCTCGTCGATTTCACCGCCGAATGGTGCCTGACCTGCAAGCTCAACGAGCGCTCGTCCCTCGCCATCGACTCCGTCCGCGAGAAGCTCAGGTCCATCAACGCCATCACGCTCAAGGGCGACCACACCGCCACACCTCCCGCCATCACCGCGGAACTGAAAAGATTCGGACGCGCCGGCGTCCCCCTGGTGCTGGTCTATCCCAGGGACTCCTCCAAGGCCCCCATCGTCCTGCCCGAGGTGCTGACGCCCGGCATCGTGATGGAGGCCCTCGACAAGGCAGCCCTCTGAGTGGACCCCCGGCCTCAGTTCCCCGGATTGAACGCCCGGGTGGTCGCTTCCTGCATCAGGGCCGGCATCGAATCGAAGGTCTTGTAATCGGAAGGCACCCGGAACGAGTCGTCGTCCGGGCTCGACAAACGGACCCCGGAAAACGTCATCACGATGGTGCTGCCCTCCGATCGGAACGCGATCCTGACCGGAAACCTGTCGAGCGCCGCCGCCTCCCAGGTCGTCGCCTCGGTCTTGCCCCCGTCGCTCGAGGTCAGTACCACCTGCTGCCGCACACAGGGCTGACCATCCAGCGACTCCTTTCCCAACGCCTTCTTCGAGACCTTGGATCCCGGACTCGGAAGATCCGCATCCGACAACGCGACCCGGGTCGCAAACTTGAGATCCGGAAAGAGCACGAACATCGTCCGGTCAGCCGGTGACACAATGCTCGTCATCCGCGCCATGCCCACCTTCTGCAACGCTCCCAGTCCCTGAACCGCCAGACCACCCCCCTGCATCTTCCCGAAATCCACCTCGATCCGAAGCCGGTCCTCGCGCTTCGCCATTTTCATCGGGATGACCAGGCGCGTTTTCTCGACGGAGTTGGTCATCGTCGTCTCCACCGACGCCGCAAACGCCGGAATGTCGTTGAGCAACTTCCCCAGGACCGCGTTGTACCCCACGCCACCTCCCGGCATCGACGAACCCTCCCCATACACCACAGCCGATCCCATCCATGCCAGGGACACGATCCGAACCCAAAGTCCCATCCGCAGCCACGCATGATCGAGTGAACGCATGAAAGCCATGCCTCCGAAACTGAGGGGAAAACCCCGCCGACGCGAGCCTTGCCGCCCCTGCCGATCCCCCGACGCCACTCGACGGAGGACAAATCCGTCGCGACCGCTCCCCGCACGTACCGCAACAAACACCCCATCGGGTTTGACAGAACCAAGGACCCTGCTAACTAAGCGGGGCAATCGGACGAAATTAGTCCGATTTAGAATCAGCGAATGCAAATCTCACGCGCAGGAGAGTACGGCGTCCTAGGACTGCTGCATCTGGCCCGACAACCGGCCGGGCTTCCGGTCATGATCGATGCCGTCAGTCGCGGCGTCACGATCCCCAAGAGTTTTCTCGCGAAGATTTTTCAGGATCTGGCGAAGGCGGGATTGCTCCGGTCCCAGCGCGGAGCCGGGGGCGGATTCATCCTCGCCCGACCGCCGACAAAGATTTCGATCCTCGAGGTGATCGAGGCCATCGACGGCAAGATCGCGCTGCAGCGATGCCTCGGTGAAGGACCCGACTGTGAAAAGCGGGAGAGCTGCGCCCTCTGCGGTTTGTTCGAGGAAGCCCAGGATCGCTTGAAGGAGGTGTTCCGCAACACCTCCCTCGCCGATCTCGCCTCGCGTCAGAGCCACGCCGAGGCCTCCTTCGCAGCCAAGTCCGCAGCGAAGTCCACGCTCAGGTCCGCAGGCTCCACCTGCGCGCCTCCCGGCCGCCTCCCAGCCACCGCCTCGCAGTCCATCGCCTTCCGTCCCCGACCCAAATTCATCCCGGCCATCTGACCTATACCATGAGCGACACTTATTCCCTCTACAACAAAACCGTCATGGATCACTTCATGAATCCCCGCAACATGGGGGACATCCCGGATGCCGACGGCATCGGGGAGGTGGGTGCCGCGGCCTGTGGCGACATCATGAAGATGAGCCTGAAGGTCGAGAACGGTCGCATCACCGACGCCCGCTTCAAGACGTTCGGCTGCGGTTCCGCCATCGCAAGTTCCAGCATGGCCACCGAGCTGATCAAGGGCCGCACGCTCGAGGAGGCCCTGAGCTTCTCAAATCAGGAGGTGGTCGACGCCCTCGGCGGGCTCCCGCCCGTGAAGATCCACTGTTCGGTCCTGGCCGAAGAAGCCCTCAAGGCCGCGCTGGAGGACTACGTGAAGCGCCATCCTGAAGCTGCCAAGGCGGCCCCGTCCGCGGAAGCAACATTGTCCACGGTCGCGTCCTGAACCCCATGCGCCAAGTCTACCTCGACCACCTCTCGGCAACGCCGTTGCTGCAGGAGGCCTTCGAAGCCATGAAGCCGTTCTTCATGGAGGCCTACGGGAACGCATCCTCGTTGCACCAGCACGGGCTCCGCGTCCGCGATGCCCTCGCCAGCGCCCGCACCCAGGTCGCCGCGCTGATCAACGCCGAATCCGCGGACGACATCTTCTTCGCGTCCTGCGGGACCGAGGCGGTGAATCTCGCGGTGAAGGGCGTCGCCTACGCCAACCGCCGCCGCGGCACCCATATCGTCTGGAGCGAAGTCGAGCATCCGGCGGTCATGAATTCCCTCGAATTCCTCGAAAAAGAGGGATTCACCAACACCAAGGTCCCGGTCGATCCCATGGGCCGCGTCCAGGTGGACAAGCTCCGCGAGGTCATCACCGACAAGACCACGCTGATCTGCGTCCAGCTCGCAAACCACGACATCGGCACGATCCAGCCCGTGGCCGAGATCGGCCGCATCGCCGCCGAGAAAGGCATCCCGCTCTTCGTCGACGCGAATTCCTCCGCCGGCTGGCTTCCCATCGACGTCCAGCAGATGGGCGCGAGCCTGATGTCGCTTTCGCCCCACCGCTTCTACGGACCCAAGGGAGTCGGCGTCCTGTATCGCAATCGCCGGGCACGCCTGGTCAGCATCCTCCATGGCGGTGTCCAGGAAGGAGGCCGCCGCGCGGGCACCGAGAACGTTCCCGCGATCATCGGCGCCGGAGTCGCCGCCGAATTCGCATTGCGCGACCTGGATGCCCGGGCAACCCACGCAGCCCGGCTGCAGCGACGTCTCTGGGACGGCCTGAAATCCCGCATTCCGTTCATCAAGCTCAACGGCCCCGAGCCCGGTCCCGATCGGATCTGCAACAACATCAACATCAGCACCGAGTTCATTGAGGGCGAGGGCCAGCTGCTTCTCCTCGACGTTCACGGCATCGCGGTCGCCAGCGGATCGAGCTGTGTCAGCAAGTCGCTCAAGATCTCCCACGTCCTCGCCGCCATCGGGCTCGACCACGCACTCGCCCAGGGCAACCTCATCCTCACGCTGGGCAAGGACAACACCGACGACGACATGGACTACGTGGTCGCGCAGTTCGCGTTGATCGTGGAGAAGCTGCGGGGCATGTCGCCCATGTGGGAGGAGTTCCAGCGCGGCATCATCGACTCGGTCATCGCCCCGACCGGACGCGGCAAGTCCTTCTCGGAACACGCCGCAAGCATCTCCGGAAAAGCCTCCCACTGAGCTGGATTCCTTTGACCCGCCTCAAGCACGTTCGCAGCTTTGTCCGTCAGCCTTCCCCCCTCATACTGAGCACCCATGATTTCCCAGGAACAGATCCTCGCCGCGCTTAAGACGATCCGGTACCCCGGCTTCAGTCGCGACATCGTCTCGTTCGGATTGGTCAAGGATACCGCCGCCTCCGCCGGTTCCGCCACCGCCGTCCTCCAACTCACCACCGGCAACCCCGAGGTTGCGACACAGCTCAAGACCGAAGCCGAAGCCGCCCTTCGCACGATTCCAGGCGTCGAACGCGCCTTCGTCGAAGTCCGCCTCGGCGCCGGCTCACCCGGCGCCACCGCCCCAACCGCAGGCCACGGCCACGCTCACAACCACGGCCCGTCTCCCGCGGCCGGCCAACCCCCGGGCGGCGCCAATCCGTGGTCCACCCAGAACCGCGTTCCCGGCGTGAAACGCATCATCGCCGTCGCCAGCGGAAAGGGCGGCGTCGGAAAATCCACGGTGTCCGTCAACCTCGCCTGCGCCTTCCGCCATCTCGGCCTGCGCGTCGGCCTCCTCGACTGCGACATCTACGGCCCAAGCATCCCGCTCATGATGGGTTGCCACGACCGCCCCGAGATCAGCGCCAGCGAGAAATTGCTCCCGCCCGAACGCCACGGGGTCCGACTGATGAGCCTCGGGTTCCTCATCGACGACAGCCAGCCCGTCATCTGGCGCGGGCCGATGATCGTCAAGACGATCCAGCAGTTCCTCATGCAAACCGAGTGGGGCGAACTCGACGTGCTCCTCGTGGACCTCCCGCCCGGCACCGGCGATGCCCAGCTCACGCTCTGCCAGACCGTGCCCCTCGACGGCGGCGTGGTCGTCACCACCCCCCAGGAGGCCTCCCTCGGCGTCGTACGCAAAGGAATCGCGATGTTCCAAAAACTCAACGTCCCGATCATCGGCCTCGTCGAGAACATGAGCTACTTCACCGCCCCCGACGGTTCCCGCGTCGAAATCTTCGGCCACGGCGGCGGCGCCCAGGAAGCCCAGCGCCTCGGCGCCCCGTTCCTCGGCGAAATCCCCATCTTCACCGACATCCGAAAAGGCGGCGACGCCGGCCTTCCCATCGTTGTCAGCGCGGTGTCAAGCGAGCCCGCGCAAGCCTTCCTCAAGATCGCCGAAGGCGTCCGTTCCCGCGTCCGCTTCGACTGAGCCGCGACCCGGGGTCCGCCTCATCCCGCGATCCACCGCCACACCGCGGCCGTTCCCGCGCAAAGAACGAACCCGATCGCCATCGGGATCAACGCGGACCACACGGTCCATCGCCAGCTGCCCGTCTCCTTGTAGATGGTGTACAGCGTGGTGGAACATGGGTTGTGACAGAGGCTGAAGAGCATCAGGCACACCGCCGTCATCGGCGTCCAACCGCCCGCGACCAGAAGCTTCTTCAGCACGTTGTCGCCCGCCTCGAACATGACGCCAGCACCCTGGCCAAGCTCCGTCATGCCCGTCACCAGGACGGTCAGCATCAGGATCGACGGCACCACGATTTCATTCGCAGGAATAGCGATCACGTAGGCCAGCAGGATCACCCCGCTCAAACCCATCACCCACCCCAGCGGCTCAAGCCCCGCGATCGCCCAGAACGCCAGCGGCCGACCCGTGACGGTGATGTTCGCCACGCACCAGATCGCCACCCCGGCCGGCGCCGCGAACAAGACCGCGCGCCACAACACGAAAAGCGTCCGGTCAATCAATGAGGTGTACAGCGTCCGCCAAAAACGAGGCGGCCGATACGGCGGCAGTTCCAGGCTGAACGCCGACGCCTCCCCCCGGAGCAACGTCCGCGACAGGGCCCACGACACCCCAAGGCTCAGGACGACCCCAAGCAACGCCACCCCAAGCACCGCCACCGCCGCAGCCACACCCGCCAGCGCCGGCGCCACGAGCGATCCCACAAACACCGTCGCAATCAGGATCTGGGTCGGCCACCGCCCATTGCACAGCGCGAAATTGTTGGTGAGGATCGCAATGAGCCTTTCCCTCGGCGAATCGATGATCCGACACGCCGTCACTCCCGCCGCGTTGCAACCCCACCCCATCGACATCGTCAGCGCCTGCTTGCCGTGCGCCCCGGCTCGCTGGAACAACCGGTCCAGGTTGAACGCCACCCGCGGCAGGTACCCGAAATCCTCCAGCAACGTGAACATCGGAAAAAAGATCAACATGGGCGGCAGCATCACGCTCACCACCCACGCGGTCGTCAGATACAAACCGTCCACCAACAACCCGTTCAGCCACCACGGCATGCCCAACTGCCCGAGCCCGGACTTCAATGCCGGATGCAGCGTGTCCACCAGCACCCCCGCCATCGCCGCCGAGGGCACATTGGCACCTACAATCGTAATCCAAAGAGCCACGGCGAGCACCGCGATCATCGCCGGGAACCCGGTCCAACGCCCCGTGAGAAACGCGTCCATCCGCCGCTGCCACGTCTGGCGCGACGACACACCGGAACGGACCACGTTGCGCGCTGCGATGCGCGCAGACTCGCCGTAGATCTCCTCGACGCAGCGGTCGTGGAACTCCGGCGGAACACGCCACCGCAGTTCCTCGGCCAACCCCAACACCGCCTCGATCCGGGGCGACGACCCCAAAATCACGCGATCCCCCGGGTTGGGCCGATCCGCCTCCGCGTCAGAAACCGGGCCCAACCCGGGCGAGGGTGTTCCGGTTTTCATGCAGCCGCCCCCACCCCACCGACCGCGGCGTCCTCGGACACAAGGCCCAGTTCACCCCGGGCCAGCGCCCGACGGACACTCTCATCCCCATGCAACAAGCGAAGCGCGATCCATGGCGCGTTGGCCACGCCAGGGACTGCGGCCTCAACCTCTGCCGCGAGCCGCCGTATGGCGTCGCGAAGTCCTGGAACATCGTAGGTGAGCCGCCTGGGCCGCGCAGCCAGCTGCCCCGTCGCCACACGCTCGATCTCACCCAGGAGCTCCTCCATGCCCTCACGTTGACGCGCCGCGGTGGGGATGACCGGAACACCGAGGTCACGCGCCAAACCACGGGTGTCGATTCGCAATCCATGCGCCCGCGCCTCGTCCATGAGGTTCAGGCAGACGATGGTGCGGTCGGTGATCTGCAAGACCTGCAGCGCAAGATTCAGGTTCCGCTCCAGCGCCGTGGCATCGACGACCACCACCGTGACATCCGGTTTCCCGAACAGGATGAAATCCCGCGCCACCTCCTCGTCCAGTGAAGACGAGAGCAGCGAGTAGGTGCCCGGAAGATCCACCAGCTTGTACCGACGATCGCGATAGGAAAACCCGCCCTCGGCTCGCGCAATGGTCTTCCCAGGCCAGTTCCCCGTGTGCTGACGCAACCCGGTCAGATTGTTGAACACGGTGCTCTTGCCCGTGTTCGGGTTTCCCGCGAGAGCCACCACATGATCCCAGTTCTCAAGCCCCAGACCGAGCCGCTGAAGGCTCGCCGGGGACCGCCCGGGGACCGCACAGCCGGAACAGGCACTGGGCGGGCAACCACTGCTCACGTGCCCTCCTTCAGGTCCACGCCTTCCACCCTCTGCCCAATGAAGACCTGCTCCGCCTGCTCCGTGCGAAGCGCAATCAACGATCCCCGGACCCGGTAGGCGGACGGACTCGCCAACGGACTCGTGAATCCCAATTCCACCGGGCTTCCAGGAACAAAACCGAGGTCCAGGAGACGGTTCCGCTCGCGACCCCGGATGGCCGGTGACAACCCACGAACCTCCGCCACCTCCCCAGGCTTCAGATCCGCCAGACGACGCGTCGGCGCCTCCGCCATCGGGGCCTGCTCGAGACGCGCCACCGACACGTTGCCAGCCAGTGTCCGCGGCAGAACAAAGGCCCTTCCCTCACACCGCACCTTCAAACCCTCCACCACCGTGCCGTCCACCACCAACCGCATCCCCGGCACCAACCCAGCCTGCGCGATCGCCGCATACACCAGGGCCGGCTCATCCTCGACATGCACGATCCGCGCCTCGACACCCTCCGGCCAATCCAACAACACACTCCCTTGTGCCGGAGGAAGTTCACCCGATGCCGTCGGAATCGGATCCCCATGAGGATCATAACGGGGATCCCCCAACCGCTGCGCCAGGGCATCCACACGCGCCGGCGTCAGGTTGTGCTCGTCAACCTCCGCCCGCTGATGCCATTCGCTCGAGCCCAACCCCGTCTCCAACGCCAGATAGGTCTCCACAACCCGATGCGCCCGCAACACCTGCACCGCATGTTCCCGCCCCAAAACCGTCAGGTAAAGCGCCCCACCCCCCCACGCCAGCCAACCGCCGGTAACCAAGCGATCCACCAGCAGACGCGCCGCATCCCGACTCAGGCGCAACGCCCCAGCCACACTGTCCGCACTCGCCGTCAGGCGATCATACTCACATTGGAACACGTGCTTGAGCGCATCCTCCGCCAACACGCGCTCGTGCCGGGAGGACGTCACCTCACACGTCCCTTCACCACGAGGCACTGGATGTTGACACTCATACGAAACGTAGCCTCTACTACAGGCGATGTCCCGACCGGTCAAGTCCACGTCCAGAAAGACGTCATCACACCCCGCCCCACGCCCCAAGGCCGACGAACAGGCCCTCCACCTCCAGAGAGTCCGACAGCAGAACCGATCCGAGGTCGTCGAAGACTACGTCGAGGCCATCGCCGACCTGATCGACCAGACCGGCGAGGCACGCGCCGTCGACGTCGCCCGCAGGATCGGCGTGTCCCACGTCACGGTCATCCAGACGGTCCGGCGACTCCAACGCCAGGGCCTCGCCACCACCCAGCCCTACCGTTCGATCTTCCTGACTCCCGAGGGCCGACGACTCGCCGAACAATCGCGACATAAACACGACGTGGTCGTCGCGGTCCTCCGCGCCATCGGGGTCCCCGACAAACACGCCCTCGCCGACGCCGAGGGCATCGAGCACCACGTCGGCATCGAGACCCTCGCCGCCTTCGAACGATTCCTCGCCGCCATACCCCAGGCCTGACAACGCGACGCTCCCACGATCGGACTCCCACGATGGGGCTTGCCTCGCTCCTGTGCCGTACCGGACGCTGCGCCCCCGATCCGCATGGAACCCGACGTCCAGACCCCCGCGCCCAAGCCCGAAAGCCTCTGGATCAACCTTGTCTGCAACGCCGTCTTCCCCGCCGTGGTGCTCGGAACGCTGAGCAAGGAATCAAGGCTCGGGCCCACCTGGGCTCTGCTCCTCGCCCTCAGTCTCCCCCTCGGCTATGGCGTCTACGACCTCCTCGCCCGCCGCAAGTGGAATATTTTTTCCGTGATCGGAGTGGTCAGCACCGCCCTCACCGGAGGGCTGGGACTCCTCAAGATCTCGGGGTTCTGGTTCGCGGTGAAGGAAGCCTCCGTACCCCTCGTGCTGGGTCTCGCCATCCTTCTCACCCAGAGATCACGCCAACCCCTCGTCAAGACGCTGGTCTGCAATGACCAGGTGCTCAACATGCCGCGGGTGGAAGCCGCCCTGGATGCCGCCTCCGCCCGACCCGCCTTTGAGCAGCTTCTCGGCCGCGTCGCCTGGATCATCTCGGGTTCTTTCGCGCTCAGCGCGATCCTCAACTTCATCCTTGCTCTCTGGATCCTGAAAAGCCCTTCAGGAACCCCCGCGTTTACCGAGGAACTCGGCCGCCTCACCGCCCTGAGCTACCCGGTCATCGTCCTCCCTTCGATGGTGATGATGATGTTCGGGATGTGGAAACTGATCACCGGCCTCGAGAAACTCACCGGCCTTAGCGGCGATGATATCTTCCATCAACGGAAAAAATCCTCGACCTGACCCAGTCACCGCTTCTTGACGCCGGTCAACGCGCCTGCCGCACGGACAGGGCATCGTCTCCCCATGGCGGCAGACGTAATCCACCTCGACGCCCGAGGCCTCGAACCCCCGCAACCGATGATCCGGATCGTCGAAGCCCTCGAGGCCCTCCCCGCGGGAGCCGAACTCCACGCCCGTACCGATCGCAACCCGGTGCATCTCCACCCCTTCCTCGCCGAGCGCGGTTTCCTCGGCAACTCCACCGCCGCCCCTGACCATGAATACGGCTTCCTCACCATCATCCGTCGCGCGGGCTGATGCCCCCAGAAGCTCGGGTTCCGCAGGCCCGCGACTCGACGGCCCCGTGCCGGACGTGACCCTGCCGCTCCGTTTCGTGCTCTTCGGAATCTTCTCGCTGGTCTCCGGCATCGTGATGCTCGTGGCCCGACCCGACCTGCTCGCGGCCTACCACTACAACCAGCATATCGTGGCCATCACCCACGTGTTCGTCCTCGGCTTCCTCCTCTCGATCGTCAGCGGCGCCATGTACCAACTCGTGCCCATCGTGCTCGAGACCCCGCTCCACAGCGAACGACTCGCACGCTGGCACTTCGTGGTCCACGTGGTGAGCGTCACCGGCATGGTCGCCATGTTCTGGGTGTGGAACATGAAACAGCTGGGCCACTTCGGATCCGGACTCGCCCTCGGCGCCGCTCTCTTCTCCTGGAACATCATCCGGACTCTCCTCCGCGTCCGCGGCTGGACCGTGGTGTCGTTCGGCATCGCCTCGGTGCTGTTCTGGCTCGGCTCCGTCGTGATCGCCGGCCTCGCCCTCGCCGCCGCCAAGAGCACTTATGAACTGAACGAGAGCTCCGGCGTGAACCCCCTGCTCGCTGCAACGCTCAACGGATTGCGTGCCGCACAATCCTTCCTCGCCCGATTCGAGCCGCTCGCCGTCATGCATTCCCACGCCCACCTCGGCGTGCTCGGCGTGTTCATCCTCGTCACCTGCACCATCGCCTATCGGCTCGTCCCGATGTTCGTCATCGGCGAAATGCAGAACCCCCGACGCGCCTGGACCTCCCTCTGGCTCATCAATGCAGGCACCGCCGCCACCTTCCTGGCCGTCCTCAACCAAAGCCCACTCAAACCCGTCGCCGGGCTGATCAGCGCCAGCGGCCTTCTCCTCTACGGTCTCGAACTCCACGCCATCATCCGCAATCGCCGCCGCAAGACGCTCGATTGGGGGATCCGCATGTTCCTCACTTCGCAAAGCCTCCTCGGCGTCCTGGTCCTCCTGGGACTCGGCCTCTCCCGGCCCGGCATCCCACTCACCCCATTCTCCGGCCAGCTGGAAACCACCTACGGGTTCCTCGCCATCCTCGGAGTCGCCGGCCTCGCCATCCTCGGCATGCTCTACAAGATCGTCCCGTTCCTGGTCTGGTTCGCGGCGTACAGCCGCCAAATCGGACGGACCCGAACCCCGGCCCTGCACGAAATGTATTCCACCCGGCTCCAGATCCTCGGCGGCGGTTCCTGGCTCGCCGGACTCGCGGTGACCATCGCCGGCATCCTCGCCTCGCACCCCGCCTGCATCCGCGCCGGAACGCTCCTGCTCGCCGCCAGCCTCGTCACCTTCGCCTTCAACATCGCCCGCATCCTCGGCCACCTCGTCCACCCCCAGCTCCAGCCCATCGCCCCACGAGTGCCCGCCAGCGGCGGCCCCCTCCGGACCACCACATGAACCCAAACCCCACCGAACCTTCTCCCACCACGCCACCTCCCTCCGAATCCGCGCTCTGGGAGGCCCTCCGCTCCGTGATCGACCCGGAAATCGGCCTCAACCTCGTCGACCTTGGCCTCATCTACGACCTTCACATCGAAGGCGGCCAGGTCCGCGTCACCATGACGGTCACCACTCCCGGCTGCCCAATGGTCCAAAGCCTCACCTTCGGCGTCGAAACCGCCGTGCTCGCCGTCGAGGGCGTGGACGGCGTGCTCGTGGACGTCGTCCATGAACCCCCGTGGAACCCCGACATGATCCTTCCCGAAGCCAGGGCCGCCGCCGGTATCCGCTGAATTCCGCCGCGGTACTTCAGGAGGACGGGGATGGTCCATGCCCTACGCGGGCTCGGACCAGCGCCATGCTTCGGGTTTCCCGAGAATTTCACGACCCTTCCGCGTTCGTTGAAATGTCAGGGCGAAGACCCGGCATGATTGACCTCAATCAAGGCGCTTCATGAGAAAATGAGCAAACCTCGCCCCCATGAACTCCCCCGGTTGCCGCAGGCCAGGGCCCTTTCCTTCGCTCCGCGCGATTTCCCTGAGTCTCGCGTACCTGACGGTCGGCAATGGCCTCCTTACCGCCCGAGCCGCGGATAGCAGCCCAGACCTCCAGCAAGGCGAAACACTCTATCTCCAACATTGTGCCGCCTGTCATGGAAACCAGGGCGATGGCAACGGACCCGCAACGGTCTGGTTGTTTCCACGGCCGCGAAACTTCAATGCGGGCCTCTTCAAGATACAGTCCACCCCGGGCGGATCCCTGCCCTCCGATGAAGATCTCTATCGAAGCATCACCCGCGGCCTTCCGGGCAGCTCGATGCCGTCGTTCACCTACCTCCCCGAGAGCGACCGCCGAGCCGTTGTCCAGTACGTCAAACACCTCACAGCCTTCACCGGCTCCGATGGCAAACGGATCAACCGCTTCCAGGAAGCCCTGAAATCAGGTCCGGCTCCCAAAACAATCGTCGTCCCTCCGGAACCTCCTTCCACCCTCGAATCCATCGTCCACGGGAAGGAACTCTATACCCTTCTCGCCTGCAATACCTGCCACGGCCAGAACGGCGCAGGCGACGGCCCGTCCGCTCCAACCCTCAAGGACGCCCTCGGAATCCCCGTCATCCCGCGCGACTTCGCCATCGGCGCCTTCCGCGGCGGCTCAGACGGCAGCGACCTCTATCTCCGCATCAACACCGGCATCGCCGGCACACCCATGCCGCCGTTCCCGGACGAAACGGTCAAACCCGCAGACCGCTGGGACGTCGTCCATTACATCCAATCCCTCCGCCGCAAAGACGCCGAGGTGAATGACATCCTCGCCCCAGAAAACGCACTCATCAAGGCCGCCCACTCCCAGGAACCCCTCCCCCTCGATCCCGTCGCCAATGCATGGGAGCGCGTCGAAGCCGTCCGCGTCCCACTCAACCCGCTCTGGCCCGAACCGAACTCCTTGCCCGCGGTCGCTGTTCGCGCCCTCCACGACGGCCGCACCCTCGCCATCCTGCTGCAATGGCGCGACGACATTGCCAACGGCGCCCCGATCCGGGTCGATGAATTCCAGGACTCCGCAGCCCTGCAATTCTCACTCACCGGCCGCACGCCGTTCCTCGGCATGGGCGACGCATCCAATCCCGTCAACGTCTGGCACTGGAAGGCCGGCTGGCAGGCCGAAGTGAACGGACAACGTGAGGATGTCTCCACGACGTATCCCTCACTCCACGTCGATCTCTATCCCGAGGCGTCCAACCTGTTCATCACGGCCGCTTCCGCTGGCAATATCATGTCCCTGGCCCATGCCACACCCGTCGAGGACGCCAACGCCCGCGGCTTCGGCACCCTCACGTCCCAGGGATCCGACCGCCAGAATGTCCAGGGCCGCGGCGTATGGCGCGATGGCTTCTGGAATGTCCTCATCTTCCGCGATCTCACCTCCACCGATCCCGACGACGCCAAGTTCATCCCAGGCACCCCCATCCCGGTCGCCTTCGCCATCTGGAACGGGGAGCAACGTGACCGCAACGGCCGCAAGGTCATCAGCAACTGGTACCAACTGACCCTCGAAAACTAGTCCGGCACGGCCCCCCGCCTCATCCAACAACCATTCCCTCCCATGAGCACCGAGAACCTGAGCCGGCGTAACTTCCTTCAACGCAGCGGACTCGTCGGCGCCGGCATCGCCGCCGCGCAGATGCTCCCGCTCCGCCACCTCCAAGCCCAGGAGGCCATCCTCAACCCGCTCTCCCATTACCCCAACCGCGACTGGGAGAAGGTCTACAGGAACCAGTACTCGTACGACTCCAGGTTCTCCTGGGTCTGCGCGCCGAATGATACCCATAACTGCCGTGTCACCGCCCACGTCCGCAACGGCGTGGTGGTCAGGATGGGCGAGCAGTACGACATCGGCACCTACAAGGATCTCTACGGCAACCACGCCACATCCAACTGGGGCAATCGCCACTGCGCCAAAGGCTACACCTTCCAGCGCGTCCTCTACGGCCCTTATCGCCTCAAACATCCCATCATCCGCCGTGGCTGGAAACGATGGGCCGAGGATGGATTCCCCCAGCTCAACAAGGAACTCCGCTCGAAGTATAAGTTCGACTCCCGAGGCACCGACACCTTCGAACGTCTGTCCTGGGATTCAGCCTTCGAACTGATCGCCAAGGGACTCGCCGCCATCTCACGCCGCTATAGCGGAGAGGATGGCGCCCGCATTCTCGCCGAACAAGGCTACCCGCCGGAGATGATCCAGGAAATGGGCGGCGCCGGCACACGCACCATCAAATGCCGCGGCGGCATGGGCCTTCTCGGTGTCCTCGGCAAGTACGGAATGTACCGCCTCTGCAACTCCCTCGCCCTCCTCGACGTCCACGTCCGCGGCGTCAAACCCGCCGACTCCCGCGCCGGCCGTAACTGGTCCAACTACACATGGCACGGCGACCAGGCCCCGGGCCATCCCTGGGTCCACGGACTCCAGAACTCGGAGTGCGACTTCAACGACCTCCGTTCCTCCAAGCTCATCATCATGAACGGGAAGAACCTGGTCGAAAACAAGATCACGGATTCCCATTGGTTCATCGAATGCATGGAACGTGGGGCCAAGATCGTGGTCATCGCCCCGGAGTACGGCGCCCCCTCCACCAAGTGCGACTACTGGATCCCCGTGCGCCCCGCGACCGATGCCGCCCTCTGGCTCGGCGTCACGCGGCACATGATCGACAACCGCTGGTACGACGCCGACTTCGTCAAGCAGTTCACCGACTTCCCCCTGCTCGTCCGGGCCGACAACCTCCGCCGCCTCCGCGCCGCGGAAGTCATCCCCGATTACAAGTCCGCCCTCCCCGCCGACGGACCCAGCCGCACCGTCCAGGGTCTCACCCCCGAACAGCACGCCAGGCTCGGTGACTTCGTCGTCTGGGACACCAAGTCCTCCTCCCTCAAACCCATCCATCGTGATCTCGTCGGCAAGAAACTCGCCGAATCCGGCATCGACCCGGACCTCGAATACTCCGGCAAGGTCAAGCTAGTCGACGGCTCCGAAGTAGAGGTCAAGACCGCCTGGGTCCAGTATCAGGTCCACCTTCAGGACTACGACCTGGACACGGTCAGCGAGATCACCGGTTCGCCCAGGAATCTCATCGAGCAGCTGGCCAAGGATCTCGCGACGATCAAGCCCGCATCCATCCACCAGGGCGAAGGCATCAATCACTGGTTCCACGCCACCGAGGCCAACCGCGCCGCCTATCTCCCCATCATGCTCACCGGCAACATCGGCAAGCCCGGCGCCGGCTGCCATGGCTGGGCGGGCAATTACAAGGCCGCACTCTTCCAGGGCTCGAAACTCACCGGCCCAGGCTTCAAGGGCTGGGTCGCCGAGGATCCCTTCCATCCCAACCTCGACCCCGCCACCCACGGCCGCGACATCGAGCCCCATGCCTATACCAAGGACGAGGAACCCGCCTACTGGAACCACGGCGACATCCCCCTGATCGTCAACACGCCGAAGGAGGGCCGCAAAGTCTTCACCGGGAAGACGCATATGCCCACGCCAACCAAGGCGATGCTCTTCAGCAACGTCAACCTCATCAACAACGCCAAGTGGGCCTACGGCGTCATCAAGAACGTCAACCCCCGCGTCGAACTCATCGTCAGCATCGACATCCAGGCCACCGCCTCCGTCGAATACGCCGACTTCGCGCTGCCCGCCAACTCCTGGGTCGAGTTCCAGGACATCGAGGTCACCGCCTCCTGCTCCAACCCCTTCCTCCAGATCTGGAAAGGCGGGATCAAACCCCTCTACGACACCAAGGATGATCTCACCATCCTGGCCGGCCTCGCCGGCGGCCTCGCCCGGGTCACCGGCGACAACCGCTTCAGGGACTACTTCAAGTTCGAGAACGAAGGCCGCCGCAAGATCTATCTCCAGCGCCTCCTGGATTCCAGCACCACCACCGCCGGCTATCAGGTCGATGACATCCTCGCCGGTAAATACGGCCCCCCCGGCGGTGCCCTGATGAATTTCAGGACTTACCCGCGAATCCCCTTCTACGAACAGATCACCGACCAGTGGCCGTTCTACACCGACACCGGCCGCCTGCATTCCTACTCCGACGATCCCACCGCCATCGCCTGCGGCGAGAACTTCATCGTCCATCGCGAAGGTCCCGAGGCCACACCCTACCAGCCGAACATCATCGTAAGCTCCAATCCATGGGTCAGACCCAATGACTATGGAATCCCCGCCGGGGCCGAGCACTGGGACGAACGCACGATCCGCAACGCCAAACTCGGCTGGCGCGAGGTCAAGGGCACGAAGAATTTCCTCTGGGAAAAGGGCTATCAGTTCTACTGCCTCACCCCGAAATCACGCCATTCCGTCCACTCGTCGTGGGCCAACGTCGACTGGCATCTCATCTGGAACTCCAACTTCGGCGACCCCCACCGCATCGACAAGCGGCTGCCAAACGTCAGCGAACACCAGGTCCACATGAACCCCCAGGCGGCCCGCGACATCGGCCTCAAGGACGGCGACTACGTCTATGTGGACGCCAACCCCGCCGATCGTCCCTACCTGGGCGCCACGCCAAGCGATCCCTTCTACAAGGTCAGCCGGCTCATGCTCCGACTCACCTACAACGCCGCCTATCCCTATCACGTCATCATGATGAAGCACGGCACCTTCATCGCCACCGAAAAGACGGTCAAGGCCCAGCAGACACGCCCCGACGGCCTGTCCCTCACCGAGAACGGATACATCGCCAACTTCCGCTTCGGATCCCAGCAGTCGATCAACCGCAACTGGCACATGCCCATGCACCAGACCGACACCCTGTTCCACAAGACCAAGGTGTTCATGGGATTCCTCTTCGGCGGCGAGGCCGACAACCACGCCGTCAACACCGTCCCCAAGGAATGCCTCGTGCGCATCACGAAGGCCGAGGACGGCGGACTCGGCGGCCGTGGCCCGTGGAAGCCCGGAACCGACGGCATGTCGCCGGATGCCGAGAACGACGAAATGAAACGCTATCTCCAGGGCACCTTCGCCACCGGCAATGGTCAGGGCTCTCCAGCCAGCTTCGAGTAACACCCAACATCCTTCATCCCATGCCCAAGAACGAATCAGACCCCGAGGATCCGCTGGAACTCAACGGCGTCGCCCTGCTCACCAACGAGGACACCCATGGCGAGATGGTGGTCTGTTTTACCGAGGAATTCATGCGCCTGGGCTACAACGCCTCCAAGATCCTCGCGCTGTTCCGCGATCCCTTCTACATCGGCCCCAGCATGGTCACCCAGGAAAAGGGCGAAGCCTTCGTCCATGACATCATATCCGAAACATTCAAGGCCTGGAACCGGGAGTGCGACCTTACACCGCCGCAACAACCGCAGGCCGAGGACCTTGTACCCTAGACCCTAGACCCTAGACCCCAGACGAGTTCCTATGAGCAAAGTCTACAACTGGCAGCTTGGTCGTGAGATGGAGTATCCCTACGACGCGGCCTTCCCTGACCGTCAGTTTGCCTTCGTGTTCAACCTCAACCGCTGCATCGGATGCCAGAGTTGCACGATGGCCTGCAAGTCCACGTGGACTTTCTCCAAGGGACAGGAGCACATGTGGTGGAACAACGTCGAGACGAAGCCCTACGGCGGCTATCCCCACCACTGGGACGTCAAACTGCTCTCCCTGCTCGAGCAGTCCAATCCCGGCGGCCAGACCTGGAACGGCCAACCCGCGGACGTCAAGGCACCCTACGGACAATTCAAGGGCCGCACCGTCTTCGAGGCCGCGACCACCCATATCAGCCCCGAGGGCGCCCAACGCGCGCTCGGGTATCTCCCGACCGACGAGGAATGGGCGTCCCCCAACCGCTTCGAGGACAATCCCTCCGGCTCGGAGAAGGGACATCGCGGCCAGTTGGCCTTCAGTTCCGGCGCGAACACCCCCCAGCACAAGACCTGGTTCTTCTATCTGGCACGCCTCTGCAACCACTGCAGCTATCCCGCCTGCCTCGCAGCCTGCCCCAGGAACGCCATCTACAAGCGACCCGAGGACGGCATCGTGCTCGTCGACCAGGAACGCTGCCGCGGCTACCGCAAGTGCATGGAGGCCTGCCCCTACAAGAAGACCCTCTATCGCGGCACCACACGCACGAGTGAGAAATGCATCGGCTGCTTCCCTCGGGTCGAAGGGCGCGACCCCGACGGCGGTGGGATCCCCATGCAGACCCGGTGCATGGCCGCGTGCGTAGGACACATCCGGCTCCAGGGATTGGTCCAGATGAATGCCGACGGAAGCTGGAAGGAGGACCGGCAGCACCCTCTCTACTATCTCGTCCACGTCGCCAAGGTGGCTCTCCCCCTCTACCCGCAGTTCGGCACCGAGCCCAACGGCTATTACATCCCCCCGAGATGGGTCCCGCGCCCCTATCTCCGACAGATGTTCGGACCCGGCGTCGATGCCGCCGTCGAGAGATATTCCAATCCCGACCGCGAACTGCTCGCCGTGCTGCAGCTCTTCGGGAAGGACGCCAGGATGTGCTTCCGCTACGAAATCAAGGAAGGCCCCAAGGTCTTCGAGAATTCCATCCGCGGCCGCAAGTTCGAGCTCTTCGATGACACGGTCATCGGCTATGGGGCCGACGGCACCAAGATCATCGAGACCAAGGTCGAGGAACCCCTCCACGTCCGCCCCAGCCAACATGCCAACTCCATCTGAACCCTTCGTGACCGCGGGCGTGGAACCTCTTCCAGACTGCGAGTCGTCCGCCCGATCCGTGTTCGGGAATTATCAGGCCACCGGGAAGGGGATCGACTCCGACGAGGCCTCTGCCGACGCAGCCACGTCGACCCCGAGGCGACGGGGCACCGCAGCTCCCCCGACCCTGCAACACGGCATCGACGAGGGCATGGCCCGGTCATTTCTCTACCGCTATCTCGCCCAGGTTTTTGACTACCCCGACGCCGATGTATGGGGGTGGATCAACGAGCCCGCGACAATCCAGGCCCTGCGTCTCTCCGCGGCCGCCCTCGCTGGAACCGGCGAAGGCGTCTCCCTGACGACGCGGGTCGAGACTACGTTGTCATCCCTGTGTTCCCACGGGTTTGAGCGTTTCCAGGACGATCATGTCGCGGCGTTCGGACACGGCGCCCGGGGTTCGTGCCCGATCAACGAGATCGAGTACGGCGACCTGAAGGCGGACCCGCTTTTCCAACCCCATCGACTCGCCGATCTCGGGGCCTTCTACCGCGCGTTTGGGCTGGTGGTTTCCGATGGCGGCGAGCGGCACGATCATGTGGCTGTCGAACTCGAGTTCATGGCGGTCCTCACGCTCAGGGAGGCGCACGCGCTCGAGCACCAACTCGGGCATGACGAATGGCTTCTCAACCGCGAAGCCGCGATTTCGTTCATGCACGATCACATCGGACGCTGGACCCCTGCCTTCTCCCGGCGTGTGGCCCGCGCCCTCCCCGACTCTCCCATGCGCGCATGCGCCGATCTTCTGCTCGCCGCGATCGAGAACGACTGCCGACGCCTCGAGCTCACCCCGGGAAGTGAAGACCTTCTTCTCCGACCGGTCGACGCGGTCGCCGAATCGATGTGTTCCGGCTGCGGCCTCGACCAGACGCCACCCGGCGGCGACACGGTGACCAACGATCGCTAGACGGATCAACAAACCCGCTCATGCAACTCCTCCTGGACGACGATCTGGTCGAGGGCGCGACATTCCTTTGCGCCACCCGTCGGCACGACATCCCCTCGACGTCCATCCGCCGATTCCATCAATCGCGCGAAAAAGCCTATTCCTTCCTCGACCCAGACGAGCGGCAGGAGGCGTTCGCGCGGGTGCATCAGGAATTCTTCCAGGAATGGGGCCTTCGTGCCGCACTCGATTCCGGACTCGCACGCTTCCAGAACCTCCAGCAGCACCTGATGGCGGCAGCCTTCCGAAAGGCCCGGGTCCGGACGGAGGAGGGCGCGGACCTCCACGTGAACCCCGACGCCCGGCGTCGTGCAATTGTCGCGCTTCTGCCCGAGCGCATGGCCTCCACGGACCGTCTGGACCCGTTTCTCAACCACGAACTCCAGCACGTCTCCGACATGGTGGACCCCGCCTTCGAGTATGATGCAGAAGGCGTCTCCGCGGGCGCCTCGCCATCCCAACAGCGACTCGTCCGCGAGCGCTATCGCCTGATCTGGGACGTCACGATCGACGGCCGGCTCGGCCGGTGCGGATTCGCCACGGTCGCGACGGAAGCCGAGCGCAGCGCGGAATTTGAGCGGGCATTCGGGTTCCTGGCAGACCGCAGCGATCGATTCGTGCAGCTCTGGGAGGGTGATCACCCCACACACACGGAAGTGCTGTCGCTGGCACGCGACCCGCGGGGGTTCAGCCAGACACGACAGATCGAGCCCGGGGCGCCCTGTCCGCTCTGCGGCTTTGCCACCTTCCAGTGGATCAGGGCAGCAGACATCTCCGCCGTGGTGTTGGGACGGATTCGAAAGGATTTCAAGGAATGGCACGAGGACGAGGCTCTGTGCGCGCGATGCGCCGAAATGTATGAAGCGACCGCCATGGAAGGGCTGCCCACCACCATTGAGCTCTGACGCTCCCGAACCCGCGCCCCAGCACTTCGACTTCGCGCCAACTATCGTGCCGGTTCCCGGACGGCCCATCGGGTTGCATTCGATCTCCTGCGAGCCAGAGTGGGAGCACATGACCGGATCGCACTCGGAACTCAAGGAAGCGGCGCTGATGAACGCCCTGCGTTCCTCGCATGTCTTCGTAGGTCTGGGCGGTGAAGACCTTCGCCGGCTCGCGGGGCTCGTCCTCCCGCAAAACCTCGAGACCGACAATTATCTCTTCCACGAAGGCGATCCCTCCCGCGGCTTCTACATCGTGCGCAGCGGCGCGATCTGTGTCCATCGGGTCAACGCCGCCGGGAAGGAACAGGTGATCCACGTCTTCCGGGCCGGCGAGTCATTCGCCGAGGCGGCCCTCGCCATGGAAAACGGCTATCCCGCGCACGCACGCGCGCTCGAACCTTCCCAGGTGCTGCTCGTCCGTCGCGACGGCGTCATCGACATGCTCCGGTCCCAACCGGACCTCGCGCTTCGCATGATCGCCTCGATGGCGGTCCATCTCCACACCCTGGTCGGCCAGATCGAGGATCTCACGCTCAAGGATGTCGAGACGCGCCTCGCGAACTGGCTCCTGAAGCAATGTCCCAGCGCGTCCTGTATCCAGCCGTTCACCGTGCAGCTCAAAGGCACCAAGCGCGCCCTCGCCGCCGAGCTCGGCACCGTCAGTGAGACGTTCTCACGAACGCTCGCCAAGCTCCGCGAGCAGGGATTCATCGAGGTCGATGGCCCCGCCATCACCCTCCTCAACCCACAGAAACTCCGGGTCATGCTCCGACGGAACCTCGGCGAGTGAGGCGCCACCCGCCCCGCGGAAGCGCGCCCCTCCGAAGCGGGACCCGTTGCCCCGCCCACCGGTCCTACTCGTTGTACGCGCTCTCGCCGTGCTCCGCGACGTCGAGGCCGGCGCTCTCCTCTTCCTCGCTCACGCGCAGTCCGACCAGGCGGTCGACAAACCTGAGGAGCACCCACGTCGCGATGCCCGCGAAGGTTGCCGTGAAGAGGATCGCCTTGAGTTGGTTGAGAAACTGCCCGGTGCTGCCTGCAAGCGACACCACCTGCCCTCCCACCTTGTAAGTCGAGGCAATCAGCGGGTTCACCTCGGCGCTCGCCAGGAATCCAACCATCATCGTCCCCACGGTGCTGCCGACGCCATGCACGCCAAAGACGTCCAGCGAATCGTCATAGCCAAAGCGGGCCTTCAGCTTCGAGACCGCCAGGAAACAGACAACCCCGGCGATGAGACCGATGAAAAGCGCCGACGTGGTGGTCACAAATCCCGACGCCGGCGTGATCGTGGCCAGTCCGGCAACCATGCCGGAAGCCGCCCCGAGAACGCTGGGTTTGCCGCGGAGCAGCCATTCCATGAACGACCAGCTCAGCGCAGCCGCGGCGGCTGAAAAATGCGTCGCCGCCAGCGCGCTGGTCGCCAGCTCGTTCGCGGCAACCGCACTGCCCGCATTGAAGCCAAACCACCCCACCCAAAGCAGCCCGGTGCCGATGAGACTGAGCACGACGTTATGAGGGACCATCGGCTCGCGCGGATAGCCCATGCGCTTCCCGAGGACCATGGACGCGACCAGCGCCGAAACTCCCGAGCTGATGTGCACCACCGTTCCCCCGGCAAAATCGAGCACCGGGATCGCGCCGCCCAACGCCCAGTTGAAACACCCCCCCTTCCCCCAGACCATGTGCGCCAGCGGGAAATAGACGAGCGTCACCCACAGTCCCGTGAACAAAAGGTAGCCCGGAAAACGGATGCGCTCCGCAATCGCGCCACTGATCAGGGCCGGCGTGATGATCGCAAACATCATCTGGAACAGCATGAATGTCTGTTGCGGCACCGTTGCGGCGTAGTCCGCATTCGGCGCGCCCCCCACGCCCTTCAGCAGAAAATACTGGAACGGATTGCCAAAGAACGCGTTCCCCTCACCAAACGCCACGCTGTACCCGAAGACCGCCCACAGCACCGACACCAGGCCCATCAGAATCAGGCTGTGCATCATCGTCGCCAGCACGTTCTTGCTCCGCACCAGACCGCCGTAGAACAGAATCAACCCAGGCGCGGTCATCATCAGAACCATCCCCGTGCTGACCAGCATCCACGCATTGTCACCCGAGTTGATCGCCGATGCCGATTTCGCGGCCTGCTCCAGACGCGCCAACCGCGCTTCCACACCCGCCGCCCCATCCCCCGCCACATCCGCCGAAAACGCGCTCAACCCGGCGCCGAAAATCCCCATCCCGAGGATCAACCCCATGAAAAACACGCAGGCCAAGCGATGAACGGCTTTCATTAAAGCCCGATCCTAGGCCGGCCAATGGTTTGCTTGTCAAACCCGGGACGGCCCGGGCGGCAATTCCAGGTCCATCACTTCTTCAACACCGCCGAACGTCGCTTGCCTCCCGCCCCATACACGGTCACCGCCACGCCCCTGCGAAGATCCACATCCTTCGCCGCAGCTTCGAATTCCTTCGGGCTTTTAACCGACCTCCGGTTCACCCGCGTGATGACGTCACCGACGTGGATCTCCCGTCCGTCGGCCGGCCCGCCCGACTGGACCTCGACCACGAGCACCCCCTGGTCCTTTTCAAGACCGACCTTCGACGCCGATTCCTGGTCAAGGATCCCCACCTTCACGCCAAGTCCGACGATCGACTTGGAGTCAGGCTCCGCCGCCGGCTGCGGTTCGACGACTGCGGGCGGCATCGGATGGGGCGTCCGCCCCGCCATCAGACGTTCGGCAGGCAGCTCGCCGGGACTCACCTTCACCGTGAGTTTGTTCTCGCCGCGGTACACATCCAACGCCACCGGGCGGCCCACCTTCTTCCGGCTGACGTAATGTTTCAGATCGCCAACGTCGCGGACCGGGTCTCCATCGACCCCGACGATGATATCCTGGGCTGCGAGTTCAGATCCCCACGAAGGCCCTTCACGAAGAACGTGTGTCACAATCACGCCTTCCTTCACCGGGAGCACTGCGCCCGTGGCCTCGATCCTGTCGGCCGCGCTCTCGATGGCGACGCCGAGCCACGCCCGCGCGAAGCGCCCCTTCTCGATGAGTTGGTCGGCGACCTCGCGCGCGAGATCCATCGGGACGGCAAAACCGATCCCGGTGTTGAGGCCGCGGATCATGGTGTTGATGCCGATGACCTCGCCCTCGATGTTCACGAGAGGCCCACCGCTGTTGCCCGGATTGATGCTGGCATCGGTCTGCAGGAAGTCCTGATCCATCATCGAGACATCCTCCACAAGCCTCCGACCCTTCGCGCTGATATGACCAAAGGTCACGCTGTAGGCCAGCTCGTAGGGCGCCCCGATCGCAATCGCGAACTCGCCCACCCGCACCTTCGACGAGTCTCCGAACCTCGCCACCGGCAGCCCGGTCGCATCCACCTTCAGCACCGCCACGTCGGCTTCGGGATCGGCACCCTTCACCTCCGCCGGAAAACGCCGTCCATCCTTGAGCCGGACCTCGATCTTCTCCGCGTTCTCAACCACGTGGCCGTTCGTCAGGATGTAGCCGTCCTCGCGAAGCACGAGCCCGGAGCCCTGTTCCGGCATCAGACCCTCCGGCAAACGCGGCCGCGGCTTCTTGCGTTCCTGCTCGATCCGCTCCCTCATCTCCTTCCGCATCGCCTCCGGCAACATCTCGAGGATCCTGCCGTGGTCGAAATCAGCACCTCCAGACATCTTCGGCCGGACACGAATCACCACCACCGATGGCGACACGGTGTCCGCCACCCGCACGAACACGCCGTTCAGCCGCCGCACGAGATCGAGATCCGCGGCCTCCACAGCCGGAGTCGGGGATGCCGGCGCTCGACCCGGCGGGATTTCCGGGTTCGCTGCGCCCCCCCTCGCGGGAAGGAGAGCGAGGAGCAGGGCCGCAGAGCACAACCCCGGCATTCGGACGAGACGACGCAACATGGCCGCCCTTTCTACACCGGATCAGCGGCACGCGAAAGCACGACGTGCATTGCAGCCCAACACCCCAACACCAAACAAAGGGACAGGTCGTTTATTGGATCGACCTCAACCCGCCGGTTGGCGCCCCCGCGCATTGACTTGCTTCCGCGCCCGCCGATAGCGTGAGCGACCCGAAAGATCCTCCATGCTGGAAGCCCTCGAGAAACTTCTTATCCTTCAGGAGCGCGACCGGCGCCTCCTCCGCCTCCGCGCAGAACTCGCCGACATCGACCCCCAACGGCGCCTTGTGCAGTCCCGACGCACCACCGCCGAGCAGGAATTCGAAAAATCAAAATTCCGTTCCCACCAGCTCGAATCCGAGCGCAAGCGGCTCGAACTTGAGGTCGAGACCAGGAAATCCCAGATCGATCGGTACTCCGCGCAACAGTGGCAGACCAAGAAGAACGAGGAATACAAGGCCCTCACCCACGAAATCACCACGTGCAAGGAGGCCATCCGCCAACTCGAGGACCAACAACTCGCCTTGATGGAACAGAGTGAGGCCGCCGATCGCACCGTCGCCACAGCCGCCGAAGTCCTGAAGCGCGCCAAGGCCGACGCCGACGTCCAACTCCAGCAGTTCACCACCGCCGAATCCCGCCTCAGCGCCCAACTCGCCGAGGCCGAACAAAACCGCAGCCAGGCCGCGGCGGTCATCGACCCCACCGTCGTCATCCGCTACGAGCGCATCCTCAAGAACCGCGGCGACAAGGTCATCGTCGACGTCGAGCGCGGGGTCTGCGGCGGATGCCACATGAAGCTGTCCCGCCAGGACGTCATCAACTGCCAGGCCAGCCGCGAGATCATCAATTGTCCGAATTGCGGCCGCATCCTCTATTATCTCCCAGGCATGGACGTCACCGCCGCGGAGTAGGTCAGACCCTCACCCTGCGGCCCGCTTCAGCGGAACAGTGGCAACTGTGCCCGACTGACCGACGGAACGTTGTCGAGGACGGCTCCAGCGCCGCGCCGGCGGGTCCGTGCCCCGGATCACCCCATGGAAAGGTGAGACCCGGCATCCTGCCGACAATCCTGCAAGGGACGCCCTCTCCAGAGCGTGGATCCGGACTGCCCAACAATTCCGTCGCACACCCCCAGTCACCCCGCCGATGAACGCAGCGTCGCCCCGCGCCATTCCGTCCGTGGACAAACTTCTCTCGGCCCTCGATGTCACGGCCATCCCCCGCAGCGTGGTCACCCGCAGCGTCCGTGAGCATCTCGACGAACTCCGCCGCACGACGCCTCTCGAGATTCCTCCCTTCGACGTCCTGGTCGCCCAATTGCGCACGAAACTCACCGCGCTCCAGCGCTCGCGGCTCCAACCCGTCATCAACGCCACCGGCATCCTCGCCCACACCAACCTCGGCCGCTCGCCCCTCAGCCCCTCCGCCGCCACCGCGGTCTACGACGCTGCCCGCGGTTATTCCAACCTCGAATTCGACCTCGAATCCGGCGAACGCGGACGCCGCGGCGCCTACGTCGAGTCAGCCCTCGCCCTGCTCTGCGAATCCGAGGACGCCACCCTCGTCAACAACGGCGCCGCCGCCCTCGCCCTCATCCTCCGCAACCTCGTCCGCCCCGCGCGCAACGAGGTCGTGATCTCCCGTGGTGAACTGGTCCAGATCGGCGGCGGCTTCCGCATCCCCGACATCCTGGAGACGTCCGGCGCCCGGCTTCGCGAAATCGGCACGACCAATCGAACGACCCTCGACGACTACCGCGGCGCCATCGGCGAGCGCACGGCCCTGCTGCTCAAGGTCCATCGAAGCAACTTCTTCATGGAAGGCTTTGTCGAATCACCCGCCCACGCCGGACTCGCCGCGCTCGCGCGCGAACACTCCCTCCCGTTCGTCGAAGACCTCGGCAGCGGAGCCCTCGTCGACATCGCCACCCTCGCGCCGGTCAACCACGAACCCCAACCCCAGGAATCGATCCGCGCCGGCGCCGACGTCGTCTGCTTCAGCGCCGACAAGCTCCTCGGCGGTCCGCAGGCCGGAGTCATCATCGGCAGGACATCCCTCATCCAGGGCTTCCGCCGCGACCCGCTCTTCCGGGCACTCCGCTGCGACAAACTCATCATCGCCGCGCTCCAGGCCACCGTGGAAGCCTACCTGCACTCCCTCGCAAGCAGGGATTCCAAGCCACCGGGGGACATCCCCGTCCTCGCCATGATGCAAATCCCGGTGTCTGAACTCGAGCAGCGCGCGGACCGGATGCTCACGGCCTTGGCCAGCCTCCCGTCGAAATGCGAAATCGGGACCGGCCGGTCCCAGGTGGGTGGCGGCGTCTGCCCACGCTCGTTCATCCCATCCGTCACCGTTCGAATCCGCCCCAACTCCATCTCCCTCGACGACTTTGCCGCCCGTCTCCGCCGCGGCGCGCCCCCCGTCATCGGCTTCATCTCCGAGGACAGTTTCCAGCTCGACCTCCGAAGCGTGCCTCCTTCCCAGGATGCCGAACTGATCAGCGCCATCCACGCCACCTTGATGAAGGAACCACCCGAAGGCCGTGACCCGTGACCAGCAACCCGTAGTCAGTGACCCTCCGTTATCCGGCCCAACACCCCGTGCCCCTCCCTCCCCCCTCCTTCATCCTGGCCACCGCAGGTCATGTCGACCACGGCAAGAGCGCGCTGGTCAAGGCCCTGACCGGCACGGATCCGGACCGACTCCCCGAAGAGAAGGAGCGCGGCATCACGATCGACCTCGGGTTCGCCCACCTCGAATTGATCGCCCCAGTCGGGAACCCGCAGGGTGCCGAACGCTATTCCTGCGGCATCGTGGATGTCCCGGGCCACGAGGATTTCGTCCGCAACATGGTCGCCGGTGTCGGGTCCATCGACCTCGCGCTTCTCGTCGTTGCCGCCGATGACGGCTGGATGCCGCAGACCGAGGAGCACCTCCAGATCCTCCTCCACCTCGGCGTGGAGAGGGCGGTCGTGGCGCTCGCCAAGTCCGACCTCGTGCCCGATCCGGAAGCGGTCGCCACGAATGTCCGCCTCCGACTTGCGGGCACCGCACTTGCCGAGGCGCCCATCGTGCCTACATCTGTAGTCACGGGTGGCGGGCTTGACGATCTCCGGAGCTCGCTCGCATCGGTCCTCGCGGCATCCCCGTTGCCCGCGGACATCGGTTGTCCTCGACTCTGGGTCGACCGCGCCTTCGCCCTGCATGGCATCGGCACGGTGGTCACCGGGACATTGACCGGAGGTTGGTTCAAGCGCGGGGACCCGGTCCTCGCGCAGCCTGGCGCGCGGCCGAGCCGGGTTCGTTCCTGCCAATCCCACGGCCGGGAGAAGGATCTTGTCGGTCCCGGCATGCGGGTGGCGCTGAATCTTCCCGACCTCGCGCCGTTCGAGAGCGACCCGGTGTCCGGCCTGCGACGTGGCGCCATGATCACCACCGCGGCAGCGGGACCGGAGACTTCGACACTCGACGTCGTCGTCGAGCGCTCCCCGCGCCCGTTGCACACGAGCCTCCGGACGATGCGCCCGTTGAAGGACGGGGCGATCGTCCTCCTGCACCTCGGCAGCGGGCATGTTCCCGCGCGGCTGCGTCTCCTCGATTTGCCGGAATTGACCGCGGGATCGGCAGCTCTCGCGCAACTGCGGTTGGAGCGCCCCGGATTCGCGTTTGCCGGCGATCGCTTCATCCTGCGCGACCCCGCGCAGCAGGTCACCCTTGCCGGCGGGCGCGTGCTTGATCCCGACGCGCGTCGCGCCGGCTCGCGAAATCCCGATCGGCTCCGCGCCCTCGCCGCATGCATGGCCCAACCCGAAGAGGCGGCTCCCTTCATCCTGCTCGCCCTTCAGCGTCCGAAGATCGCGCCGACCTCCGAACTCCTTCGCCGCTCGCGCTTCGACCCCAAGACAATCGCCACCGCGATCGACTCGCTCGTCGCCGATGGCGAGGTGGTGCGGGTCGGCGGTCTCCTCGCGATCTCGAGCGTGTGGTGGGGGATCCGCGCCGCGGCCATCGCCGCGATCGAGGAGAGCCACAGGCGCCAACCCGGGCTTCCTGGTCTCGCGCTCACCGAGCTTCGAGCCATCCTTGCCCGGATCCACGGCCTGGATGTCGGCTTCGACGAACTGGTCTCCTCCCTCGCCCGGTCCGGGTTTCTCGAGGAGGGAAAGACCATCCGACACGCCGGTCATCAACCCACCTCTTCCCCGACCTCGACAGCCGCGGAAATCCGGATCCTCCAAAGGCTCGGGATCCGGCCGCTCGATCCGCCCATCCGCCGCGAACTCGCGACCGACGCGCCGGCCCAGCAGGCGCTTCGCCGTCTGGTCCAGGCCCGCGCTCTCGTCGAGTTGGGACCCGACATCGTGGTGGCTGCCGAGGTGTACGATCGGGCCAGGGAGGTGATCCGGGTCTTCCTCGCCGAGCACGGGACCGCGACAGCCGGTGAATTGCGCGAGGCACTGGCCACGACCCGCAGGGTGATCATTCCGCTCCTGGAACGGTGCGATCGGGAAGGGCTGACACGCCGTGACGGGAACTCGAGGAGCCTCCGGAAACCCGCCTGATGTCAATGTCTTACATTTTCATTAGCAACGGGTTGCAATTAATGGAAACACCGTCAAGCCTATCCTTCCTTCATAAGAAACCGTTGACACCCCTTCGACCACTGTTAGCGTTCCTTCACTCATTTGCGTGAGGGCCCGCGTGTCTCACAGCATCGGGTTCACGAATTGGAAGCATTGGAAAGCAACTCTATGGCTACGAAAGCGACCCCGAAAACCAAAGGCCAGAAGTACGTCTACGTCTTCGGCAACAAGAAGTCCGACGGCGATGGCTCCATGAAGCCGCTGCTCGGCGGCAAAGGTGCGAACCTCGCCGAGATGGCCCGCATCGGCCTCCCTGTTCCTCCCGGTTTCACCGTCACGACCGAGGTCTGTACCTATTACTACGCCAACAAACGCACCTACCCGAGCGTCCTCGACGCCCAGGTCAAGGCCGGCGTCGCCTCCATCGAAGGCGTCATGGGCACCAAGTTCGGTGACAAAGCCGCCATGCCCCTCCTCGTCTCCGTCCGCTCCGGCGCGCGCGACTCGATGCCCGGCATGATGGACACCATCCTCAACCTCGGCCTCAACGACACCACCGTCCTCGCGCTGGTCAAGGCCACCAAGAACGAACGCTTCGCGTGGGATTGCTACCGCCGCTTCGTCCAGATGTACGGCGACGTGGTCATGGGCGTCCAGAAACGCGCCAACGAGGACCACGACCCCTTCGAGGTCGTCATCCACGGACTCAAGCACGAGCGCTATCATGCGGACATCGAGGACACCGCGCTGACCGTTGGCGACCTCCAGGAACTCGTCGCCCGCTTCAAGAAGCTCATCAAGGAACGCGCCGGCGGTGAGTTTCCCCAGGACCCCTGGAAGCAGCTCTGGGGCGCCACCAGCGCCGTGTTCGGCTCCTGGATGAACGACCGCGCCATCGTCTACCGCCGCAAGTACGGCATCCCCGCCGAATGGGGAACCGCTGTCAACGTGCAGGCCATGGTCTACGGCAACACCGGCGACGGCTCCGGTTCCGGCGTGGCTTTCACCCGCAACCCAGCCAACGGCAACAAGGAATTCTACGGCGAATTCCTCATCAACGCCCAGGGCGAGGACGTCGTCGCCGGCGTCCGCACCCCCGAGCCCGTGCTCCAGCTCAACAAGCACATGCCGGCCGCCTACAAGGAACTCGACAACATCCGCAAGACGCTCGAGAAGCACTTCAAGGACGTCCAGGACTTCGAGTTCACGATCCAGGAAGGCAAGGTCTTCATGCTCCAGACGCGCAATGGCAAACGCACCGCCATGGCCGCGCTGAAGTTCTCCATGGACATGTTCAAGGAGAAGCTCATCGACTGGGAAACCGGCGTGATGCGCAACCCGGCCGACCAGCTCGACCAGCTCCTCGCCCCGGTGTTCGACCTCGCCGCGATCAAGAAGGCGCCGGTCATCGCGACCGGCCTCCCCGCCGGCCCGGGCGCCGCCTCCGGCAAGATCTACCTCAACGCCGACCGCGCCTCCGCCGCGGCCGACAAGGGTGAAAAAGTCCTGCTCGTCCGCAACGAGACCTCCCCGGAGGACCTCCGCGGCATGATCGCCTCCGAGGGCATCCTCACGGCCAGGGGCGGCGTCAGCTCGCACGCGGCGCTCGTCGCCCGCCAGATGGGCAAGGTCTGCATCTGCGGCGCCGCCGCGCTCCAGATCGACTACGTCACCAAGACGGTCAAGGTCGCTGGCCAGACCTTCGGCGAGGGCGACTTCCTCTCGATCGACGGCACCTCCGGCACGGTCTTCGCCGGCCAGATACCGACCGCCCCGTCCGAGATCATCGCGGGCCTCATCGGCGGCAACAAAGCCGCCCAGGCCACGGAGAAGTTCAAGAACTTCCAGCAGCTCATGAAGTGGTGCGAAAAGGCCACCCGCCTCCAGGTCCGCACCAACGCCGACAACCCGGAACAAACCGCCAACGCCCTCGCGTTCGGTGCCACCGGCATCGGTCTCTGCCGCACGGAACATATGTTCTTCGAAGGCGACCGCATCGACGCCATGCGCGAGATGATCCTCGCGGACAACGTCGACGATCGTAAGAAGGCCCTCGCGAAGATCCTGCCTTATCAGAAGGGCGACTTCGCGGGCATCTTCCGCGAGCTCAAGGGATACCCCGCCACCATCCGCTTCCTCGACCCGCCGCTGCATGAGTTTCTCCCCCACGAGGAATCCGCGCAGGCCGACCTCGCCGCCAAGATGGGCGTGCCGGTCGAAAAGATTAAGCAGCGCGTCAAGGAACTCCACGAGTTCAACCCCATGCTCGGATTCCGCGGCTGCCGCCTCGGCATCGTCTACTCCGAGATCTCCGAGATGCAGGCCCGCGCCGTCTTCGAGGCCGCCGCCGAAGTCCAGAAGGCCGGCATCAAGGTCAAGCCCGAGGTCATGATCCCGCTCGTCGGGTTCAAACGCGAACTCGACCTCCAGGTCGAGGTCGTCCACCGCGTCGCCAAGGAGGTCATGGCCGAGAAGAAGATCAAGCTCAGCTACCTCGTCGGCACGATGATCGAAGTCCCGCGCGGCGCCCTCACCGCCGATGAAATCGCCCAGACGGCCGAGTTCTTCAGCTTCGGCACCAACGACCTCACCCAGACCTGCCTCGGCATGAGCCGCGACGACTCCGGCTCGTTCCTCCCGCCCTACACCGAACTCGAGATCGTGAAGAAGAATCCCTTCGCCTCGATCGACCAGGCCGGCGTCGGACAACTCATGAAGATCGCCGTCGAGAAAGGCCAGGCCTCCCGCCCCGGCATCAAGCTCGGCATCTGCGGCGAACACGGCGGCGACCCCGAGTCCGTCAAGTTCTGCCATCGCACCGGGCTCACCTACGTGTCCTGCTCGCCGTTCCGCGTCCCGGTCGCCCGCCTCGCCGCCGCCCAGGCCGCCATCGAGGAAAAGCGCAAGACCGCCGCCACCAAGAAGAAGTAGGCCGGTTCAGCCCTGGCTGATTCCGTCTGTAATCCAATCCGCGAACGCCGCCCCGGGAAACCGGGGCGGCTTCTTTTCAGGCCGAAGGCGCCGGAGGCTGAGAAGCATGGACTTCATGCCACGGGCCTTGATTTCATCGCCGCGTGAACGCGACCCCGGGCTTTCGGCTGAGACACTTCGCCAGCGACAACAACTCGGGGATCTGCCCCGAGGTCTGGACCGCGCTCGAGGAGGCCAACCGCGGCCATATCTCCGGTTACGGCGACGATCCGTGGACCGCGCGGGCCTGCGACCTCATCCGGGAACTGTTCGAGACCGATTGCGAGGTGTTCTTCGTCTTCAACGGGACCGCGGCGAACTCGCTCGCCCTATCCGCGGCGTGTCGTCCCTACCATGCGGTGATGTGCCACGAACTCTCGCACATCGGGCGGGATGAATGCGGCGCCCCGGAATTCTTCAGCGGGGGCGCGAAGCTCTGGGCGCTCCCCGGCGAGCACGCCCGTCTTTCACCCGAGAGGGTCGATGCGGCCGTGCGGTCCCACTTCAAGCTGCACAGCTCCAAGCCCGCCGCCCTCAGCCTGACCCAGGCAACCGAATGCGGGACGGTGTACCGGCCTGCGGAAATCGCCGCGCTCTCCGAGGTCGCCCGACGACACGGGCTCAAGGTGCACATGGACGGCGCACGATTCGCGAACGCCGTGGCCTCGACCAATGCCTCGCCACGACAGCTCACCTGGGATTCCGGCGTCGATCTCCTGAGCCTCGGGCTCACCAAGAACGGCGGCCTCTGCGCCGAGGCGATCGTCGTGTTCGACCTCGCGCTCGCGCAGGAGCTCGACTACCGGATCAAGCAGGGCGGACAACTGGCCTCGAAGATGCGGTTCCAGGCGGCCTCGTGGATCGGCCTTCTCGGCGATGGCGCGTGGCTCCGGCATGCCCGCCACGCCAACGCCATGGCCGCCCGCCTCGCCGCCGCCCTCGAACCGATGCCAGCCACCCGCCTCCTCCATCCTCGCGAGGCCAACGGCGTATTCATCGACCTCCCCCCGCAGGCCATCGAGTCGATGCACGCCCGCGGCTGGCATTTCTACGTGTTCGAGGCCGCGACCGGATGCCGGCTCATGTGCTCCTGGGACACCACGCCCGGCGACATCGACAGCTTCGCCGCCGACCTCGCCCCCTCCTTGGGGTCAAACCTGAATTGTTGACATTTGCAGGGCCCGGGCGCGGCGATCATCCTGGCTGCTGGGATCATTCCAAGAATGTCAACATTATAGAATTGAACCCAAGTCTAATTCCATCGGCTTGAGCCGGAGGGGATGAGGTGGAAGGATGGTCCCGGGAATGCGCAGCAATCTTCATGGCGGGCGGAAAGGCACGAGCCAGCGTGGCTTCACGCTGATCGAGTTACTGGTGGTGATCACGATCGTGGCCATCCTGGTCAGTCTGGTGCTCCCAGCACTCAGCAAGGCCAAGCAACAGGCCAGGAAAGCCAACGAAATCAGCGCCGCCCGACAGGTGATCCTGGCATGGCACCTTTATGCCGACGACTACCTGGAAAAGGTGCTGCCCGGGTACCGGTACGGCTTCCCAGCCAAGGATTTCCAGGGGAACGATGTCGTCTTCCCGATCAACGCCCGCTACCCGTGGCGTCTCGCGCCCTACCTCGGAAACAGCTTCGACGTCATCTACGCCAACGAGAACCACGCCCTCCTCGAGAAATTCCGCCGCATGGAGGACAAGTCCCTCGGGATCTATGCCGCCAGCGTGTTCCCCTCCCTCGGCGTCAATGCCATCTTCGTAGGCGGCGACGACCTCGACCTTCCTCCGTCCGACGCGGCGTTCGCCAAGTTCGGCGACTTCTGCGTCCTCCAGCGCACGCAGATCGAACGACCCTCGGAGCTCATGGCCTTCGTCTCCGCACGCGGCCCGTTCGAGAACAAGATCGTGAACGGCTCCCACGTCGTGAAACCCCCGTACCTCGATACCCGCCGCTGGTCCGCGAAATGGGATCCCACGGAAAACCCGGAGTCCTGGGGCTTCGTCCACCCGCGCTACAACGGGCACGCGGTCGCAGCCGTCACCGACGGCCACGTCTCGCAGCCCGGCCTCCGCGAACTTCAGGACATGCAGATCTGGGCCAACCCGGCGGACCGTTCGGACTGGGTCCTCAAACGGAGGCCCTGATTCCCCGGGGGATCAGCGCTTCCTGCGGAAACCGGGCGGCAGGCCGCTCGGATCAACGTCACCGGCTCCGGACGCGGGCGCCTGCGGGATCTCCTCCCCCAGCGCTTCCAAGCGCTCGCGAGCCTTCGCTGCCGCGGGAGTTTCGGGACACTCGATGCAGATGCGCTGCATCAGCGCGACGGCCTGCGTCCCGCGGTCGAGCCGATTGTAGAGGTTCACCAGGTGGATCGCCGCCCACCCGCGACGGTTCGGCTCGAGCGGACGCTTCAGGACTTCCTCGTACTCCAGCGCCGCCGCCAGCGGGTTGTTCAGATCCTTCTCGTAGATCTCCGCGATCCGGAGCTGGGCATGCACCGCCTTCGGATTCGCCACGTGGAAATCGCGCAGCATCCGCACGGCCTCGAGATACTCCCCGCTCCCGTAGACCTTCTCGATCTTCTCGTAATCCGTGTCGCCGACATCCGCCCCCCGGTCATCGAACAGCAACTGCGTCGCCCGGCTGGCCGTGTAGCTCGTGAGGTCATACGCGGACAGGAATCCAAGTCCCACCAGGGAAACCACCGCCAGAAGCCCGCAAATGATCATGCGTCCAAGTCCAGGACGCGCGCCGCTCTCCATTCGCATCGGGACCGCTTCGTTCTCGGGCGTCACCTCGCCGGCAGCCGCGGCAACCTCGTTGGTCTCCGCATCATCCGCGATGGCGGGGGCAGCGTTGGTGCCGTCCCCTTTCTTCGGCGGGGAGGAAGCGGTCCCCGTCGTCGAAACCCCGGCCTCATTCGTCACGCCGCCCACACCCTTCGGCTGGGTGGCCTTGGATGCCGCCGCCCCTGAAACGACGGCATTGGACTTCGTGCCTGGCTTGGCGCTGACCGCGGCGGCGGACGAGCGTTTCACCGGCACTGCACCATCCGCGGTGGAACGACGCCAACTCTGCAGGAACAAGGTTCCAAACAGGAGCGTTCCCACGGCGGTCACGACATAGAGCCCGAGCTTCAGCTGCGCTTTCATCTCATCGGCGAACGCCCTGACAGTCGCGGACCCACGCCTCTGCATCAACGCGTTTCACGAAGCACACCCCTCCCCCTCCCACCTTGCCAGGACTACAATTGTAGCCTTAGCTCGCTACTAGCACATGCCCTTCTTCACGCTGCTCTTCCTCTTTGCCGGACTGGCGACCGTCACCGCCGCATGGATCTGGCTGATTGTCATTGCGTTCAGGGACAAGGACAATCTTTGGGGCACGCTGCTGATCGCCGGGATCTTTGTCCCGCCTTTCGCGCCGATCATCTACACCATCCTGAACTGGCGGCGCTGTTCGCGCGCCGCCATCACCTTCTACAGCGGCTGTGGACTCTCGGTGATCGCCCTTGTGACCCTTTTCGCCGGTCTTAAAAACACCATCGAAAACTCCCCCGAGATCAAGGCCGCCATCGCCCAGGCCCAGGCCCAGGCCGAAAACCAAACCGCCGCCCGCGCCGGGCGCACACCCTCCTCCAAGGCCCCGGACGCTCTGCCCAGCGTACCCACCCCATCGCCCGAGCCGCCCGTCGCTGATCCCAAGCCCGCCCCTGCCAAACCCATTGCCGTCGCCCCAAAGCTCCCGGCTCCTCCCGCTCCCCGCCCCGCCCAGGTTCAAGCCCGCCCCGCCGCCGTGGATCCCAGCATCCCGCCCGCGGAACTCTCGACGCTCTCCATCAGCGACGCAGGCCCCAACCAGCTCCGCACACTGCGGGTCCAGCTCGCCAACCTCTCCCCCCGGCCGATCCGCGAACTCAAGCTCGACCTCACCTATCTCGATGCCCGAGGCGAACGCCTCGGCGGTTGGACCACCGTCCACTCCGGGACCGGTTCACTCGCTGAGGCCCAGTCGACCAACGAATTCACCATGACCGCGTTCTTCGTTCCCCGGTTCACCGAGAAGATCCGGATAGGCGTTGCCACGGCGGTCTTCACGGACAACTCGCGCTGGCCCTGAACATCGGCTCACGGATCGGCCCCACCCCGCCCCATGCTCCCGCAGTCCCCGGACCGCTGCGCGCCCCTTGCGATTGCCCGTCGCGCGGGCGCCCGACTCGTCTCGCTCGCGGTCTTGTGTTTGTTGGCTGCGAACGCCGGGGTCCTGCCCGGGATTGATGTCCTCGAGAGCGACGGATTCATCGCTCTGCGTGGAAGGAGAATCGGTCTGCTCAGCAATCCTACCGGCGTCGATCGCCGCGGCATCCCCACCTGGCGGCTGCTTCATGACGCCCCGGGCCTGAAGCTCGTCGCGCTGTTCGGTGCCGAGCACGGATTCGATGGCCGGGCGAAGGCTGGCACCGAAGTGCCCGATGGAACAAACGTCGCCAGCGGCCTGCCTGTCTACTCCCTGTACGGCCCCGGCCACGCCCGCAGACCCACGCCGCGCATGCTGGCGGGCATTGACACGCTGGTCTACGACATCCAGGACACCGGCTGCCGGAGCTACACCTACATCAGCACTCTGGGCCTCGCGATGGAGGGCTGCGCCGCGGCCGGCGTGAACTTCGTCGTCCTCGATCGTCCCAACCCCCTCGGCGGCGCGCGCGTCGAGGGCCCGGGTCTCGACCCGAAATTCAAGTCGTTCGTCGGCCAATGGCCCGTGCCCTACGCCTACGGCCTCACACCCGGTGAACTCGCCCGCATGATCAACGGCGAGGGATGGATCACCAACCGCTGCCACCTCGACGTCATCGCCATGCGCGGTTGGAAACGTCGCATGACGTGGAAAGACACCGGCCTGCGCTGGATCCCAAGTTCCCCCAACGTCCCGTCCGGTGAAACCCCGCTCTACCTCGCCGCCACCGGAGTCCTCGGCGAGATCGGAGGACTCAACCTCGCGACCGGCACCCCCCTCGGCTTCCAGGTCATCACCGCTCCCTGGCTCGATTCCCGCCGCTTTGCCCAGCGCCTCAACGCCTGCCACCTCCCGGGCATCGCGTTCGACCCGGTCGACCTGGACTTCAACCGTGATCCAAAGGATGGAGCCGAACTTCACGGCGCCCGAATCCGGATCACCGCACCCGCCACCGCACCGATCGTCGCCGTGAGTTACCACGCGCTCGAAGCCGTCAAGGCCGTGTCGGGCCATGATCTCTTCAAGCAGGCGGTCGAGCGTGGCCGCAGCTGGGACATGTTCGACAAGGTCACCGGATCCGACCGCACCCGCATCGCGCTGGGCCGGGGCCAGAAGGCGCGGGACATCATCGCGTCGTGGAAACCGGTCGAGGACGCCTTCCGCGAGCGCCGCCAGAAATACCTGATCTACCCCGCCGAATCGCGCCTTCCTACCCGCGCCCCGTCAGCCGCTTCAACTCCTTCAACGGCGCATCCACCAACTCCGCGGTCACGATGAACTTCCTCACCCGGCTCGAGGGCAGGCGGTACTTCAGGTCCCGGAACACCCGTTCACAGACCGTCATCAGGCCGCGCGCCCCGGTGCCCTCCTCGCTGGCCATCTGCGCCAACCGCCGCAAACCGTCATCACGGAACTCGACTTCGATGCCATACGCACCAAAGGCCCGTTCATATTGGTGAATCAGGCTGCTCTCGCTCTTCCTCAACACATTGAAGAGGTCGTCGCTATCCAACCCGTGACACGCGACGCGCACCGGCAATCGCCCGACGAACTCCGGCTCCAACCCATAGGCAATCAGGTCCGAGGTGGTCATCTGCGCAAGGACAGGGTCCAGCATCGACGCCGAGCCCCTTGAACGCCTGCCGGGAGCGGATGATTTCAACAACGCATCCAGCCCGGCTCCTGCTTCCGGGGATTTCCCCTTCCCCTCCGCACGCAGCCGCGAGGCAGACTGCCGCTCCAGCCTGCTGCGAATGAGACGGTCGATCCCCGAGAACGCCCCGCTCACGATGAACAGGATATGCCGGGTGTTGATCGTCTCTGAATGCGGCGTGCCGCCCCCGCGCATCGCTGCCATCGCACTCTGCAATTGGCCGGTCACGTCGTTCGGCGACACCAACGGCACGTCGCCATCCTCCATCAGCTTCAGGAGATTCGTCTGGACCCCACGACCCGAGACGTCGCGGCCCGCCCCCGGCTCCTGAGTCGCCAGCTTGTCCACCTCATCGAGGTAGATGATCCCGTGCTCGGCTTTCCGCGCGTCCCCGCCCGCCCGCCTGACAAGGTCGCGCACCAGGTCATCGACATCTCCACCGACATAGCCGGTCTCGGAAAACTTGGTGGCGTCGGCCTTCACGAACGGCACGCCGATAAGTTCCGCGGCAGAACGGATCAGGTGGGTCTTACCCACGCCGGTCGGACCGAAGAGGAGGACGTTCTGCTTCTGGTAGAACGGCGCCTGCTCCCCCTGGAGACTCAGGCGCACGTGCTGGAAATGATCGCACAACGCAACACTCAGCACCTTCTTCGCCTCCCGCTGGCCGATGACAAAACGGTCGAGATACCGCGAGACATCGACCGGCATCAGGTCAAAGCCAAACGTGTCCGAAGGCGCCGCAGTCTCCGCAACGCCGGGCTTGGTCGAGGCATCGAGCTTCGACTTGCGCAGGGAACGCCTCGGGACCGGCGGCTTCTCGGGCACGCCCTCCGTGACGGGCCCCAGCGAGTCCGGGTGTCCGGATGGTAGGTTGGACATGCAAAACCCCCGGGGAAGCCAGCCATCAGACGTCGGTCACCCGATCCGGCACTGACCACTGGCCAAATCCCCGGCGAAGTCCTCAGTAGCGGTAATGCTCCGGCTTGTACGGGCCCTCGACCGGCACGCCGAGATACTCGGCCTGCTTCTTCGTGAGCTTGGTCAGCTTGACGCCTATCTTGTCGAGATGCAGCCGGGCGACCTCCTCGTCCAGCTTCTTGGGCAGGCGATAGACGGTCTTGTCGTACTTGTCGCGGTTGGTCCAGAGGTCGATCTGCGCGAGGGTCTGATTGGTGAATGAGTTCGACATCACGAAGCTCGGATGGCCGGTGGCGCAACCCAGGTTCACGAGCCGACCTTCCGCCAGGAGATAGAGGCTGCGTCCGTTCGGCAGGAAATAGCGGTCGTACTGGGGCTTGATGTTCTGGATGCGGACGCCCTTGTGCCCCTTGAGGAGGTCGACCTGGATCTCGTTGTCGAAGTGGCCGATGTTGCAGACGATTGCCTGGTCCTTCATCTGGAGCATGTGCTCCACGGTGATGATATCGCAGTTGCCGGTGGTGGTGACGTAGATGTCACCCGCGCCCAGCGTGCTTTCGATGGTGTTGACCTCGAAGCCCTCCATCGCCGCCTGCAACGCGTTGATCGGATCCACCTCGGTGACGATGACCCGCGCGCCATAGGCCCGCATGGAATGGGCGCTGCCCTTGCCGACATCGCCATAGCCGCAAACCACCACCACCTTGCCCGCGATCATCACGTCGGTCGCCCGCTTGATGCCGTCCGCGAGCGACTCGCGACAGCCGTAGAGATTGTCGAACTTCGACTTGGTGACCGAGTCGTTCACGTTGATGGCAGGCACGAGAAGCTTGCCCACCTGGGCGAGCTGATACAGGCGATGCACGCCGGTGGTCGTCTCCTCCGACACGCCGCGCCAGGCCTTCACGATCTTCGTCCAGATGCCGGGCAACCCCTTCGCCGTGCTCTTGAGCAAGGCCTTCACAACCGACACCTCATGGCTGTCGCTCGGCTCGTTCACCCACTTGCTGCCCTGCTCCATCTCATAACCCTTGTGGATCAGCATCGTCACGTCGCCGCCGTCGTCAACCACCAGCTCCGGCCCGAGATTGCCGGGATGGATGACCGCCTTGAGCGTGAGATCCCAGTATTCCTCGAGCGTCTCGCCCTTCCACGCGAACACCGGCGTCCCCGTCTCCGCGATGGCGGAAGCGGCATGGTCCTGGGTCGAGAAGATGTTGCAGCTCGCCCACCGGACCGACGCGCCCAATTCGACCAGCGTCTCGATGAGCACCGCGGTCTCGATGGTCATGTGCAGCGATCCCGTGATACGCACGCCCTTGAGCGGCTTCTGCTTCGAGTGCTTCTTGCGCACCGACATCAGACCGGGCATCTCGTGCTCGGCCACCGAGATCTGCTTGCGGCCCCATTCGGCCAGCGCGATGTCACGGACGACGTAATCCTTGCCCGACGGCGTGAGCCCGGAGTAGGCAACGAGGTTCGCCCTGGCGGCACTGGCCTCGGCGATGACCGCCACGGCGGCCGCGGATTTCCTTGATTTGGCCATAAATAGAAAGGGAGTTGGAATGAGTTACAGAAATAGGGAACGAGCGGGAAAACCCCGCGGCGGACACTTCCCGGCAAACCGGGAACCCCTGCCCGCCACGGGATCCAAGATGTCAGGAGGTCTTACTTGACCGCCTTCTGCAGCGCCTTCGTCTTGTCCGTGGCCTCCCAGGTCAGGTCCTTGTCGGACTTGCCGAAGTGCCCGTAGTTCGTGGTCTTGCCGTAGATCGGCCGGAGCAGGTTGAGCTGCTTCACGATGTCCGCGGGCTTGAAGCTGAAGACCCGCTGCACGGCGTCGGTGATGACCTCATCCGTCAATCCCTCCTTGGCCGTTCCAAACGTGTTCACATACACGCTCACCGGGTCCGGGTAGCCGATGGCATAGGCAAACTGCACCTCGCAATGCCGCGCCAACCCCGCCGCCACCACGTTCTTCGCCACGTAACGACCCATGTACGCCGCGCTCCGGTCGACCTTCGACGGATCCTTGCCCGAGAACGCCCCGCCACCGTGACGACCCCAGCCACCATAGCTGTCGACGATGATCTTGCGCCCCGTGAGCCCGGTGTCGCCCTGCGGCCCACCCACGACGAAACGCCCGGTCGGATTGATGAGATACAACGTGTCCTTGGTCAGCATCTCCGCCGGCAGGACCTTGCGGATCACCTGCTCGATGCAGAACTCCTCGATCGTCTTGTGGTCCACCTCCGACGCGTGCTGCGTCGAAATGACCACATTCGTGATCCGTACCGGCTGGTCGTCGACGTACTCCACCGACACCTGCGACTTCGCGTCCGGCCGCAGCCACGGCGCAAGCTTGCCGGCCTTCCGGATCCGCGTGAGCTCCCGCCCCAGGCGATGCGCAAACATGATCGGCGACGGCATCAACTCCTGGGTCTCGTCGCACGCATAGCCGAACATCAAACCCTGGTCGCCCGCACCCTGCTCCGCCTTCTTCTTCCCCTTCGCCGCCTTCGCATCCACCCCCTGCGCAATATCCGGCGACTGCTGCGTGACGTAGACGTTCACGAAAACACGGTCCGCGTGGAACACGTCGTCGTCGTTCACATACCCGATCTCGCGGATCGCGCCCCGCGCAATCTTGGCGAAGTCCAGCTTGGCCTTGGTGGTGATCTCACCGCCCACCACGACCATGTTGCTCTTGGCGTAAGTCTCGCACGCCACGCGACTGTTCCGATCCTGCTCCAGGCAGGCGTCGAGTACGGCGTCAGAGATCGTGTCACAGACCTTGTCGGGGTGGCCTTCGCCGACCGACTCGGACGAGAAGATGAAGCGTTTGCTCATTCGATGATGGTTGTCGTTGACCCGCGGCTTGCGGGATCATATTAACGTATCCGGATTTGACGATACGTCCCCCGGACGCCGCGTCAAACGCCTTTTTTCCGATGGCCTCCATCCTCAAGTGCCTCCGCGCCCTCGCCGACCCGACCCGGCTGCGTCTCCTCGCGGCGCTCGAGAAGGGGGAGGTCTCGGTCCACGAACTGCAGCAGATCACCAATCTCGTGCAGTCCCGCATCTCGACCCACCTTGCGCTGCTGCAGGAGGCCGGGCTGGTCCAGTCGCGACGCGAAGGCAAGCGTGCGCTCTACCGCCTGGTGGCAGATCCCGAGGCGGGGCTCAACGAGCAGATCCAGCTTGGCCTGCGCGCGGCTCGCGAGCTTCCCGAGCACGAGGCTGACGCCGCGAATCACCGCCGCGTGCTCACGCTCCGCGAGGACCACGCCAAGCTCCTTTTCAATCAGGTGGCCGGCCGCTTCGACCGGAGCTACGGCCCGGGCCGATCGTGGCAGGCCTTCGGCCAGATGCTGCTCCGACTGCTGCCGCCGCTGGACGTCGCCGACCTCGGCTCGGGCGAAGGGCTCCTGGGCGAACTGCTCGCGCTCCGCTGCCGCCGCGTGATCGCCGTCGACAACTCCGAAAAGATCATCGCGTTCGCCGCCGCCAAGGCCCGCAAATCGGGAATCAAGAATCTCGAATTCCGCCTCGGCGACCTCGAGGAGCCGCCGATCGAGAAGTCGAGTGTCGACCTCGTGATTCTCAGCCAGGCCCTGCATCACGCCGCCGACCCCGCCCGAGCGATCCAGTCCGCCCACCGCATCCTGCGTCCACGAGGACAGATCATGATCCTCGACCTGCGCCAGCACGCGTTCGCCCAGGCCCGGCAACTGTACGGCGATCTCCGGTTGGGATTCGCGGAGAGCGACCTGACGCGCTGGCTCGAGGCCGCGGGATTCCATGACCTCGAGGTCTCCGTCGTCGCGCGCGAAGATCAACCCCCGCATTTCGAGACCCTGCTCGCGACAGGCACGAAGTGACGGGCTGACCGTCCTCCGCTCGGCGTTGCCGCTTCATCCCTCGGAGTGAGGAGCTTGCGCGAGTCCTGCTGCATGGATTGCGCTCTCGATCCCGGTGGCTGAGAGTGTCGGAAGGCTGTCGTTCGCCTGGCCCGCCCGTTCGATGTTTTGGGGGCGCCGGGCGATGCCACCAAACGCCCCATGTTCCGTCATTCCTCAATCGCCCTCTGGGTCTCGTTGCTCCTTGGCATCACCGCCGTCTCGAACCCTTCCGCCTCCCGCGCCCAACCGCTCGTCCCCCTCGACGTAGGGACGGTGGTCGCCGGGTTCCAGGATGACTTCCCGGGCACGACCCTCAATGCCGCCTGGATCCCGGTCGGCGCGACCGACATCTATTCGGTCTCGGACGGCGTGCTGCACGTGAGCACCACCGGCGGTGATCCCAACCACCTGCTCTATGCCGGCGCGCGATACGACGGCACGACCCAGGAGGTGCTCGCGCGGATCCGGGTCAACCAGTTTGGAACCGGCGATCCCGCCCGCGGTGGAATCGGCGTCGGCGTCGATCCCACGTCCAGCCAGGGCATCAACCTGCATTTCCGTGACGGGCCGCTCAACGGGCAGAGCGGCCCGCACGTCTCTCTCCTCGATGATTTCCGTGCCTGGGGGCCCGCGCAGGCGTTTCCGTGGAAGACGAATACCTGGTACTGGCTGCGGCTTCGCCAGGAACCCGATGCCCCAGCCCAAGGTGCCGCCTCGGACGTCTTCGCCAAGATATGGCCCGCGGACGGACTCACTCCGGAGCCGGCCACCTGGTTGACCTACGACTACATACCGTCGCGCTCGATCCGCACCGGCCTCGCCGGAATAACGGCCGGCAGTTCGGCCGGCACCTCGGAGTTCGATGTCGATTACATCCTGATCAAGGCCGCGGGTCTTCCTTCCATCACCGCCGCGCCGGGCGCCTTCCCCCTGTTCCATCCAGGCCCGATCCTCCTCACGAACCAACCCCCGGACCTGACCACCACCGCATGTTCCACCGCTGAATTCCGCATCGGCATCGACGGCACGCCGCCCTACCGGTTCCAGTGGTACCGAAACGGTGCCGCGATCCCCGGCGCAACCCAGGCCAGCCTCATCCTCCCCGCAGTGGCGCTGTCGGATGACGGCACGGTGTTCACGGTCACCGCGAGCAACATCACCGCCAGCCAAACCAACACCGTCACCAGCCGAAACGCGATCCTTCGGGTGGCTCCCGACCCCGTCCCACCCGCGCTGCTGGGCATCGTGCACGACGGCGATCTGACCGCCGTGAAACTCACTTTCTCCAAGCCCATCGCGGTCCAGGGCGCCACCAACCCAGGTAACTTCCAGATAGCCGGCCCCAACGGACCTCTCGCCGTAACCTCCGCCAGACCTGGCGCCGATCCCGGCGACATCCTGCTCACGACCGCCATCCAATCCGAAGGCACGACCTACTCGGTCATCGCGAACCATCTCACCGACGCCTGCACGGGCCTCTCACCCGTGGCGGCCGACTCGAAGGCCGATTTCACCGCCCGAAGTTACTCGTCCACCGACATCGGCGGTGCCACCCCGCCTGGATCCACCCTGGCCGTCCCTGGCGGTTATGACCTCATCGGAGGTGGCGCTGGCACCCTCGGTATTTCGGACCAATTCCAGTTCGGCCTGCGTCCAAGGATCGGCGATTTCGACGTCCGCGTGCGCGTCGCGGACCTGGTGGGCCCCGATTCCTGGAGCGAGGCAGGCCTGATGTTGCGCCATTCCACGACCTCCGGAAGCCGCTTCGCCTTCGTGTTCGCCACGCCCGGGATTTCAGGCGCCGCGTTCCGGTCCCGCGCCACCGATGCCTCCGCCGCCTCCCAGTCCGGATCCTACCCGGTGAATTTCCCCAACACCTGGCTTCGACTGAAGCGCGCTGGAAATCTGGTCACCGGGTTCGCTTCTCGCGACGGGCAGGCGTGGTCCCTGCTCGGTTCCGCGACCCTGAGCTTCTCGGGGCAGCCCTACCTCGGGTTCGCGGTTGCCAGTCACAACCCGGCGCAGACCTCGAAAGCGTCGTTCCGCGACCTGTCCGACGTGGTCAACCCCACGGCCGAAGACAACCCGCCTACTCTCGAGGCCTTCGGTCAAAGCAATCGCAAGACCGGCCTGGTCATTTCTGAGATCCATTATCACCCCGGAACCCACGCCGGCTTCCCGGGTGTGACTCCCGGAGCCGCAACATTGCCACAACTCGAATTCGTCGAACTGCTCAACACCACCGGCATTCCCGAGGACATCAGCGGCTGCCGGATCGACGGCGATGTGCATTTCACCTTTCCTGACCCTACCGTCATTCCCGGAGGCGCTTGCCTGGTCGTGGCTCGATCCCCATCCGACCTGCAGTCGGCTTACTCACTCACCGGAGTTCTTGGACCCTACTCCGGCTCCCTTCCGAATAACTCCGGCAGGATACAATTCCGCAACCCCGCCGGGGCCATCCTGCTTGAGGTCAACTACGACAGCGCGCCCCCGTGGCCGGCCTCCGCCGACGGTGCCGGACATTCCCTGGTCCTCTCGCATCCATCGTTCGGTGAAAACGACCCGAGAGCCTGGGCCGCGAGTGACCGGGTGGGCGGTTCCCCCGGCCACCTCGACACCCTGGACCCCGAACCCCTGCGCTCCCTGGTCCTCAATGAGTTCCTGGCCCACTCCGAGTCAGGACCCGCGGACTTTGTCGAACTCTACAACCACTCCAACGGTCCACTCGACATCTCAGGCTGCGTCCTCACCGACGACCCCGGCCTGGATCTCTATATCGTGCCCGGCGGAACCCTCCTTCCCCCGCGGGGCCACGTGGCCTTCGACCAGGACAAGCTCGGCTTCGCCCTCCAGGCGTCCGGCGGAACCCTGTATCTCCGCAATCCTTCCGGCAACCGGGTGCTCGACGCCGTCCGCTATGAGGCGCAGTCCGACGGCTTGACCTTCGGGCGTTGTCCCGATGGATCGCCTGCCTGGCGGCCGCTGGCGTCGCCAAGCCCAGGATCCTCAAACGCAACCCGCTTCCTCGGCGACATCGTCCTGAACGAAATCCATCACCACCCCGTCTCCGGCCTCGACGACGACCAGTTTGTCGAACTGTTCAACCGCGGCACCCGGACGATCGACGTCGGCGGTTGGCAATTCGTGGCCGGGATCAGGTTCACCTTCCCGACCAACACGCTCATCGCCCCCAGGGCCTATCTCGTCGTCGGCCGCAACGCCGCACGCCTTCGCGCCGCCAACCCTTCCCTGGGGCCCGCAGCCATCCTCGGGGATTTCCAGGGAACCCTCGCGCACGCCGGCGAACGCCTCGCCCTGGCCCGCCCTGAGCTGCTCACCCGACCCGACCCGGCCGGCGGCCAACCCTCGACCAACTCGATCCTCTGCGTGGTCGCCGAAGTCACCTACAAGGACGCCGGCCGCTGGGGCCAATGGTCCGCGGGCGGCGGCAGCAGCATGGAACTTATCCACCCCGACGCAGATCCCCAGCTTCCCGCCAACTGGGCCGACAGCGACGATACCGGCAAGGCGACCTGGACCGTCATCACCGCCTCAGGCACCGCCGACAATGGCAGCACTACCGGCGATTCACTCCAGGTCCTCCTCCAAAGCGCCGGTGAGGCTCTCATCGACGACGTCCAGGTCTTGAACGCCCAGGGCGTCAACCTTGTCGCGAACAGCACCTTCGAAGCGGGCGCGAACGGCTGGGTCGCCGAAGGAACGATGAATCGGTCGAGCCTCGAAACCACGGAGGGTTACAATGGCGGGCAATCCTTCCACCTCCGCGCCGTGGAGCGCGGAGACAATCAGGTGAACCGCGTCCGAACCAGGCTGTCCTCCAAGGTCACGGCCAACACCACCGTGACCATCCGCGCCAAGGTCCGATGGCTCAAGGGCTCCCCGAGCATCCTCTTCCGGATCCGCGGCAACTGGGTCGAAGCCGCCGCCAACCTCAATCTCCCCTCCTGCTCCGGCACTCCCGGCACGCGGAACAGCCGCGCCCTGGCCTCCGCACCACCCACCCTCAGCGACGTCGTCCATTCCCCGGTGCTACCCGCCGACCGACAGGATGTCCGAGTCACCGCCCGCGTCGATTTCAGCCACCGCCCCACGGCGGTCCGGCTCATCTACCGGCTCGACCCCGCCACGACTTACAAGACTGTCGCCATGACCGACGATGGCACCGGCGGCGACACGATCCCAGATGACGGGACCTACACCGGCACAATTCCCGGCCAACCCACCGGGACCACCGCCGTCTTCAGGGTCGAGGCGGTCGACGGACTCGGCGTCGCTTCGCAGTTCCCCGCCGCGCCGCTCGGCGAATGCCTGGTCCGCTTCGGCGAGTTGCAACCCACGGGGAACCTTCCCGTCTACAGGATCTGGATGACCCAGGCCAACTACAACTACTGGAGGTCACGGAACCACCTCGACAACAGCCCCATCGACGTCACGTTCGTGCTGGGCAACCAGCGCGTGATCTACAACGCGGTAGCCCTCTACGCCGGCAGTCCCTACATCGCCCCGGGTTACTGCGGCCCCGACTGCGGCCGTTGCGGCTACAGCGTCTCCGTCCCGGCCGACGACGCCCTCCTCGGAAGCACCGACATCGTCCTCGACTGGCCTGGCGGTCACGGGAATGAGTCGACCGCGATGCAGGAGCAGATGGCGTATTGGCTCGCCGGCAGGATGGGGCTCCCTACCTGTCATCGCTACCCCATCCGGCTTCATGTCAACGGCGTGACCGACGAGCAGCGCGGCTCCATCTTCGAGGCGGTCAACCAACCCGCCTCTGAATTCCTCAAGGCCTGGGTCCCGGGCGATTCCAACGGCGATTTTTACAAGGTGGACCGCGCCTTCGATTTCGACGACTCCGGCAACCTTGTCGCCGACCCGATGCCGACGCTCCAGGTTTTCAACACGACAGGCGGGGTGAAGAAGACCGCCCGCTATCGCTGGAACTGGAACAAGCGGGCCGTGAACAACCCCAACGATTACACGAACATCTTCGCTCTCGTGGATGCCCTGAACGCCGCAGGCCCGGAACCCTACACCTCGCGCACCGAGTCACTGGTCGACATCGAGGAATGGATGGGGATCTTCGCGGCGGAACATATCATCATCAACTTCGACAGCTGGGGCCATGATATCCCCAAGAACATGTACATCTACAAACCCCAGAACGGAAAATGGCAGATCTACATGTTCGACCTGGACTGGCTCATGCTCGCATCGGTGAATTACAAGTCCGATTACACCGCCAAACTCGCCCCACTGTTCGTGAGCAGCGATCCCACGGTGACCCGGATGTACGCCCACCCCCCCTTCCGACGGGCCTACTATCGAGCCGTCAAGACCGCCGTCGACGGCCCCCTCCTCGCAGCGAATTGTGAGCCGCTCATGGACGCGAGGTATGCCTCCTACCTTGCGAACGGCGTGAAAGTCTGCGACGGCCAGACACTCACTCCACCCAACGCGGTCAAGACCTGGTTCCGAGACCGCCGCACCGCGCTCATCGCCGAACTCAAAAAGGTCGCCGCTGAATTCACACTGTCCGGAGCCTCCCAGCTCACCACCACCACCAGCCCGATCACCCTCAAGGGAACCGCGCCCATCCAGGTGAAGACACTCCAGCTCAACGGCGTCGATATTCCCGTGACCTGGACCTCGGTCACGAACTGGTCCGCATCCATCCCCCTGCTCCACAGCACCAACGAGGTCGCCCTGGCAGGACTCGGCGTGGACGGCCAACCCCTGCCCGGCCTCACGGTGACCGCCACAGTGCGCTACACCGGAGCCCTACCCCCATCGCCCGCCGTCCTCGTCAACGAATGGATGGCCTCCAATACAAAGACCCTCGCGGATCTCTCCGGCCCAGCCCCGCGCTACGATGACTGGTTCGAACTCTACAACGCCGGCAGCTCACCCGCCGATCTTCAGGGGTTCTATCTCACCGACTCACTTGCCAACCGCTCCCAGTTTCTCATCCCCGCGGGTTATATCATCCCTCCGGGCGGACATCTCCTGGTCTGGGCGGACAATCAACCGGAGGAAAACCTTCCCGGCCGACCCGAGCTCCACGTCAATTTTCAACTGTCGGCACAGGGTGAAGCCATCGGCCTCTTCGCCCCGGACGGCACGACGGTGGACTCAGTCACGTTCGGCCCACAAGCCAGCGACGTGAGCGAGGGCCGCTGCCCCGATGGCTCCGCCACGATTCTTCCCATCGACCCGTCCTCTCCCGGGACAGCCAACACGTGTCGCCCCGAGCTCCCCACGCCTTCGCTGTCCTGGACCCAGCGCGCAGCGGAGACGTTCGCGTTGGTCGCCGCAACCCAGCCCGGCCTTCGCTACCAACTCGAGACCCGTGACACCCTCGAGGGCGGACCGTGGACTCCGTTCGGCACGGAGACGGTGGCCACGGGCCCAAGCCTTTCGTTTGACATCAACACATCGACAAGCTCCCAGCACTTCTATCGCCTCCGTGTGACGAGGTAGCTCCCTCCATCGAATCGCGCCTTGATGGAGGGCGCCGGCCCACGGGAATTCGTCAGCCCCCGCTGCGGACTTCGCGCCACAGGTCGGTGACGATGGCGCGCGACTTGAGGTAGCGGGCGTGTCCGTCGAGAAAGACCGAATTTACTCCCTCATTGTGGCGGCCTGCGGCGACCCTGCGTTCGGGGTTCAGACGGCGCACGGTGCTCCCCTCACTGTAGGGGAGGTGCGCGGGGGACCAGATATCGTTCAGGTCGGTGATTGCGTCCTGGTAGCCCGTGACAATCGGCCGCCAGGCCCCGTTCTCGTTATCCGTCAGATGGATGGTATCGCTGGGGATCTCAAACGCCGTGATCCTCGAAGGTCCTTCCTGTTCGGAACCGACCTTGTCCTTGGGTCCTGTGAATTTCCATGCGTTGATCACATAGGTGATGATCTGGCGGCGGCGCCAATCGGTGTCGGGATACCCGGCACACCGATATATCCTAACCGCACGAAAATCCTTCGCCGTGCCGCCCTCCGGCATATAGGGCATATAGGCCAAGAACCAGGGATGGCCGTTGCCGCGCGGGATATAGCCGTCCGAATCGTCGGAGTACATCAGCATGGCCAGGCCCATCTGCTTGAGGTTGTTCAGGCACTGGACGGCTTTCCCTTTCGCCTTGGCCCGTCCCAGCGCCGGCAGCAGCAGGCTGGCGAGAATGGCGATGATGGCCACCACGACCAACAGCTCGATCAGCGTAAACGCCCGACGAACGCCCCGTCTTGAAAGGCAAATCTCCATGGGATCAGGAACCTCATTCCCACCCCGAGCCGGCACGGTGTCAAGCGGCGTGCCGCTTACCAGTCCGGCTACCGTGATCCCCGAGTTGTGGGTGGTAGGGCAACCTCTACCTTTATAAAGGGACGGGTCTTTTATAGGCTTCTACATTTATAAAGGGCCAGGTCTTTTATATGCTTGACTTGCTACCTCCCCTCCCCTTTCTTCCGTCCATGCGTGCGCGTCGTCTCAAGCTTCCCAACGACAGGCCCAGCGCCTTCTATCACTGCCTCTCCCGCATCGTCGACAAACGCCCCATCTTCGGACCCACCGAAAAAGACCACTTCGTCTCCCTCCTCCGCGAATGTGAACGCTTCTGCCGCGTCCGCGTCCTCACCTTCGCCATCATGCACAACCACTTCCACATCCTCCTCGAGGTC
>CAIMTB010000476.1 GCA_903844265.1 uncultured Verrucomicrobiota bacterium
CGGGTCCGCCCGGACCTCCCGGACGCACGAATGTCTCGTTCGAATCCCGCGGTAAAACGTGGAACACGCCCTTCGCGTCCGCGTACAGGACATAGTCGCTGCTGCGAACCCAGTACCCGTCGTTGTTGATCATCACATTTTCCAACGCGAGGAACTTCAGCGCACCGTCGATGTCGAGGATCGGCTTGAGGGCCTCCTCCAGTTGTTCGGTGGGAGTTTCGGCAAGGACCTTGCAGAGATGGATGAGGGCAGCCCACGCCTTCGGGTCTTCCTTCGATTTCAGGTCGTAGATGCGCTTGTAGGCGCTCACGTCGTCGCCGATGTAGGCGAGGCTCCCCCTGCCGTTCGGGCTCCCGGGGACTTTCCAGCGCGCCCCCTGGGTCGTGCCATACCAGTCGCGGATGAATTCCTTGTTGAAGGGCTGCGCATTCACGTAGACGCCCCAGCTCTCACCGTTGATCACGACCCGGATGAAGTTGGCCTTCGAGGCGGGCAGATAGTCCCGCTCGACCTGATAGGAGAGCACGGCTCGAAGGAACGAGGGATCCTCGTGCGAGTTCAACAACTCGAGCGATCGATAGCCACCGATGTCCTGACCCTTGTGGACGAAGTCCATGGTCAGGTTGAGCGAGCGCTTGCGTCCCTCGCCGACCATCATGAACGACGACATCCCCCGGAAATGCACACCGACGTCAGGGTACACTTTTCCGTCGACGGTGAGCTTCGCCGACAACTCGATGTCCGTGCCCTTGAACGCCGACATCTCCTTCTCCCAATCCTCATTCTCGAACTCGAAGAAGAACGTCCGCAGCGTCCCCACGTCGTACAGCGCCGCACCCGGGTAGGACTTCACGTCGGCGGGCGCCACCTTGGGTCCGGGCTTCGCCGGCTCCTCGTTGGCACCCCCACCGCGCGGGCCGCCGGGACCGCCAGGACCACGGCGTCGGCGACCTCCACCACCGTCCTTCTGGAGGAATTCCAACGCAGCTTTACGCTCCACCGCGTTCAACCGGTGGTCTCCATCCTTGTCGAACTTCCCGACCAACTCCTGCTTCGGTTGAACTCCCCCCATGCCACCGGGTCCTCCCGGTCCACGAAACCCTCCCGGACCGCCCGGGCCGAAATCGTTGCCAAACGGCGGCGGTGGGGGCCCGTCAAAATTCTGACCCGGCCGGGCCTGCTGGGATCGGGTTTCGGGAACCCCGGGAGCCGTGCCGTCTGCGGCCGGAGTGCGGGTTGCGCAAGTGCAGAGGAGCACGGCCACGAGTGTGGGGAGGAGGCCAGCGCAACGGCGGAGGGACCGGGTCGAATTCATAGGCACATCCTAGTCGGACCCTTATCCAGTTGCCGTCAAGCCTTTCTCAAATCAGATGTGCCCGCACCAGCCCAGCGGACAGCCGGGGCCCAATCGACACCTGGTTCGACGGCCCCGGCATGCAAAGCGGCGACGAGTCGCCCCTCAGCGGGTTCAGAAGGCCCCTGTTTGTGGGGGTACGGGCACCCGATACCTGCCGTCCGGTCCGGCCAGGATGGGTGCCGGATCGTCGAGACTCTGGATGCGCTCAAGGTTGGGAGCGACCTCCACGTTGGACGCGAGCGCCTGTTCATAGGTCACGGACTGCCCGGATTCGGCGGCCATCCGGCCCATGATGGAAACGAGGCAGGACTTCACGCTGCGCTCGACCTCGTTGTACGGCTTGTCGTTCCGGATCGCGTCGAACAATTCGTCGTGCTCGACCTGATACGGCTCGCAAGGTTCGCCCTTCCAACGCCAGACCTCGTGTTCGGGGGTCTGCACGTGTCCCGAATAGAGGCGCGGCTTCGGGGCCGACAGACTCTCCATCAGCAACGCGGATCCCTTCGAGCCATGGGCCATGTCGCTGAAGACATCCAAGGTACCGTTGATGTGGCGCCCCTGGGCGAGGAGCTTGGTGCCGTCGGCGAAGGTGTATTCGACCACGTAGTCGTCGAGCATCTGGTCGTTGTCGGTGCGGGCGACGCGCGCGCCGTGGCCCTGCGCGGAGACCGGCCACGCGTTCTTGGCCCAGCAGCACACGTCGATGTTGTGGATCAGCCAGTCCACGAAGAACGATGCGTTGAGCCAGTTGAAGCAACTGTAGTTCCGGATCTGATGCGAGAGCTCCGACTCACCGGGGCGCCGCGGATTGAAGCCCACCGCGCCGTGCATGCGATACGTCCGGAGCAGCACCACCTCGCCAATGGCGCCGTCATGGATGCGGCGGATGACCTCCTGCCGGGGCTTGTCATGACGCCACATCAGGCCGGTGGCCACCTTGAGGTTCTTCTGGGTCGCGAGCTCACCGGCGCGCAGCACCCGGCGCAGGCCGGGCGCGTCCACACCGAACGACTTCTCCATGAACACGTTCACGCCCTTCTGAACCGCGTACTCGAAGTGGATGGGGCGGAACCCCGCTGGAGTTGCGAGGATCACCAGGCCGTTCTTCGGCAGCGCGTCGATCGCTTTCTTGAACGCGTCGAACCCCAGGAACTGCTTGTCTGGCGTGACCTGTGTCTTTTCCGGAAACTGCTTCTTGATGCTTTCGTGGCTGGCCTTCAGCCGTGACTCCATCACGTCGGCCATCGCCACGAGCCGGACCGGTCCCTGCGTGGACAGGGCGTTGGCAACCGCACCGGAGCCGCGGCCGCCACAGCCGACAACCGCGACGTCAATGCTCCCGTCCTGGCCCGCGGCATGGGCGCCGATCTCGATGGCCCGGGTCAACGCCGCAGCGGTCGCAACGGTGGCGGAGGATTTGAGGAAATCACGACGTGTGGAGGGTATGGGATGACGATCATTCATGGGGGCAGGCCTTTCGGGTTTCGGGTCAAGGTTCACGCAATTCCCTTGAGGTACTTCAATGATTTTGTCAGCGCGGCCGTCATGACCTCGGGCTCGACGTGGCCGTGCATGAACGGGTTCACGTAACCGCCGTACCTGACATCCGCCAGCGCCTGCAGACACGGCGCGAAATCGACGGGTCCATGGCCCGGCAGCTGGCCGGTGCCCGGCGCGTTCTGCCACGCGTAGAAAAAGAGCAGCTGCCTCCCCGCGGTGCGGATCACGTCCGGCACGGAGGCCTTCAACGATTGAAGATGATAAGGCGCGAGCGCGACCCCGACACTCGGGTAGGGATTGAGGTCGACGAACGCCTTGAATGAGTCGGGCCCGTCGAGCAACGACTGGCCGTGATTCTCGATGGCCAGCAGGGACTTCTGCTGCGCCGCCAACTCCGCCTGCGGCTTCAATCCCTCGAAGAACGTCCGCATGCGTGCGGTCAGTTCCGAAGGAAGACAAGGCCCCGCGCTGCTCTGGACCGCAACGCCCCCGCCGGCCGCGCCGAGGAGCTTGGCGTACTTCGGATAGCCGCCCACGTAGGTCGAGAACGCGAAGAGCTTCAGCCGATGCGTCGCCAGCACCGCCTTCAATCCATCGGGCCCCAACCGCTGCAGGACATCATCCAGGTGCGGGCACTGCTCGTACGCGCACCAGACGTCGATGGCCTCGAAGCCCAGCGATGCGATCCGCTCGCACGCCTGCTCGAAGGGCAGCGACTTGAAATGGATCGAGGACGTCGACCATCGGAACCGCGTGCCGGAGCGGCCGGCACAACCGGCGGCAACCACCCCGCCCGTGAGGAGCGCGGAACCAGCCTGGATGAATTGGCGTCGATTCATGGTTGTCCTCCTTTAAACGATCCCGTCCTGTCCGGGAGTCGGGATGGGATAGTGCCCGCTGGCATCGGGTTGGGCCGGGGCCGGGGCGTCGATCCCATTGATCTTTTCGAGGCCGGGCGCGAGTTCGACGTTCGAGGCGAGGGCCTCGTCCCAGGTGAGGCGTTTGCCGGACTCGATGGCCATGCGGCCCATGATGCCGACCATGGCGGCCTTGGCGCAGCGCTCGGCCTCGTTGTGAGGTTTGTCGTTGCGGATCGAGTCCATGAGGAGATCCCACTCCTCCTGGTAGGCATTGTGGGCGGCGCCGCGCCACTGCCAGGTGACGTTCTCGGTGGTCTGCAGGTGGCTTCGGAAAATGCGCGGCTTGGAGACGCCCTCGCCGAGTTCGGCCGAGCCTTTCGCGCCATGCACCACGCAGCCCCAATAATCGTGGCACTTGTTCATGTGCCGACCCTCGGCGACCAGGCGCGAGCCGTCGGCGAACGTGTACTCCGCCATGTACTGGTCGAACAATTGATCCGGCTCGGTCCGCATGCGCCGGGCGCCCTGGCCCTGGACCGACACCGGCCAGCCATTCTTCACCATGCAGGAGACGTCGAGGTTGTGGATCAGCCAGTCGAGCAGGAAGCTCCCGTTCACCCAGGTGAAGTTCGAATAGTTCCGGATCTGGTGCGCGAGCTCGGATTCGCCCTGGCGCTTCGGCGCAAAACCGACGCCACCGTGCATCCGGTAGGCGTAGGTGGTGATCACGTCGCCGATGGCTCCATCATGGATCTGCTTGACGCATTCCTCGAGCGGCTTCGAGTGGCGGCTCATCAGGCCGCCGGCGATCTTGAGGTTCTTCTGCTTCGCCGCCTCGCCCGCGCGCAGGATGCGCCGGATGCCCGGGGCGTCGACCGCGAACGATTTCTCCATGAACACATTCACCCCCTTCTCCACCGCGTACTCCAGGTGGATGGGCCGGAATGCGGGCGGGGTCGTCAGGATCACCACCCCGTTCTTCGGCACCCTGTCGATGACCTTCTTGAATGCATCGAACCCGATGAACTGCTGGTCCGCCGGCACCTGGACTTTTTCCGGATACTGCTTTTGAAGGGTTTCGAAGCTGCCCTTCATGCGGTCCGCGAAGACATCGCCCATCGCGATCAGTCGCGTCGGTCCGGCCGTCGCCAGGGCGTTTGCCACCGCGCCCGTGCCGCGGCCGCCACAGCCGACGATGGCGATGTCGATCGTGCCATCCTCTCCGGCGTGGGCGCCCACCTCGATGGCCCGGGTGAATGCGGCGGCGGCAGCAATCGTTCCGGAGGTTTTGAGAAAGTCACGACGGGAGCTGGAAGACGCGTTCATGCTTGCGATCAGATTAAGGGAAAGATGCGCGATGTCGGTTCTTTTGGGGTGAATTGCAGGAAAGCCCCGGACTGGGGGCCCGCCGCATTTCACGTTGCGCGGAAGATCGCGGCGAATAGCCTGCGGACACTCCCATGAACCACGCTTCGGAAGGCGTCCATTCCTCGGCGCCGCGCCTCAGATCGCCGCCCGTTTTCTTCTGCCCCTCGCGCCCTTCCGAACTGTCCGAGGCGCAGGCGTGGTTCCAGAAGAACGCGAAGCGCCCCATCTCCAACAACGAGGACCTTCGCGCGTATTACAGCCAGCGCTGGACCTTCGGTTTCGCGATCATGCAACACAGCTGGTGGCGACACTACGGCAACTGGACCAGCTTTTACTGAGCTTTTCGTCCCAGTCGCTCCTCCAATTTCACGAAGGCTGTCTCGGGTTCCATTCCGCCATCCCACGATTCCCAACAGGCGGCGAGAGGGGTGGCATCGACGTGCTGCTTGTGCTTCACGTCGCCTTCGCTGGTCGTCCCCTTGGGCTGCCAATCAGGACCGAGGGCCTTGCGTGATTGCTCGAGGAGATCCCGCGCCGCCGTGGCATCACCGCGTTTCCAGGCGAGATAGCCGCGGAGGAAGAAGCCCCCGACCGCCTTCGGGTTCGTGCGCGTCGCCGCGGCGAGCCGGTCCTCGGCGAGCAGGCGGTCGCCACGCAACAGCGCCACCTCGCCCAGCACCAGCAACGCGCCGGTTTCCTCGGGGTTCAATGCCTGCGCCTTGAGCAGGGCCTGCTCCGCCGCCTGGTAGTCGAGCGCTGACTTCGCGCACAACGCACGCACGACGCCCCACTGCTGCCACGCCCGATGACTGCTCGGGTTCAGTTTCTGCAACCCCGCCAACGCTTCCATGGAACCGGCGAAATCACCCTGGCTCGCGAGACAAAGTCCGAGGTAGTAGCGCGAGTCCTCGTGGGCCGGGTTCAACTCGATCGCCTCGCGGAACAGCGCCACCGCCCGGACGTTGTCGCGGTCCACCTTCATCGCGTCCATCGCGGCCCGCTCACGCGCCCAGAACTGCACGACGCGGACCTTGTCGGCCGGGGTGATCGACGTATTGCGCCCATCCGGCACAGGCACAGCCGCGGTCGCGGTCCTGTCCACGTTCAATGACGCGGCACCCGACGCATGCGCGGCGCCGATTCTTCGCGCGACGTTCTCGCCTTCGAGCACCTCATAGAACGCATCCGGCTCGAGACCCTCGATCCTGTTGGTTCCGCCGGCGTGCCAGCGCACCTCGAAGCGATCCAGCCTGTTCGATGCGCCCAGGCCCCAGTGGAGGGTGTGGCTGGACTGCGAGAGATAGCTCACGCTCGAGACCGACCGTCGCAGGGGCACCCCGCCGAGCCACGCGATCGCGGTCGAACCTTCGCCAAACCCGTTCGCCACTCCGGCCGCATTCCGAGATCGCAACCGAACCTTCAGCCAATGTCCGCCTGGGAAATCGTTCCGATACAACCGGACGCCCTCCCCCAGGTCCGCGATCGCGAAATCCATGTCGCCGTCACCATCGAAATCCGCGCAGGCCAGGCCGCGGCTCACATGCGGGGTCCGCAATCCCTCGATCAGCGGCGCAAGGTTGTGGAACGATTCCCCGCGGCGATTCCAGAAAAGGAACGATTCCTGCGGCTGCAGCTTCTTCGGCGGCGGCCCATCCATCTCGATCGTGCTGCCATTCGCCACGAGCAGGTCGAGCCAGCCGTCCTGGTCGAGATCGACGAACTCCGTGCCCCAGCCCACGACCGGCAGGGCGATCTGCCCCAGCCCTTTCTGGTCCGCGATGTCCACGAATCGCAGGGCCTGCCGGTTCGTCGATGGGGACGCCGATGCGGACGCTGGAGCAGGCCGCTGAACGCCTGGCTTTGCCGAGAAGCCGTTGAGGTCGGCGAGCATGTTCTCGTACAGCGCGTTCTCCTGCGCCACCCAGTGTGTGATGTGCAGATCGTCGTCGCCGTCCCGGTCGAAATCACCGACCGCCAAGCCCATCGCGCTCCGGTAATCCGCCACCCACGCGGGATGGCTGATGTCCTCGAAGCGCCCGCCGACATTATGGAACAGCACGTTGTCAGAGACGTCGTTCGCGACATACAGGTCGAGCCACCCGTCCTGGTCGAAGTCGTGCCACACGGCGCCCAGGCTCCGACCCTCGACGTTTTCGATCTTCAGCGCCGCCGCCACGTTCGTGAAGGTGCCGTCGGGAAGCTGGTGGAACAGCGCGTTGCGGCCCCCGGGAAACGCCGCCGGGTTCAAGGTGTACGGCACCGCTGTTCCAACCTGGTCTGACACACGCCCCCGGTCGGCGTCGGTGGTCGCATAGTCGACGTAATTGCAGACGTGCAGATCAAGACGCCGGTCGTTGTCGAAGTCCCCCCACGCCACGCCCGACCAGAACCCCTTGAGATCCGGCAGCCGCACGTCGCGCGTGAACTTCCCCGTGCCACGCTCGTTGTGGAACAGCCGGATCGCGTTGTATCCCACGACGACGACATCGAGGTAGCCGTCCCCGTCATAATCGCCCCAGGCCACGCCCGTCCCCCGGATCCGGGTCTCGGGAAACCCCGCGACCTCGCGGAAAGTCCCATCCCCGAGATTCTCGAAAAGCACGGAGCGAGGCAGCTGGTCCTCCGGTTGATCCATGCCGCCACCCGCGCCGACCAGCAGGAGATCGTCGTCGCCGTCATTGTCGAAATCCCCCCAGGCCAGGCCAGGCCCGATGTCTTCCGGCAATTGGGATGTGCGGTGACCGGCGAAGTTCCTGAACGCCGCGAGGCCGCCCTGCTGCGTCACGTCTGCCAACCGCGGCTTGGGCGCGTCCGGTGGCAGAGCCTTTGCGAGTTCGCTGGTGATGTCGTCGGGCTGCTCGTCAGGACGGTACCCGGACGGACGTTGATGGGAGGTCCGCCACACCAGACCGACCGCGGCGAGGATTGCGACGGCGCCAAGAACGGCGCCGGTCTGGATCAGGCGCCGGCGTCGCGGCGACATCGGGGTGTTCATCGGCCCGGCGAAGCGTTCGCGACGAGACTGGCAGGACTCACGACGCCAGCGGCGGCCTGGGTGCGCGCCTGGACCTTGACCACGGTCGTGGCGCGCGCGATCTCGGTCACCGGCGACGTCAGCTTGTTGGTCTCGCCGAACAGGAAGTTCAGCAGGAACTGGTCGACCTTGCGGTAGTTGAGCGCGACATCGACACGGTAGTCGCCGGCCACCGCGGGCGCCGGGACGGCTTGCGTCGGGATCTCCATCGGACCGTCCTTGGGCGGCGAATTCGTGGACTGCGCGAGCGCCCCACTGCAGGGCACCGAAAATGTGACGGTGTCCGAGTAGCCCGGAAACAGCGCGCGACGGAAGCGGACGCCGACCATTTCCCAGAGATTGTGGCGGTCGATGAGATTGCCGTGCTGATCCACCGGTTCGGCCTTGAAGAGGAACGTGCCGGGCTCGAGGAAGTTCTTCGCGTTCCGTTTCCCGGACGTCCAGAACACCGCGCCAGCCGGATCGGTCACCGTCACTTCGAGCCAGCTTTGGATGATGTCGAGCGGGCCCGTCGGGAAATCGTGGCCGACCTTGTTCGACGCCATCACCACGCGGAGCGGGATTTCCTCACCCAGCCGGATCGTGGTCGGAGCGCTGAGAGTCACCTTCACGATCGGGCCGGCGGACCATTTGTCCGCGATCTCGGGAATGGCCGCTTCGCCACGAAGCCAGGTTTCGGTGAGGTCGAAGTGCGTCTTCCAGCCCTCGAGCTGGTCACGCTGGGCGGATGGGATGAGCGTGTTGGCGGCGACGAAGCGATGGCTGCGGTGCTTCCGGTCGGAGGGCGTACGATTGTAATCCAAGGAATCCCCCGAGGCGGGGTCGTGGGAATCCACGAGAGGCATGTGGCATTCGCGACACTCGACGGTGTGGCGGGCGTCGCCCTTCTTGTTCCAGTGGCTGGCGGCCCAGTTGTCGTATTGGTTCTGGAGCTGGACCCAGCCGACGCGATTGACCTCGGCGTCGATGAACTGCTTGTGGCACGCGGCGCAGTACTCGGGCTTTTTGAACGAGCGCTTCGCGAGCCGGCTGTGCTCGGCCGGATAACTGCGGATGAGGAAGTCGCGCACCTGTCGGGCCGGGCCGTTGGTGGCCCACTGCCAGAGGTACTCCCTCGGCTGCGTGACGGTGTAGTTCGCGTTTCCCTTCACGTCGGTCTCGCGAATCGCGTGGCAGGCCAGGCAGGAGATGCCCTCCTGGTAACCGTGTTGCCCGGTCAGGCTCTCGGAGAAGAGATTCTTGGCCCCGCTGAAGAGCGAGATCGGATCGTGGCAGCCTCCACAGTAACGCGTCGACTCGGCCCCGTTCTGCTTCGCCATCACCTCCTGGATCCCCAGGAAAACCTTGTCCATCGCGGCATACCGATGCGCGCTGGGCAGCCATTCCTTGACGATCTCGTCGTGGCACCCCGCCGTCCCGCACGCCCGCGACCCCGCCAGCGACCGGGAATCAAACGCACCCCCGGTGTCGGTCCGGGCCAGGCTCGGCGCAAACGGCCGGTTCGTGCCGTACAGGAAACTGTAGTCCGACGGGAACTGGTTCACGTAATGCACTCCCGAATAGATCCCCGCCAACCCCGCGCACACCCCGCCCCCCACCACCAGGGAGGCCATCGACGACCCGAAGAAACCGCGCTCAACGCGCACCACCTGCCCCATGCCACGCCGCTGCTTCATCCACACCAACACCATGTGCGGCACCAACCCCACGAGCATCCCGTACGTCGATATCAGGTGGACCTGACGCCAAACCGCCGACGTCCGCACCCCCGCCAACGCCTCGACGGTCAACACCACCCCCGACCCGGAAACCACAGCCAGCAACACAAACGCCACCCAGCCCAGCAGCGTCACCTGCGACCACGGACGACACCTGTAATCCTCCACGTGCCGCGCGCAGTAGACGGCCACCGGCAGCAGCGTCAGCGCCCCGACCGCGGTGTGGACAAGCACCGTCCATTGCGCCGCTGGCAGAAATGGGAGGAAGGTCACCGCCAGGCCGGACACTGCCTCGAAGACGAGGGCCGCCATGCTGAAGCGGGCCAGGGCGCTTCCCCAGCCGGTCCGCAGCGGACGAACGGTTTCCGCGACGGACGGAGATATCGTGGGAATCATGCAGGATCTTGCGTATTGAACCCGTTCGGGTCGGTGATCTGGACGGTTTCGGAATGCATGGTGCGGCGGCAGACTAGGTCGCGACGCCGGGCTGACCTTGATCGGAGTCAAGCCGCATGGAGATCCCGGAAAAGCAGGAAAGGACCACCGGAATACCGGGGGAATTCAATAAAGGGACAGGTCATTCATAGGGCCCGGACCGGCACGCAGCCGGGCCGTTTTCCGGGGAAGCCGCTTGCCAGACACCTCACGTCCCCCGCTAGCATCGCGCCACATTGGCGCTCAACGATCGGAGCCGGTTGCCTATGCCATGATCCGCTCATTTGCGTTCACCACCCAGGGCCGGTTGCACAGCCAGGACGTTGAGCCGTTCCTGATGCCGACCCTTTTGTCGGACACGAGCCTGTTTCTATGGGTGGACTTGGAAGGGGCGACGACGGAGGAGGCGCAGATGGTATTGGCGGACATCTTTCATTTCCACACGCTTTCCATCGAGGACTGTGTCGCGGAATCGCCAAGCCCCAAGGTGGAGGAGTATTTCCCGAAGGACGACGACCACTTCTCCCCTTACCTGTTCATGGTGATCCACGCTGTGGATTACAGTCGTAAGGACGGAATGTTCGCGACGACCGAGCTGAATTTCTTTCTTGGGAAGAACTTCCTGGTGACCTACCACGCGACCCCGATGCGGAGCGTGCAGATGGTGGAGGAGCAGTGCCGGAAGGGGACGGTCCACGTCGCCCGGGCCCCGGACCGGGTGGCGCATGTGCTGCTCGATTCGCTCGTGGACAACTACAAGCCAGCGTTGGAGGAGCTCGCGTTTGAGATTGCCGACCTGGAGCAGTCGGTTGTCCAGCGGCAGACGCGGGAGTTGATGGAGCGGATCATCCGGCTCAAGAAAGAGGTGATGCACCTCCGACAGATCATGGGACCGCAGCGCGAGGTGCTGGCGAGGTTTGCGCGGGGTGAGTTCAAGCTCGTCCGGGCCCATCTCGTGCCGTACTACCGCGACGTCTACGATGCGCTGTTCACCATCGGCGAGCGGGCCCAGACCTATGCGGACTCGTTGACCAACGTGCTCCAGATCTACGTCAACATGTCGAGCCACCAGACGGGCGAGGTGATCAAGCTCCTGACGCTCATCACGGTCGTGACCACACCGTTGATGCTCGTCGGAACGTGGTACGGCATGAACTTCCACGACATCCCCGAGCTCAAGGCCAAGTACGGCTACGAAGTCGCGGCGTTCATCACGCTCGGGTCGACCCTTGCGACATTCGCCTATTTCCGGCGGAAAGGCTGGATGTGATCACCCTGCACCGTGATTTCGAGGTCTGGCACGAACCGGGACCGTTGGCGCATCCGCCGGCTCCGTGCTGCGATTGAACGGATCCCGCGCCATGGCTCTCAAATCGCGTCCACAACACGACTCCGGCTCCCCGGCCTGATGCCTCCCCAGAAGACCAGCTTTGTCGACAAGGTGCTCGGCCGTCTGCCCCGCCTCGACGCGGAGAATGTCCGTTCCCTGCTCCATCGTCTGGCGGAAGAACGGAGCCTGCTCGAGACCGTCTTCCATATCGTCGAGGACGGCATCGTGGTGACCAGTCCTGACGGGCGGGTCCAGTACCTCAACCAGGGCGCAGCCCGGCTGCTGGGCCTGCCCGAGACCTCCAGCGCGGACGACCAGTCCATCCAGCAGCTTCTGCCCGAACTCGACTGGACGAAACTGAGCGCACTCGACCGTCAGGGCGGGGTCAATGTGGTCCGGCAGGAATTCGAGGTTGCCTGGCCAAGGCCGCGATTCTTGCGGCTCTTCGCGGCTCCCATCGATGGCGCGGCGTCGGGCAGATCGGGGTTCGCCTTGATCCTCAGCGACGCCACCGAGGCGCGGCAGAAGGAATTCGAGACCGTCGAGAGCGAGCGACTCCAGGCGCTGACACTCCTCGCGGCATCGCTCGCCCACGAGATCGGCAATCCGCTCAACGCCCTGAACATCCATCTCCAGTTGATGGAACGGGAGTTGCGCCGGCTTCGCAGCGAGCTCGTCGCCCTGCGGAACAACAGTCCCCGCGCCGGGCGTCCCCGGGCCCAGCAGCTCGACGCGGAACAGGCTGCCTTCGGAAGCCTGGAGAAGCTGCAGGGTTTCGTCGGAGTCGCCCGCGGCGAGATCGGCCGCCTCGACTACATCGTCCGCCAGTTCCTCCAGGCCCTTCGCCCGAGCCAGCCACGCCATCGCCACAGCGACCTCAACGCGGTTCTTCGTGAGACCGTGGAACTGCTCCGCCCGGAACTCGAGAACCGCGGCCTGATCGTCGCCCAGGACCTCGCGGGCAGCCTGCCCCAGGGGTTCTTCGATCCCGACCAGGTCAAGCAGGTCCTGGTCAACCTCATCCGCAACGCCATGCAGGCCATGACGCGCGACGGGATCCTGAGCGTCGCCAGCGGGGAACAGTCGGAGGGTCTCTGGTTCAGCATCGCCGACACCGGGGGCGGGATCGCGCAGGACACGATGAACCAGCTGTTCAAGCCGTTTCACACCACCAAGAAGAAGGGCTCCGGCCTCGGCCTCATGATCGTCCAACGCATCGTCCGCGCCCACCACGGCCGCATCGACGTTGAAAGCAACCTCGGACGCGGCACCACATTCCGCATCTGGTTGCCCGGCCCGCCCCAGATCCGACTCCTCTCCCAGGAGGCCACATGAATCCCGCCGGCACGCCCACACTGCTCATCGTCGACGATGAGATGACGACCCGCGACGGCCTGCGGCTCGCGCTTGAGGAGCGCTTCGACGTTTTCACGGCCGAAGACGCCGCCTCGGCCATGGCTCTTCTCGAGCGCGAGCGTTTCGACGTCCTGCTCACGGACCTGCGCCTCCCCAAGGAGGACGGCCTCGCCCTCATCACCCGGGCCAAGTCCCTGCCCAAGCCACCGGTCTGCATCCTCATGACCGCCTACGGCTCCGACGAGACGATCGTCGAGGCGATGAAACGCGGCGCCGACGACTACATCGCCAAGGGCCGGATGGAGATCGACCTGCTCGAGCTCAAGATCGAGAAGGCGCTCCGCAACCGGAACCTCGAGGCGGAGAACACCTCCCTCCACCAGCGACTCGACGCACGCTTCGGACTCGAGCACATCGTCGGTGAATCCCCCGCGATGCGGGAAGTCTTCGACACGGTTCGGCAGGTCGCCGACTCGCGCGCCACGGTGCTCGTCCGCGGAGAAAGCGGCACCGGCAAGGAGCTCATCGCCCGCGCCCTCCACCAACTCAGCCCGCGTGCCCGCGGCCCGCTGGTGATCGTCCACGGTGGCGCGCTTTCCCCGTCCCTGCTCGAGAGCGAACTCTTCGGCCACGAGAAGGGCGCCTTCACGGGAGCGCATGAACGCCGCATCGGCCGCTTCGAGCAGGCCCAGGGCGGCACGCTCTTCCTCGATGAGATCGGCGAACTCGACGCCGCCCTCCAGGTCAAGCTGCTCCGTTTCCTCAGCGAACGGACCTTCGAACGCGTCGGCTCCAACAAGACCCTCACCTCCGACGTCCGGCTCATCACCGCCACCCATCGCGACCTCAAGGCCCTCGCCCGCGAGGGTCGCTTCCGCGACGACCTCTACTGGCGGCTCTGCGTCGTCGAAATCGTCCTGCCGCCCCTTCGGGAACGACGCTCCGACATCCCGCTGCTCGCCACCGCGTTCCTCCGCGAATCCGCAGCCGGCAACGGCAAGAACGTCTCCGGCTTCAGCACCGAGGCGATCGACGCCATGATGGCCCACGACTGGCCCGGCAACGTCCGCGAACTCCGCGCCGCAGTGGAACGCGCCGTCGTCCTCTGCCGCGCCGAAAACCTCACCCTGCGCGACCTTCCCCCCGACGTCCGCCTCCCCTCCGCTTCGCCGCGTCCCGGCACCGAACCCGCCTCCGGCGCGGCCCATATCCCAGCTGCCGACGGGGCAACAGGCCTGCCGTCATCGGGGTCGAACGCCGACGCTCCACACACGGTGCAGGAGGCGGAAAAACAGGTCATCATCCAGGCGCTGCGCGAGACCGGAGGCAACCGCACGGAAGCCGCCCGGAAGATCGGGCTCAGCCGCCGCACGCTCCACCGCAAGCTCCACGAATACCAACTCGAAGGCTTCTGAACATGCCCAGACTCCAAGAAATCATCCATTCCCTCGAACTGGGCTTCCTCGGGCGCGTCCTGCGCCTGATCGCCCTCTTCCTCGCCGTGGTCACCATGGCCGTCCTCTTCGACGTCCGGGAATTCCAGAACTTCCGCAGCGAGGAGGCGATGGACGTTTCGCAGCTCGCGCGGAACATCTCCGCCGGCCGCGGCTTCACCACCCGCTACGTCCGCCCCCTGAGCATGGGAATGCTCATGCGGCACAACGCCGATCGCGACCCGAAGCTCAAGGACGAACATCCCGACATCGTCAACCCGCCCCTCTACCCCGCCGTGCTCGCCGGGTTCATGATGATCCCGCGGCTCTTCGACTATCAGATCGCCTCACCCAAGGAGGGGCTGTTCCGGAGGTATGCCCCTGACCTGACGATCGGCGTGATCAACCAGGGGCTCTTCTTCATCTCGATCGCCATCACGTTCCTTCTCGCGCGGCGCCTTTTCGACGACCGCGTCGCCACCCTCACCGGCGTGATGATGCTCGGCTGCGACATGCTCTGGCAGTTCAGCGCGTCGGGACTCTCCACGATGCTGGCGCTGGTCCTGTTCGTGAGCCTCGCCTATGTGCTGGCGATCCTCGACGAGGGCACCCGCGCCACGCCACCCACCGGGCCGTTGAAGGCCGTCATTCTTGCGGCGGCGGCCGGACTCTTCTGCGGTCTCCTGCTGCTCACCCGCTATTCCCTCGGCGTGCTGATGATCCCGGTGCTCGTTTTCCTCGCCGCAGGATTCCCGGGACGCCGCATCATCCTGCCCGTGGTGGCGCTGGCCCTGTTCCTCGCCACGATCTCACCCTGGATGGTCCGCAACGTGAACGTCAGCGGCGGCCCGTTCGGACTCGCCCCCTACAGTCTCCTCCAGGAAACCGACAAGTTCACGGACAACTGGCTCGAGCGCACCCCCGAACCGGACCTCCACGACGTCGGCAAGGACGACATCATCCGCAAGTTCTTCATCGGCGCCGCGGAAGTGGTCCGTCAGGAAATCCCCGCGATCGGCGGCAGCTGGCTCACGTCCTTCTTCCTCGCCGGACTGCTCGTCCCCTTCATCAACCTCGGGAGATCGAAGCTCCGCTGGTACACGCTCGGGATCATCGCCGCGCTGAGTGTGGCGCAGATCCTCGCCCGCACCCACCTGTACAACGACACGCCGCGCATCAATTCAGAGAACCTCCTCATCCTCGCCACACCGCTGGTCTTCATGTTCGGGGCCGCGATCGTCAGCCTCCTCGTCTTCAGCCTCGAGCTTCCCGCGGAAGCCTGGCGTGGCGTGATCTATTCCGGCGTGACGGTCATCATGTGGGTCCCCCTCCTCATCACGTTCGGCCCCCCACGAAACTTCCCCGTCGCGTACCCGCCCTATTACCCACCGACGCTCCAGCGTGTCGCCCAATGGTTCGAACCCGGCGAACTCATCATGTCCGACATGCCCTGGGCCATCGCCTGGTACGGCGATCGCCAATCCGTCCTCCTCAGCCGGAATCCGGACGACAAGTTCCTCGACATCAATGACTGGCAGAAACCGGTCAACGCAGTCCACCTCAGCCGCCTCACGCTCGACCAGCGGTTCCTCTCCGGATGGGTCCTCAATGCCCGTGAATGGGGCCGCTTCATCATCGAGATCCTCACCAAGGGCGAAGTGCCCAAAGGCTTCCCTCTCCGCAAGGCACCCGCCTTCATGACCACCTTCCCGGATCACGTCCTCCTCGCGGATCGCATCCGATGGCAGGACTCCGCACCCGTGGCGCCACCGAAGAACCTGGACGGACGACCCTCCCGGGAACCCAACTCCGCACAGAAAACCACCCCAAAACCCGCGTCCCAAAACCCTCCCGGCCGCGGCAATGCCCTCAGTCCCGACGCATCAGGCGGAGATAAGATCGAGCTCTCCCCACCCACCAAGAAACCCTGATCCCACGTCCAGATACCCCGACGGCCCGGCTCATCCATGGGGCGAATCCTCGTCATCCGCGGCGGTGCGATCGGGGATTTCGTCCTCACGCTCCCCGTCCTCGCCGCGCTGAAATTCGCCTTCCCGCGCGCCTCCGTCGAAGTCCTCGGTTATCCCGCCACCGCCCGCATCGCGGTGGCGGGCGGGCTCGCCCACGCCACCCACGCCATCGAGGCCCGCCCACTCGCCTGCTTCTTCGCCCGCAACGGTGAACTCGACGGACGAATGGCCGCGTTCTTCCAGCAGTTCTCGGTCATCGTCTCGTTCCTCTACGACCCCGACCTCATCTTCCAGGAAAACGTTGCCCAGTGCAGCACCGCCCAGTTCATCGTCGGGCCACACCGACCCGACGAAAAGGGCCAGCGTCATGCCGTCGAGTCGTTCCTCGAACCCTTGTCCCGCCTCGCGATCTTCGATGCCGATCCCACCCCGCGCCTCGACATCGATCCCGTTTCCCCAGGCCCCGGCCGCTGGCTCGCAACCCATCCCGGCAGTGGTTCTGAATCCAAGAACTGGCCCGAAAGACGATGGGCCGAACTCCTCCGACGCACCCTCGAAAATCCCGGCTGGAACATCTTCCTCGTCGGCGGCGAAGCCGAAGGCGACCGCCTCGAAAGACTCGCCAACGGACTTCCCCGGGATCGCGTCCGCCTCGCCAAACAGCTCCCCCTCGATGCTCTCGCCGCCCTCCTCCGCGGCTGCGGGCAGTTCATCGGTCACGACTCCGGCATCACCCACCTCGCCGCCGCCGTCGGCCTGCCCTGCCTCGTCCTCTGGGGCCCGTCAAACCAACACATCTGGCGCCCGCGCGGCCACCCCATCCTGATGGTCAGGGACGACTGCGGCCTTCCCGGCCTCCCCTGCGACACGGTCTGGGAAATCCTGCGCCGGCAGCTCTCGAGTCCATCGCCCCATGAAACGTGACGACCCACCCATGATCTCCCTCGAAGAAGCCCGCGAAAAAATCCTCGCCAGCCTCCCACGCCTCGGGTCGGAACGGGTCCCGTTGTCAGACGCCCTCGGCAGTTTCGCCTCCGAGGATGTCCGCTCAGATCGAAACGTTCCTTCCTTCGACAACTCCGCCTTCGACGGCTATGCCGTCCATGCCTCGGACGTAGCCACCGCAACCGCAGCCCATCCCGCGACACTGCGGGTGATCGGGATCGCGACCGCAGGTTCCGCCCCTGGACCGGCGTTTCCGAAAGGTTCGTGCCTCCGCATTTTCACAGGAGCCCCGATGCCCGCCGGCGCGGATGCCGTGGTGATGCAGGAGGACACCCGAACCGCAGGACCCGACTCCGTCGATATCCTCGACACCGTGCGACCCCGGGAAGGCGTGCGCTTCGCCGGCGAAGACGTCCGCCCCGGGGATGTCCTCGTCCGGACAGGCCATCGCCTCAACCCTCCTGCGCTCGCCCTCGTCGCCTCCACCGGCATCGGCTCGATCCCCATCCATCGCCGCCCATCGATCTTCCTCCTCTCCACCGGCTCCGAACTCATCGAACCCGGACTCGACCCTCAGCCAGGCCAGATCCACGACAGCAACGGGGTGCTCCTTGACGCACTCGCCCGGAACGAAGGGGCAAAGGTGATCGGATGCGAACGCGTCACCGACGAAGTGCACGCAACCGTCGCAGCCCTGCAACGAGCCTCCGCCCACGCCGATGTCGTGATCACGTCCGGCGGCGTTTCGGTCGGCGACGCAGACCTCCTCCGGCCGGCAATCACCGCCTTGGGCGGCTCCGTCGATCTCTGGCGCATTGCCATCAAACCTGGAAAACCGTTCGCCTACGGTCGACTCGGCGCAGCCACGTGGTTCGGGCTCCCAGGCAATCCTGTCGCCGCTTTCGTGACCTGGCATGTCCTCGTCCGCCCAGCCCTCCGGCACCTCGCCGGTTCACGCGTCAGCCCCTTTCGCAGCGTTCACGCACACCTCGGACAAACGATCTCCAATGGCGGGGACCGACGACACTTCATCCGGGTGATCGTCGACGAGGAGGGTCTTGTCCGACCCGCAGGAACGCAGGCGTCGCACGTCCACTCGTCGATGGCCGCTGCAAACGCCCTGCTGGATGTCCCGCCCTCAACAACATGGGAGACCGGGCGGGCGGTACGGGTCGACCTGCTCGACTAGACCGACGTTGCAGCCGCGGGATCGCGCCCGCCGCGGCCGTCGGTCATCAGAAATCGCGCGTGGGCAATCGGACGTTGTGCTTCTTCTGGAACATTTCCATGGCCCGGGGAGGCGCCGGCGTGGACGAGTTCTGATCGAGGCTCGTGCGCCCATAATTCCGACCCAGGCCAAGCTCCACCTCCGAGGAACGACCCGGGAGATCGAAGCGTTTCTCGCCCCCGCTGGCGTCCATGGTCGGAGCGACCGCACCGCCCCATTGCGGATTCGCGGTTCCCGCCGCCCCCGGTGCGCCCGGGGCGCCGGCTCCAGGGCCGACCGGCCCGGCAACCCCAAGGTTATTCCCGGGCTTTCCACCCACGAGGCCCAGGCGATCAGCCGTGGACGAACGACCCAACAGGCGGTTCCAATCCTCGGCACGTTGCAACCGACGCGCGTTGGCGGCGGACTCCCGGTCCTCGCGGTTCACGTTCCGTGACAGGCCCTGGCCGGGGTCCAGAAAGTTCTCGGATCGGTCCGGGCGAACGGCACCAAGTCCCATCAGGCTGTCACTGTCCAGTCCCGGGAGGAACCCGCCGTCCCCGCGCCGGTCCATACCCGGACCGGACCTGCCTTCGCCAGGCTCGCCACCCACCTTCTCCGCATCATTCTCCCCGATTGCAGGGCGATCCCGATCCTGGGTGCGGTCGGTTTTTTTGTCGCGATTACGGATGTCATCCCGGGACCGGCCGCCCCGCGAATTCGGCCGCTCGAAAAGATCATCGATGCCGCTCCCCTTTCCCGGACGATCTCCCAGGGTCGAGTCGTCAAGCGCGACGCCACCCCCCGAAAGGTCCTCGCGCAACGCGCCGTTCCGGCGCTCGATGAGGTCCATCAGCAACCGGGCCCGATTCACATTGTCAGGCGCTGGGAGGGGCATGCCCGCAGGGATCTGAGACGACACGGACGAGGAATCCCTCCGGTCAAGGTTCAGCCGGTCCTCCCGGTTATCGGCACCCGACTCCGGCCGCAGAACGGAGGATTCACGCGGGGCGGAGAACTCGATCTTGTCTCCCTTGGAAGGACGCTCAGCGCCCGACGCGGCGCAGGCGGCCGCCAGGCCCGCGATGAGGCGGAAGGTTGGGAAGAAATGTTTCATGAGCAATCCGTCATTCCGTTTACTCCCCCACCGCCATCGCGTCAAAACCCTTCCTGACGCAACAGGTGATGAGCGCACTCCGCATCGCCAGTCGGGGGGGGTAGGGCGTGCACTCCGCTGCGCGCCGTCCTTCGCAGACGCCCCAATGCACGGCGCCCTCGAAGAGCCCGCCCTGCCACCACCCACAACTCGGAGATGCGCGCCCCGGCGAACGACAGGATCGTTTTTTTCCTTGGCGAGGCCGGGGCTCCAACCCTAACTACGGCGTCAGACGGAACGGTTTGTCCGGTGGTGTAAAGGTAGCACAACTCCCTTTGGAGGAGTTTGCCTTGGTTCGAATCCAAGCCGGACAGCCATCTTTCATTGGGTTGTTGGCGGCTCTCGCATGAAACCGCCCCGCCCGACGGGTCATTTCTGACGCGCCTGCGGATTATCGGGGTTTGGAGAATGGATTCAGGTATCGCACGCCGGTGGAGGCGACATCGCTTTCGTTGCGCGTGACCAGGACCAGATCGTGGACGATCGCCGTGGCCGCAAGCAGTCCATCGATGACTGGAACGGGCCGGTCGGCGCGAAATCGGCCCCAACATGCTGCCACCGCCTCATCCACTGAAAGCACATGCTTGGAGTAATCGTTCATCACCAGATCCAGCCACCTCTCCAAGGCGACCGCCGTTTTCCCATCCCGTACACGGATTCTTTCGATCCCGCTCCGAATCTCCCCCAGCGTAAGAACGCTGAGGAATTTCTCTGCCGATGCTGACCCTTCCAACCATCGCCGCACGCCAGCATCCACTCGGTTACCCTTCCTGAGCTCCGACAGGATGTTTGTGTCGATCAGGTACCTGGTCACAGGTCGAACTCCCGGGGCGCATCCTTGCGCCGCTCGAAATCCGCGTCCTTGCCCACGTTGGGAATGGCGAGGAGCACCTCGTCGAACGATTGCTTGCGGGCACTCTTCTGGAGAAGGGCTTCACGGAGAATCCGCCGATGCTCTTCTTCCATGGAGACGCCGTGCCGGCCCGCCCGTTCCTTGAGCTTCCGCACGAATCGCTCCTCAATATTCCTGACGATCAATTGCGGCATACCAACCAGTTGATATCAATGAATACATCAGGCTTCAACAGGGTAAATCCGGAATCTCGGCGGCCGCCATGGCGCTCCCGGCCTGTGTACCTGCAAGGCTCGTTCGCACGGGCCGCCTTGGTGGGCATGGCCGTGTGCAATCACCCCGACAGTGGCGCCGCGATGGCACCCTGCTCGCAGGCGGCGGAACACTTCCCAGTCTTCGCCTCACCGGCGTCGGACCGGACACGGCCGGAAAGTACGCATGCCGGATCACCAATGCGGACGGGGTCGTCTGGAGTTGGGCGAGCCAGGTTGAACTTGTGGGCGAAGCGCAGCCTTCGGACGGGATTCGCTTCGAGCGCCCCATCCCGGGCAGTCGCTTTGTCGCAGGCGCGCCGAGCCTGGAACTGGGCGCAGACAAACCGGAGAGCCTGATGGTTGGCGTCCAGGGATCGCTCAACAGCACCTACATCCTCGAGTCCAGCAGCGACATGCGCGACTGGGCACCCATGGAGACCAACCGGGCGCCATTCGTGTACCGCGCCTTCCGCAACCCGACGACCGCATTCGAGTTCTACCGCGCCCGATCAGGACCGTAGGACGTCACCTCGACGCGGGATTCTGCGGGGCCACCCCGCAGCAACGCCTGCTTGAGCGGACACGCCTCGGAAGCCGGGTATCCCCGCCGGTAACCCTCGAGCAGGGCGTGTGACCTTTGGGCCAGCATTCGCCGTACTTCCCGCCGTTTCCCCTTCACCCGGGGGATCGCCAGCGAGTCGTAGCCGGTCGTCTGGTGGCGCATCCAGGCGATCACGGCGGCTTCGGCGCGTTCGTTGACGGGGATGCGCTCGGTTCGGGCTACCGTGCCGCTGCCTACCGGGGTGGCATGTTCCGTGACCGCCTTGGCCAGGCGTTCGGCGAGCTGGGCGTGCGCAGGATGGAAGGCGAGGAACCTCATGACTTCCCCATGGAAATCCTCCACGTATTCCGCGTGGGCTTTCTCACGGCGACGGGCACCGGCCTCCTTCCGTTTGGCGAAGCCTTCGGTTGAACGCTCCACCTGGAGTTCGCCCCGGATCCGGTCGATGGTCGCCGTGGGCGCCCACACTCCCAGCGAGAAAACCTTCCGGCCCTTCTTCTCGGCAACAGCCCAATGATCACCTCCGGCCTTCACCCGACGCGTGAGGGCCGCATCACCGGGTGGCAACAGCATCCAACCGGCAGGCACCGTCAGCGTCTTGCCCTCGGGCGTCCGGACGGTGTTCGCCGTCGGACCGGGGCCGAACGTGGTGTCGCTCATGGGCGCCCACCTTCGCGATTACGTACATTCACGGCAACATAGTCTTTGCCACAGGCACGGTGAACACCGGCCCCATCAGTGCCTCCCAGTCCACGTTGAGCGTCCCTCCAGCCACCGTCACCGCCGATGGAACCTCGACGGCCACGGTCACGGTGACCCTCAAGGATGCCAACGGAAACCGCATCCCCAGCGAGGCCGTCACGCTCTCGAAAAGCTCGGGCCCGGGGACGCCCACCATCACGGCCACGACCGGAACCGTCGTCCTCACGGAAACGGCGAGTGTCACCTTCACGGCGGGCCCCGCCGCCCAGCTCGCCTTCGGGGTCCAGCCCTCCACGACAACCTCCGGGACCGCGATCAACCCCGCCGTGACCGTGGTGGTCCAGGACCAGCGCCACCTCGTCCTCGTTCTCGGTCACGAAGACCACCCCGACGATCACCGGATCAATAACTCGGCCACCTTGGGCGGCACCGGACGGGTTGGATCGGTGGTGGTCCAGTCAGGGGGCACGCTCAGCCCTCCCCGGCCCTCCAGGTGGAGGCCCACGGTGCCCTTCCCGTTCTGGTGGTCGCCCCACTCCCGGCTCAGGGGATGATCTTCGTGTTCGGGGCCAACGATCCGTCGCGGCTTACCCAACGCCCGAACTGGATGGCCCAGTTCGAGACACCGCTGGCGACCCCCCTCCGAACCCCCGTCCCACCCCCCACCAGGGAAAGTCCCGCCGGCTTCTTCCGAGCCGCGTTCTCGTCCCTTCCCAGACTCAAACTACCCAAATGCAATGAATGGAGTCTCCTTACGTCGACTGCTACGGAGTGTTGACAGGATTTTCAGGGATTGACCTTCGAGGGATAGCGTTGGGCCAGCCACTTCACGTCCCGGGGTGCTGCCTTGATCGTGGGGGAGTTGCCGAACTTGTTCTGGTCCATGCTGGACGAGTAGCTGATCATCACCGAATCCAGCCATTTCCTCGTTTCGGCGTGGCCGTCGGCAAAGTTGAAGGTGCTGGCGTTGCCATGGAAATTGGCCGTGGAATCCACCAATTGGGCCCCGGCATAATCGGAGGCTATGTTCCCCTGGCTCATGATCCAGGAGCCCACGTTCTCGCCCCGGGGATCGTTTTCCTCAACCCATACATACCGGCTGCTCGGACTGGTGAGGGAGGTCACCTTGAAGACTTCCGCGACTTCTCCGTTCAGGGTGCCCACGCCCGAGAGGCTGACGAAGGTATACCCCTTTCCCGCCTTGAGTTTAAGCCGCACGTCGCCGGGGCAATGGATGATGGCCGGGGCCGGGGCGTAGTTGAAAAGCGCGCCCTGGCGGTAGCCCTCCTCAATCGCCAACTGGATCCTCCTCTCAGGGCTCGTTCCGACGGGGATATAGTTCGGCGGGGGCTTGGGCGGGGCGTAATAGCGCCACGGAATATCGCCGGCGGCGTTCTTATCCTGCAGGAAATTGACGAGGCTATCGTTAGCGTCCGAGCTGTACATGATCCAGGCGAGGGCCAGTTGCTTCTGGTTGTTCACACAGAAGATACCGGTCGCCTTGAGCTTGGCCCGGCTCAGCGCCGGAAGAAGCATGCTGGCCAGAATCGCGATGATGGCAATGACCACCAGCAACTCGATCAGAGTGAAGCCGCGGCGCATCGCGCGGGATGGAGCAGGAAGATTCTTCATGGGTTTGGAACGTGGTCTACCCTGATCGACGCAGAACGACCCCACCCTGCAGCTCTCGCCACGACAAGCGGGGGACAGGCGTCGTACAGACCAGCCCGAGGCTTCGGCAGATTGGGGCGATGGAGGCGGTATATCCGAGTCGTCCCGACGCGACAATGTATTAATGCAGTTCAGTCCCCCTGCTTCTGAGGAACACACGGCCATGCACCTCGGGCAACGCCTGCCCGTCCCCCCATGCGAATCCAAGGCGGACGACCCACCCGCCACCGACAGGCTCAGGGCTTTCGCTCGGATTTCTCGCCCGGTGCAGCCGGGACGACCGCTTCCTGCGGCTTGGGAGCCGTCGCCTTCGCCGCCTCGCCGCGGAGGACAGCCTCGAAGGCCGGATTCGCGGGCTGTCCCGCCCGACGGGCTTTCTCGTAATGGAACCGGGCGAGCTCGAGGAACGGCGGCTTCTGCGTGGCATAGACCACCGCGAGATTGTAGTGGGCCGCGGAGGAGGTGGGATTGAGCTTGAGGGCCTTGCGAAGCGCAGCCTCGGCTGCCGGACGCTGCCCGCGCTCGCTCAGCGTAATGCCCAGGTAGGTCTGGGTCGCCGGATCCTCGGGATCCAACTGCGCCGCCTCGCTCAGCGCGGCAAACGCCTCGTCATAGCGCTGCTGCCGGAACCGCATGATCCCGAGCAGGGAAAGACTGAACGGATCCTTCGCATCGAACGCCAGGGCACGCTTGAGCAGGACCTCGCCCTCCTCCGATCGCCCCTGTTCCACGATGATCGCAGCCAGATTCCCCAGCGTGAAAACATTGTTCTCGTCCAGTTTCAGGATGTCGCGATAGGCCCGTTCCGCATCGTCAAGCCGGCGCTGGGCAAAGGCACGCTTGGCTTGCTCGGCAAGCATGCTCGCACCCGGAGGAAGATCGCGCGTGGTCCGACGCCGGGTCGCCGCCGGGCGATTGGTGGTGGATGCCCCTGCCGCTGCCGCCGACTGAACGTCGTTGGTCGGGGTCGAAGCCGCTGCTCGAGGCGCAGCTGCCTGCGGGGCGGAAGGTGCATTCGTGGCCGCGCTGCCTGTTCCTGTCGAACTCGGCGGGGCTGACGGCGCCACCTGGGCGATCTGGATGGGCTGGAGAGCACTCCTCTGGGCCGGGGCCTGGAACAACGCCAATTCCTCGGTGGTGTACGGATCAGGCTTGGCTTCGAGCGCGGAAATCCTGGCCTCAAGACGGCCCACTTCGAGGGAGAGATCGCGGCTGCGCTGATCTGGGCTGGCACCGTCCTGACGTCTCAGCTCGGCACGTGCGGCGTCGAGCTGCTGCCGAAGAGCATCACGCTCACGTTCCAGCCGCCTCAACTGCGCCATGTCCACCGGCGCGCTGTCCGGCGAAGGAACCTCCGCAACCTTGAGACTGCCCGGGGTCACCCGGATGTCGGTGAGTTTCTGGATCTCACGGAGGAGGCTGTCGTTCTCGCTGCGGAGCTTCTCGGAGGCGGACCTGTGCTCGGCGAGCTCGGTGCGCAACGAGGCCAGTTCCTTGGCGGCATCGGTGGCAGACGCCGGCCTTGAAGACCGGGCGCTGGCGAGATCCTTGCGCAGGGACTCAATCTCGCTCTTCAGCGATGTGGTTTGCTCGTCACCCTTGCGGGTGAGCACGTCGAGACGTGACTGGAGCTTCTGACGCTCGCCCTTGAGCTCGTCGGACTGTTTCCTGACCGCAGTGAGTTCGCCACGCGCACCCTCGAGTTGTTGCTCGAGTTCGACGGATTTTTTCGCGGATTCCACCATGCGCTTGCTGTCGGCCATCTGGCGGTCCAACCCCGCCTTGAGAATCCCGTTTTCCTTCACGAGCAGGAGAATGCGATCCTCGGCGCGGGCGAGTTCCACAGGATCCACGGCGGCAGCCTTCGGGCCCAGGGCTTCCTTCAGGCGGGACTCAAGCGTCGCGCGCTCACGGTCGAGGCGGTCACGGGTCTTCTCGAGATTCGAATGCGAGGCCTCGAGCACCTCGACACGATCCCGGGCCTGCCGCAATTCCAAGGCCAACTGGGCGACGCGGTCGTGGGACTCGTTGGTCTTGACCGTGGCCTCGTCGACCTTGCGAAGCGCGGACTGCGCCCGGGACTCGGCTGCGGTGGCCTGCGCGACCGCCTCTTCCGCCCGCGAGTTCGCCGCGGCCAAGTCGAGCGAAAGCGAATCCAGTCGAGACTGCTCAGCCATTGCCGCGGGAGAAAGCGGGGCACCGCCCGGACGGGTCACCGACGATGCGGAGGTCTGCGCCTTCGCCTGGGCCGGGGTGGAACTCGCCGCAGGCGCCTTGTCCTTGAGCGACTCGAGGCGGCCGGCGAGGAACTCGAGACGGAACTTCACGATCTTGTCGTTCCACGAAGGATAGGCCTTCGAAAATCCCACCAATTCCTCGCGGGCCCGACGAAACCGGTCGAAAGCGTCCGCCGGACGGCCCTCCGACTGGAAGGCATCGCCTTCCTGGATGAGACTGTAGATCTGCAGGAATTCCGAGTCGGGAGACTGCGCCCGGGCGACGAGCGCCATACCAAACAGAAGTAGCCACAGGGCGACGCGATTCATTCGAGGCACGCTAGCGGGCCTTTCGCGCGGAGGAAACGGCAAAGCAACAGCGCGTCCAGCGCATCCCCGAGTTACCGCTCGGACGGGCAAGTCCCTTGCCCGCCGCGCGATCGTCGTCACCCGACGGCGCAGCGGAGTGCGCAGTGCATTTCCGAATTGCCGGCTGCGAGGGAGCGCGACCCTCCGCTTTGCAACCTGCCCCGAAGCTGACACGCTTTCCGGGCAACAAGGCACCGATGAGTTTTCTCGATCACCTCAAGTTCAACGCGGACGGTCTGATCCCCGCCATCGTCCAGGACCAATCCAACGGCCGCGTGCTGATGATGGCGTGGATGAACCGTTCCTCCCTCGAGAAGACCCTCGAGACCGGCCTCACGCATTTCTGGAGCCGCTCCCGGCAGAAGTACTGGATGAAGGGCGAATCCAGCGGACACGTTCAACGCGTCCGCGATGTGGCCTTTGATTGCGATGGGGACACCCTCCTGATCCAGGTGGAACAAGTCGGCGCAGCGTGCCACGAGGGCTACCGGTCGTGCTTCTTCCGGTCCGTCCGTGATGCCGGCACCGTCGAGGTCGTCGAGTCCCAACTCGAGACCCCGGAACAGATCTACGGGAAGAAGGGTTGAGCGGGTGGCGAAAAGAAAAAGCCGGGGCGGCTAAGGCCACCCCGGCTCGTGCTCCAGCTCGCCGGCGACGCCGGCGGAGCGTGGTTACTTCTTGAGGCGATAGAATTTCGCCGAGCTTGTGAGCGGCACGGTGGCCGAGTTGGCGCCCGCGCCTGCCACGACAGTCCAACCGGCAGCGTTGGCGACGCTGTCAGCCTCCTGAAGGCCGAATCCGTCGCCGATCCAGCTGAAGGTCAGCTGACCATTGCTGACCTTGAAGACGAGGGTCGGGGAGGTTCCACCGCCGCCGCCTGAGGTGCCGTCAACGCTGATGCCGTTGAGGCCCTGGCCGTAGATCGTCGCCGCCTCGCGGGCGTTGATCACGCGGTTCCACAAGGCCATGTCGTCGATCAGCATGTCCTGCAGATCGCTGTCGCTGTAGGCGCCGGTTCCGTCCTGGCCAATGTTGAGGGCCATGTCGGGAGCCAGCAACGAACCCGTACCCGGGGTGATGTCCTTCGCCGCTGCTGCGGCGGAGCGGTCCTTGTCGATGGCGATGCCGTCGTAGTACGTGGTGGCCAGGCCATTGATGTCCCAGCTCACGATCACGTGATGCCAGCCGAGGTCGCTGACGAGCCCGCCGACGCTGTCAAAGTCCTTGCGGGCCGGTCCGCCGTCGCGGCGGTAGTTCCACTGGATGCGGCCGTCGGAATCGGTGGCGACGGCCCATCCGATGTTGGCACCGGAGCCCCAGTTCTTGTTGGCGATGAAGGCCGGATCACCCGCCCACTCGTTGATCTTGGCCCAGAAGGCGACACTGAATGCCTTGGTTTCGCCGAACTGGACGCCGGCAGCCCGGCCAAGGGTGACGTAATTGGTGACGCCCGCAGCCTTGTCGGTGCGCACGTGGAGGGCCTGTCCGATCTTGCCCGCGGCGAATCCGGGGGCGCCAACCGCCGTGCCATTGTGGCCGCCGGCAGTGGAATCGCTCAGGTTGCCGTCGAACTTGAGGAGGACGCCGAGGTCCTGGTTGAGGGCCGGGGCGCTCAGGAAGCTGTCACCGTAGAACCCATAGGCGAACAGGGTGTTGACTTCCTGCGCGTTGAGCACGCGGTCCCAGATGCCCAGGTCGTCGACCAAGCCATCGACGGCGTCGGAGTCCGTGTATTGGCCGGTGCCGTCCTGGCCGATGTTGAGCGCGAGTGCGGCATCGAGGCTGCCGGTACCGGGGGTGATGTCCTTCGCCGCGGCGGCGCCCGACGCATCCTTCTCGATGGCGCTGCCATCGACGTACGTGGTGGCAAGGCCGTTGATATCAAAGGAGACGACCACGTGATGCCACTGGTTGTCGGTGAAGATCCCGCCCTTGCTGTCAAAGTCCTTGCGGGCCGGGCCGCCATCGCGGCGGTAGTTCCACTGGACGCGGCCATCGGAGTCGGTGGCGATGACCCAGCCGATGTTACCGCCGGCGCCCCAGTTCTTGTTGGCGACGAAGGCGGGGTCACCGGCCCAGCTGTTGAGCTTGGACCAGAAGGCGACGGTGAACGACTTGGTCTCGCCGGGCTTGAGGTTGGCGTTGTTGGCCAGGGTGACGTAGTTGAAGTCGCTCGCGGGGCGGTCCGTCTTGAACGAGAGCGCGCCCTTGCCTACGCGGCCAGCGGCGATCGTGGGCTTGCCGACGGCGGCGCCATTGTTGCCGTTTCCGGAGGCGTCATTGAAGTCGGTGTCGAACGGCAGGTAGGCGATGAGGCCGGTCTTGAGGCTGCTGGCGTCACCGGGAACGTCCTGAACGACGAGGGCCGCGTCGGTGCTGGTCACCGAGCTCTTCGGGTTGGTGACAACCGCATGGTACTTGCCCGCAGCCGACTTGCGCAGGCCCGTGAGATCGAGGACCGCGTTGGTGGCGTTGGCGATCGCGGTGCCGTCCTTGAACCACTGATAGGCGAGCTGAGGGCCCGAGGCGCCCACGGTGAACTGAACCGATGTGCCGACGAGACGCGTGGCCGGGACCGGTTGCGCGGTCAGGGTCGGCGGGTCGATCGTCGTGATCGAATACAGGCCGACGCTGTCGACGCCGTAGTACCAGGAACCGGTGCCGGCTTCGAAGAAGCGGAGGCGGACCTTGGCCTGGTTGTCAGCCTTTTCGAGCCGGAACTTCTCGATGCGCTTGGACTCGTTGGCATCGTCGTTGATACGACCGCTGATGTAGGGGCCGATGTCCTTCCATGTCGCCTTGTCCGCCTTCACGAACGCGCCGTAGGAATGGCCGATATCCTCGCCGGTAACCGGGTCTTGATACACGGCCGTGTCGCCTTGGGCGGCGGTGAGCGTGGCCTCGCCGTCGACGGTGCCGTCCGCCTTCTTGGTGATATCGACCACGTCCATCATGTACACCACCGGGAGCCAGGTCTTGCCGTCGTCGATGGAGTATTCCGTTCCGCCGACGCTGTCCTGGTTCTGCTCGTAGATGGAGTTGTAGACGAGGTAGATGTTGGTCTTGCCGGTCAGGTTGATCGCCGGGGAGATGAGTTCGCCGTATTGGCTGCCGCCGCGGGTGTCGGACTCGTGGTAGGCGAAATTGGTTTGGATGAGGGAGCTGACCTTCACGCCGTTGATGTACGCCTCGGGCGTGTTCAGGCGACGGGCGGCGTCCCAGCGTGCGGAGTTGTCCTGGACGCGCTGACGCGAGATCACCACCCAGTTGATGTAGGAATCGCTGCCCGGATCGGCCAAGTCCTCGACGCCGGTGCCGCTGCCCGTGAACGGGCTGTAGACCGTCCAGCCGGTGGGGAGGGAGCCTTCGGCAACACCGTCGAATCCCTCGAACCAGATCGGGGCAGGGAGGACATAGTTGGCGTAAGGCGCCAGCGTGTAGTCGATGGCCGCCTGGCGCTTGCCGCCCGTAGCGGTCGCGTCATCGAAGCTGAGGATGTAGTGCTCGACCGAGAGCGGGTCGGGCAGGGTGCTGGGCTTGTAGGTCACCTTGGTGATGTTGCCAGCCTTGGTGATCGTGGCTCCGGAGGTGACGTCCGCGCCGTTGCGGGACAGCTTGATCGAGGACGATGCCAATGCGGTGGAACCGTCGGCGATCAGCGCGGTCAGCCCGGTGGACGGGCTCACGCCCGTGGCGTTCGGGGTGGGCGCGAGGGCGGTGATGGCGGGTGCCAGAACCGGTCCGCTTGCCAGCTCACGGTAGGACTTGATGCCGCCATCCTCATTGAGGTGAACCCTCACGCTCGGGTCGGTGGGATTGGCCGTGAACCAGTCCACGGAGTAGCCGCCGCCGCCCTGTTCATAGATGAGTCGGAAAGGGTACACGCCGGCCTTGGACACCGTGAAATTGAAGACGGTATCTCCCGCGCCGCGACCGCCATCATAGAAGCCGAGCTCGATCTCCTTGGCACGGTCCCGGACATCGCCGGTGGTGACGCGGAAGCCGTCATCGCTGTTCACGACCATCGAGTAGGTGCCGGGGGTGAGTTCGGCGTACGTGATGGCCTCGAGCGCAACGTTGATCGATGCCTGCTCGGTGCCCGGGATGCCCGGGAAAGACCCGGCAGCGTACGCGATGAATCCCGCTTCGTCGTACGTCCCGTCAGCGTTGAAGGAGGTCAGGTCGGCGACATTCTCGTACGGCGATCCGTCGGGTTTGAGGAGCAGGCCTGCAAGCTGGCTTTCGGTGCGAACAAGGGTGTTCGGGAGTTCGCCCAAGGTCTGGGTTGCCTGAATGACCCGCACCTTGAATCCAGGTTTGGCTTTGTTCAGGGACGATGCCGAAAGGGCCACGCTTTCGGGAATCGAAACCTGAGCCAGGGTGACAGGTACGATACCTGCCAGGGAGGCGAGTGTTGCGAGTGTTGCGAGGGTATGTTTCATAGCGATTGCTCTGGAGACACTTTCGTGAGCCAGCCGTGAACCAGTGGTTGAGGATGCTCGCCGCGACTACCAAATCCGACCACGACAAGCACAAGTCCCCCGCCAGAAGTCCACGGTCTAACTTCAGCTAAACTCCAGTTGAAGGAGGTCGCCGTCAATCCTTCGGATCAAGTGTAACGCTTCCGACACGCTGGCGTTACACGACCCTCAGCCACCCGGTCACGCCCGGGAGAAAACCTGCCGGATTTTGCGCCTTATCGGCGGAATTGGGCGCGAATGGCGGGCGGCGAAAGGCGTGCCTTTGCTCGGCTCCCAAAGGTCCCGCTGAGCTCAAGCGCCTGCTAAGCGGATCGCTTCGCGGAAGGCATTTTCAGCGCCGCCAACGTCACGCCTTCCCGCTTTTTCAACACGGCTTCGAACTTCGGCACGTACATCTGGGTCTCGGCAGGCAGCGTGGGCGCGATGCCGTCGAATGAAGTCGATCGGCGCCTCTTCAGCAGCTCCGCAACCCGCCCCGGGCCCGCGTTGTACGCGGCAAGTGCCAGGGGCCAATCCTTGAACTGATCGTGCAACTTCCGGAGATACACCGCAGCCGCGCGGGCACTCTTTTCCGGCACCAGCCTCTCATCATTCGGCTGAAGTTTGAGCCCGAGCGACTGCGCTGTCGGACCCATCAACTGGTACATCCCGGCCGCACCCGCGGGACTGCGCGCGGCCGGATCGAACGACGACTCGATCTCCGCGAGCCAGACCAGCTCCGGCGGGGCACCCGCGTCGCGCACGACCGGTTTCAATTTCGGAACCCACGCCGCGGCACCCTTCGGCGCAGGCTGCTGGGCCACCTGCTTCTGCCATGCCTGTCGCTCCTGATTGGGAGTCGGGTTCGCCGGACGGACCGCCGGCTGGCCGGGGACAGCACGAGGCGGCGGCAAGCTTGTTCGCAACTGGTCGGCAACCTGGAAATAATCGAGGCGCGACTTCAACCACGGCGCATAGGACCTGGTCCGCGGGTCGCGCTCGAGCAACGGCAACGCCAACCGGGCCACGTCCTGCATCGCCGCGAGATCGAGCACGTAGTCCCCCTGGAAACCCTTCAACAGACCGGCCAACACCTTGTCGAGCTGCGCCGGATCACCGGATCGAAGCGCGCGCAAAGCCGCCGGATCAAGGTTGTCATCCATCCACTGCTGACCCAACCCCAGGAGATCCTGGACCTGCGCCCCTGCCGCAGCGGGAACTGCAAAACCCGACAGGAGGGCGAACCCGAAAAGCCGGCGACGCGAAATCATCATGGAAGTGGGGATTTCCTGGAGACCTCGGCGAGTGAACCTCCCATCGGTCAGCCCCTCGCCTCGATCAGCAGGCTGCCGCATGAACCCTCAGAAACTCAACCCTGGTTGAGGCTGAAGAAAAGACCTGTCCCCTTATTTGTTCTCGGCCGCCCTCTTCAGGGTTTCCTCCAGAGCCGGTTCCCGGGCAGGCTCGCGTCATGCGCAAGGTCACCGTGCCGCTCGGTCAACGCAGTTATCCGATCCTTGTCGGCGGGTCCCTGCTTGATGCGCTGGGACGTCACACCCGGGCCGCGGGGCTCGCCGGACGCTGCGCCATCATCGCCGACGCCAACGTCGCGCCGCGTTTCGGCCACATCGTTGCCGCCAGCCTCCAGGCCGCGGGGTTCGCGCCGATGATGGTCACCGTGCCGCCAGGGGAGAAATCGAAGAACCTGCGCGTCGTCGCGCATTGCTACGACCAACTCGCGAGGCATCGGCTCGAACGCAAATCGTTCATCGTCGCCCTCGGCGGCGGCGTCACGGGCGACCTTGCAGGATTCGTCGCCGCCACCTACCTGCGCGGCATCGCCTTCGTCCAGGTGCCCACCACGTTGCTCGCCCAGGTCGACAGCTCGGTGGGCGGCAAGGTCGGCGTGAATCTCGACGCCGGGAAAAACCTGGTCGGGGCCTTTCACCAGCCGCGACTGGTTCTCTGCGATCTCGACGTGCTCGGCACCCTGCCCGACCGCGAGTACCGCGCGGGGCTCGCGGAGATCATCAAGTACGGCATCATCTACGACGAACCCCTCTTCCGCAGACTCGAGAAAAACCTCGACCGCTTCCTCGCGCGCGATCCCAAAATCGTCGGGCCCGTCGTCGCGCGCTGCTGCGAAATCAAGGCGGATGTCGTCGGCCAGGACGAGACCGAATCCGGCCTGCGCGCGATCCTGAACTTCGGCCACACACTCGGGCACGCCATCGAGGCGATCACGGCGTACGGCACCTTCCTCCACGGCGAAGCCATCTCGGTCGGACAGGTCGCCGCGGCCATGCTCTCCGCCCGGCTCCGCGGATTCGCGCCTGCGGAAGTCGATCGCGTCCGCGAACTGTTCCGTCGCGCCGGACTCCCGGTCGCCCTGAAGTTCAGCGCCGCACAGCGCAAACGCCTGCTCGAAGCGATGCGCCTCGACAAGAAAGTCAGCGGCGGCGAAATCAAGTTCGTCCTCGCCGACCGCATCGGTGCCGCGGTCTGGGGCCAACACGTCCCCGACACCGATGTGCACGCGGTCCTCGACGCGCTCGCCGCGAACGCCTAGCCCTCACCTCACCACTCCCATGTCCGGCGTCAACCAGACCGCGTCGCCTTCGCTTGCACCGTGAACCGGCGCCCACCCGCTCCCCTCCTGCTCCAAGACCTGCGCGTCCTCGAGATCGCCGGCCCCCGCGTCCGTCTCGCCTCGCGGTTCGTCTCGGCCGAAATCTGCGCCCTCACCCACGACCTCTTCCGCCTCGTCGTCATGCCCCGGGGCACGACCCCGCCGCCGTCATGGGCGGTCACCAAGACCGATTGGCCTGCGCCAGATGTCACCATCCGCAAGACCGCGTCGCACCTCACCGTGGCCACGGACTCCGCGCAGTTTCGCATCCGCCTCGCGACCGGCGCCTGGACCCTCACCGACCGCCACGACCTGCTCGTGTTCTCGGCACGCGCGGGGGCGACGGGATTCAGCGGAACCGAGGCGGGAGTCACGCTGGATCTGGTTGAACGCGAGGCGCTCTTCGGTCTGGGCGAATCGACCGGACCCCTCGACAAACGCGGACTCGTCCGCGAGTTCTGGAACATCGACGTCCTCGGTCACGCCCCGGCCATCCATCCCGGTTTGCGCAGTCAATACGTCGCGATCCCGTTTGCGATCTCTCTGAGGGACGGCCGTGCCGCGGGCTTTTTCTGGGACAACCCCGCGCATCACACGTGGGATCTCGGAGCGACAGACCGGGATTCCTGCAGGATGAGCGCGGCACACGGCGCCATCGACTTGCACCTCTTCTCCGGTCCCGGCGTTGACCATGTCGTGCAGCGATTCACGGAACTGACCGGCCGCATGCCCCTGCCCCCACGCTGGGCGCTCGGCTATCACCAAAGCCGCTACAGCTACGCGTCCCGCGCGGAACTCGAATCCGTCGCGCGCGAATTCCGACGACGCAAGATCCCCTGCGACGCTCTCCACGCCGACATCCACCACATGGATGGCTATCGCGTGTTCACCTTCGGCAAGACCTACCCGAACCCCGCGCCCATGCTCGCGAAACTCGGGAGCGCGGGGTTCAAGGTGGTCACCATCGTCGACCCGGGCGTGAAGGACGACCCGCGGTTCGGCGTCCTGAAACGGGGTCGCCGGGCCAATGCGTTTGTGAAGGATGCCACGGGCCGGAAGGATTTCCTGGGCGAGGCCTGGCCCGGTCGGATCCGCTTCCCCGATTTCCTCAACGCAGAAACACGGCAGTGGTGGGGCGCCGAGCAACAAGCACTTCTGGACCTCGGCGTGGCCGGAGTCTGGAACGACATGAACGAGCCCGCCAACTTCGCGCGCCCGGACAAGTCCCTCGATCCGAAGTGCGTCCATCGAACGGATTACGGATGTCATCTCCACGAGGCGGTCCACAACGTGTACGGGCAGCAGATGGCCCGGGCCTCGTTCGAAGGTGCGCTGGCCTCAGGAATGGCCCGACCCTTCGTGCTGACGCGCGCCGGATACGCCGGGATCCAGCGGTTCGCGGCGGTCTGGACGGGCGACAATTCCTCGTGCTGGGAACACCTCGGTGACGCCCTCCGGCAGATTCTCGGGCTCGGACTGGGCGGCGTCGCGTTCGCCGGCGCGGATGTCGGCGGTTTCCTCGATCACGCCACGCCCGAGCTTTTCGTGCGCTGGCTGCAGATGGCCGTGTTCACGCCCTTCCTGCGGAACCACTCGAACATCAACACCCGGCGTCAGGAACCCTGGGCTTTCGGTCCCGAGGTCGAGGCCATCGCGCGCCAATACATCCAGCTGAGATACCAGCTTCTCCCCTTTCTCTATTCACTCTTCGCCCGCGCCGCGAAGGATGGCACGCCCATCGTCCGACCGATGTTCTGGCATCACCCGAACGACCCCGTCGCCGCCGCGTGCCAGGACCAGTTCTTCCTCGGCGACGGACTCCTCGTGGCACCAATCCTCCAACCCGGGGCTCTCGCACGCAGCGTCTATCTGCCGCGCGGCGAATGGTTCGATTTCTGGACCGGCGTCAAGTACCCCGGCGGAATCCACCTCTGCGCCGATGCCCCGCTCGACAAGATCCCACTGTTCGTGCGTGCCGGATCGATCCTGCCAATGACCGAAAACCGGCCGTTCGTCGGCCCCCGCGAACCCGGCACGGTGCTCCTCCACGTCTGGCCCGATGACCACGGACACCTCGACTGGTACGACGACGACGGCCACACCTCGGGTTGGCAACACGGCCTCTTCCAGCGCCGCACCATCACCTCACGCCACACCGCACGCGGAGGCAGCCTTCACCTCGGCGCCCCTGAAGGCCCCTACCCCGGCGACACCCGGACCTGGCGCATCATCCTCCGCAGCCTCCGACGCAAACCCCGCGTCTTCCTCGGCCGCGAATCGGTTCCCGCGGAATTTGTACCCGAGCTCGGTCTCGCCTCGTTCGACCTTCCCTCGATCACCCAAGCCCTCGAGGTCCGATGGCGATGAGCCGCGGAATTCCTGTTCCGTCGGGTCGCAGTTTTGTGATCCCCGCATTGACACCCGCCTCCCAGCCCGCTTGAAAGGAGGCCGTCGCATGGGCCTGTTTGGAAGCCGTCGCAAGAAGCACGGCCTTTATTACCTCCTGCCGGGCATGACCCGGGCCAACCGCGAAAAGCGCAAACGCGTTTTTCGCTGGTCCCTGATCGTTGGCACGCTCGCCGCCGCCGTCTTCGGCGGCATCCTCTGGGCCATGAACCGCTGACCCGGGTCGACCGCCTCTCAACAGAGGCAGAAGATCATCACCACCAACGCCCAGGCCACCGCCACCGCTGCGACCGAGGCCCCGATTTTCAGCACGTTCCGGATCGTCATGCCCGCGATCCTGCCAGGTGGGGTAGGACAAATACGGTCCAAGGGTCGCCCCAAGCCTCACGGCTCCCGCTTCCGAAACAACATCAGCGAAGCCGCCAGCAGCATCGAAAGCACCAGCGCCCCGATCCACACGGGAACACCTTCGAATGAAAGACCTGTCCCTCCATTGACCACGAGGAGACTCACTTCATCGGCTTTTCGTCGTGAACCCGCCGCCCTCCCCATGCTATCGCCCGCACCAGTGAACCCGCCCGAAGCGATGCCCGCCGTCGAGACCCGGAACCTCACCCGTCGCTTCGGCGACGTCGTGGCCCTCGACCGCGTCTCCGTCACGATTCGCCAAGGCGAATTCTTTTCCCTGCTCGGCCCCTCCGGTTGCGGCAAAACCACCCTTCTCCGCATCATCGCCGGCCTCGACGCCGCCGACGCCGGGGAACTCCTCCTCGACGGCGCCCCTGTCGGCGACCTCCCGGCCCACCGGCGTCCCGTCAACACGGTCTTCCAATCCTACGCGCTGTTCCCCCACCTCGACGTCCACGACAACGTCGCGTTCGGCCTCCGCATGAAAAAGGTCCCGGCACCCGAAATCAAACGACGTGTCGAGCGCATCATGGACCTCGTCGAGATCACTCCCCTTGCGAAACGCCGGACGTCCCAACTCTCCGGTGGCCAAAAACAACGCGTGGCCCTCGCCCGGGCCATCGTCAACGAACCCAAGGTCCTCCTCCTCGACGAACCCCTCGCCGCCCTCGACCTCAAGCTCCGCAAACAACTCCAACTCGAACTCCTCGACCTCCAGCGCCGACTCGCCATCACGTTCGTCTATGTCACCCACGACCAGGAGGAAGCCCTCGTGCTCAGCGACCGCATCGCCGTCATGCGCGACGGTCGCATCGAACAGATGGGCGGCGCCCGCGAACTCTACGAGAAGCCTCGCACCCGGTTCGTCAGCCAGTTCCTCGGATCCTGCACGCTCCTCGACGCGACGCTCGATTCCACCCGGGGCGATTCCTTCACCGCCAACACTTCCCTCGGCCGTCTCGAGGTTGCCGGACCAGCGCCCAACCAACCCCGTTTCACGCTCGCCATCCGCCCGGAAAAGATCCGCCTTTCCACCCAGGCCGCCCATGAACCCGAGCCCGCGAACACGGTCACCGCCCGCATCGAACAACGCATCTACGTCGGCTCAGAATCCCATTACCACCTCCGGGCCGGTTCCCAATCCCTCCGCGCCGAGGCCATGAATTCCCAGGCCGGCCCCGCCCCATTCGACCAGGGCGATTCCGTCCTCGCCCACCTGCCGTCCGCCGCGTTGATCGTCCTGGATGACTGAAGCTTCACCCGACCCTCACGGCTTCCCCACCTCGTGCATCTCAATCTCCCAGATCGAGGGGCCCTCGGTCGCATCGAGGATATCCAACTGGACCTCGCGAACCTTCGCCGCGGGGAAGCTCGCCGTGAAGTGCTCCCCAAGCTCCGTCCCGCTCACCAGCGTCTTCCACTCCCCACCGTCCCGCCCCCTGAGCTCGAACTTCTTCACCCGCCCCGAATACGCCTCGTCGATCCGCACGCGATCGAACGTCCTGGCAGTTCCAAAATCCCCCGCAACCCACGCCTTGCGGGTGCCGCTGTCGGTCGCCCAGCGCGACTGCCGATCACCGTCGAACACAGATTCCGCCGAAAACTCATCGTGCCCCTGGTAGACATTGGACGCGCTCGCCTTGACCCCTGGCCCGCGATCGGCACGCATCGCCGGGATCGCGAGGGCTGATCCGTCGAGTTCGAGCTTCACCACGGTGTCGATGGACTTGCGATCCGCGATCGGCACGGTCACGACCCAATCATCGCCGTCACGGCTCACCTTCGCGGATCCGCCGGTCAGCACCGAACTGCCCACGATACGCTGGGGGAAGGCGGGCAGCCGCACCGTCTCATCGGCCCATCGCAGAACGTGAAGATAGATGACGTTGTCGCGGCGCGTGCTCGCGATCGCCTTGCCCGGCTTCCAGGGACCGCCCCGCGTGCCGTAGATGCTCTCGCCGTTCTTCGCCAGCCAGGCGCCCATCTCGCGAAGCCGATCCACCTGTCGCGGTTCGATGCGCCCATCGGGCATCGGGCCCACGTTGAAGAGAAGATTGCCGTCACCACCCACGCAGCGGACCAGCGTGTGCAGGCATTCCTCCAACGACTTCATCCGGTCGTCCGGCTTCCATGCCCATTGCTGGCAGATGGTCATGCAGGTCTCCCACGGACGGTCCGCCTGGTACTTGCCAACCTCCTGTTCGGGCGTGTCGTAGTCGCCCGGAGCCCCGCTGCGGTTGTTCACGATGAGGTTGGGTTGCAACTTCCTTGCGGAATCAATCAGCGCCTGGCCCCGGCGGGCATCGAATTCCTGGGGCACATCGAACCACATCACCCACAGCGGTCCGTAGTTCAACACCAGCTCCGACACCTGCGCCCGCAGGTACTGGTCATACCGATCAAGATTCGACACCGGCCTTCGCACGGACCCGCCCGGACTGGTGAGCGGAAAATCCGGATGATGCCAGTCGGTCACGGAGTGATACGTCCCGAACGCCACGCCGGTCTTCCTCGCGGCCACCGACAACTCCTTCACGACGTCCCGACCGAACGGCGAACGCATGATGTTGAAGTCGGTCTGCCGCGTGTCCCACATGCAGAACCCATCGTGATGCTTGGTCGTGAAGACGGCGTACTTCATCCCCGCATCCTTCGCGACGCGCATCCATTCGTCCGCGTTGAATGCGGTCGGGTTGAACTTCTTGTAGAGCGCGTCGTATTCCTCGACCGGCACCTGCGCCCCCCGCGACCACCCGATCTCCGTCCCCTTGATCGAAACCGGCCCCCAGTGGATGAACATCCCGAACTTCGCTGCCCGCCACTCTTCCATGTGCCTGGCCACCTCCGGCGGTGAACCCACCCCGGCCTTCGCAGGAGCTTCAGCGGCACGCCCGGCGAGATCCGACATTCCGAGGACACCAGCGATGACGCCAGCAAGGCGCACGAGGGGAATCGATTTCATAGGGATGGAAATTCGGGGTTCACCACTGCTTCTGCACCAACGCCGCCGCGACGGCCACGAAAATGACGGCGGCAGGATGGAGCCAGTGCATCCATAGACTGAAGGTGGGGCGCGCACTCCGCTGCGCGCCGTCCTTTGCGGACGCACCCAGCACGGCGCCCTCGGAGAGGTCGCCCTGCCCCCGACACCCCTCACCATTTCCCGATCCCAACCTCACCCGTCGTCTTCAGCGTCACGGGCCCCAACAACCCCGACGGCAACAACGCCGAATCCGCTCGAAACGGATTCCATGTCGTCGACGTCACACGCTCCGGCTCCGGCACGATGCGATCGCCGATCAGCCGATTCGGCCATCGATTCGCCACGGCCACTTCCAACTCGTTCGCCCCGTCGTGGAGCACATCGGTGACATCCACGCGGAACGGTTCCTTCCATAAAACCCCAAGCTCCCTCCCATTCAAGCGCACCCGGGCCATCACCTCCACCCGCCCGAGATCAAGCCACGTCCGCTCCCCCGGCCCACGGACCGCCGACTCGAACCGGGTCCGGTACGTCGCGATCCCACTGAAGAATTTCACACCCGGCTCCGGCCGAGTGCTCCAGTCCGCGAGCGCCGAAAACGTGCTCCTCTCCGGAGCCCCGCGACCGGGCTGGAACGTCACGTCCCACGGCCCCTGGACTTCGCGAGCCCCACCGGGCCCAGCCCACTCCACAGTGCGCTCGACCCCGGCCTCATTGCGCACCCGATAGGTCCCGGGCTCATCCACGAAGACCTCCACCGATCCCTTCCCCGACCGCTGAAGGCCAAGCGACGCCCCCCCTTCCCTGACCCGTCCCGCCGACGGCAACAATTCGATCCCCTCGCGCCTCACTGAGACCACCGCGCTCGCCCCGCCCTGCCGCGTCCCCGAAAACACCACGAAAACCGACCCCGTCCCGTCGAAAGAAATCGGAATCCACGTCCGCCCATCGCGTTCCTCCAACGCTGCGACCGGACGGACCCCACCTGTCATCGGATCCCAAAGCTCCGCCTCCCGGCCCACGACGCGAAAACCACAACTCGCCACGAACCTGTTCGTCGATCCGTTCGCCACGAAGTAGACGTCAAGATCGCGCGCCGTCCGATGGTGGAAACGCAGGCGGTCGTCACCCGCGAAATCCGGCGGCACCGACAGCCCTTCGAGAACACGCTGGACCGTCCCAAAGCGGCCATACTGCTCCGGCTCGCCTCCCGGTCGCACGAGATCCGCGGCCCCCGATTTTTCCCAGACGATCCGGCCCCGGCCCAATCCACGAGCGGTCACCCGGACCCCATCGCAGTCGCCCCAGATCTCGTGTGCGAGATCCCGCAACTCCTCGTCGCACGCAGGGAAGCCGGAAAGGCTGGGCGATTTCAACGGCGGCGGCCCGATCACCGTGGCCCCGGCGCGAATGAGGCCTCGGATCCGCTTCAACAACCGCGGCGTCATGGTCTCGCGTTCCGGCAGGACGAGAACGCGGTAGCTCATGCCATCCGGGAACACGACGCGCCCGTTCTTCACCGAAGCCCGCTCGAGCAACGCCTCCGGGGCGCATCCGTCGAAGGCATACCCCCGGTTGTCCGCAGGATCTCCCCGGATCGCGGAGGTCGGAGGCCGGAACACCTGCGGCGCACCCTCGGCGGCGAGGAAGCAGACGTCCGCCACCGGCAAGCCCTCACGCAGCATCTGCTGGCAGCGCGCGAGATAACCGTGATACGCAGGGACCATCTCCCACCAGGTCTGCGTTCGCTCCCAGTGGACGCCGTAGGGCCCCATCGTCATGCCCGGCCAGCGGTCAAGCTGGGGCTGATGTTGATAACGATGGAAGACGATGCGGTTGACCCCCGCACAAAACGCCCAGTCGCCCAGGCTCTTCATCATCGCGGGATGCGCCTGCCATCGCTCCGCATCACTCGAGGTGAACGCCTCCGCCGCGACAACCCGTCGACCGTTGGTATGCGCCACCGACACCGCCTCGGGCACGGTGTGCGTGGTGTTGAAACCCACCAGCCAGAACTCGCACATCGGCACATCCGCAACGCCGCCCAGGGTGAGGTCCGCGCACGGGTTCATGTCGTACGGCTCGATCGAAAGCCCAAGCCCGTACCTGCGCCCCAGCTCCTTCAACCGCGTCGCGTGGTTCTCCACCACCAATTCCTGCGAGGTCTGGCGCAGGTCCCAAAGAAATCGCTCCGACACCTCCGCCGTCCTGCCCTGCGAGACCGGCTGACCCGACGCCCCCACCGGAAGACGATCCGCCCGCACGCCCACCGGCACGCCCGCCAGCGTCGGCAGGTACGGCAGCAGGTCATAGCCGCGGCGACGACGGAACTCCTCCCGGAACCGAAGCGTCCAGTTCTGCGATCCCATTTCCCAGCTGTCGATGTGCAGCGAGGTCCATCCCGCCCCGCTCGCCGTCTGCGGCCGTCCCACTTCGCGCATCAGCGACCCCACGAAAGCGTCGAAATGCGAGTCGAGCGCCGCACGGTCGAACTTGTCGCTCTCAAGTCCCAATCCCGGCGCAGGCGCCGGCCGGGTGTTGGCCCCGGTGCTGGTCCGACCCAACCGAAGGATCGTCCATTTCCCCGGCGGCACATCCCAACCCAGCCGCCCGCCCGCCGACAAATGTCCCGTGATCTCCACAATCGCCGACAGATCGACCACCGCGCCGTCAGGCAACGCGGGATAGACCGCCTTCGACGAAAGGAACGGCGGCGTGCCGGGCTGTGAGGAATACGGGGCTCGGACATACAGCGCCTTCTGGTCGAGGTCGCCGATCGCCCCCCCGATCACCGGGGTCGGGGTCGGAAACGCGAGCACCGAAACGTCACGGTAGAACTCATTCTTCGCCTTCTCCTGCTCCGGTGGCAGCGCGCCATCACCGAAGAACGCCGGCCTGCGCTTCGGCTGCGGCAGCACCCCCTCGAAACGCTGCGGCCCCGTCACCTCCGTCGAACTCGACACCAGATGCTGCATCGATTGCTCGGGCTTCACCCACGGCCCCCCACTGCCGGTCCACCCCGGACCCGCGTTCAGCGTGATCTGCAGTCCAAGCCGCCCCGCCTCGCGCACGGCGTGCCCAAACATCCCGCGCCACTCCGGGCTCATGAATTTCACCGGACCCCGAGGAATCCCGACATCCACCTCCATCAGGATCACGCCGCCCAGTCCCGCCCGGTGCATCGACTCAAGGTCCGCCGTGATTCCCTCGCGGCTGACATTGCCGTCCATCCAGAACCAATAGACCCAGGGCCGCGCGGAATCGGGCGGCTTGTGAAAAGCCCCCTCGAGCCGTTCACGCCCGCCCTTGGCGTCACCGAGGGCCGGGGTGCCGAGAAGCAGGGCGGACAGCAGGGACGCCGCGCCGAGGTTTCGCAATACCGCGAGGACGGATCGGGAGTCGGAGCTTTTCATCGGGAACACTGGGTTCGGAAATTCTGGAGAACGAGGTCCACAGGGAGCCGCGATGCTACGTGGAGGCATAATTTAATTGCAAACGTCGGGTTGCATTCTAACAGTCTGGCCGGTTGCGCTTGCCCCTATTCCACGTCTCGCTCATGAGCTTTTTCCCCTCTTTCCCGCCCCGGATCCACACTTCGTTCGGAGCGGCTTTCGCAGCTTTGGCGACCCTCGGAATCCTCGCCTGCTCCCCGGCCGCCACGTCGGCCCCGGTCTCCGGATGGCTCTCATGGCGCGGCCCTGAACAGAACGGGGTTTCGCGGGAGACAGGCCTTCCCTCGAACATCAAATCCGCGAACGACGCCCTCTGGACGGCGGATTGGGGAGGCCAATCGACGCCTGTGATCGCCGACGGGAAGTTGTTCGTGATGGGCTACAAGGACGACGGCCCGGACCTTCAGGAAGGCGTGGCCTGCTTCGACGCCGAGACCGGCAAGCTCCTCTGGAAACGGGCGTTCAACGACTTCCTCAGCGACACGATCTACCTGCGCTACTCCACCTCCTCCCCGGCCGTCGACCCCGAGACTGGCAACGTCTACATTCAGGGCACCCAGGGCATCCTCGCCGCGTTCAGCGCCGACGGAGCCCCGCTGTGGAGCCACTCGTTGATGGAAAAGTTCGGGCGCCTCACCTTCCCCAACAGCCGCACCGCCTCGCCACTCATCGACCGCGACCTGGTGATCACCCGCGGCATCACGAGCAATTGGGGCGCCCAGGGCGCAGCCGGTGACCGCTTCTACGCCTTCGACAAGACCTCCGGCGAACTGGTCTGGTCCTCGAGCCCCGGCGCTCGACCGATGGACAATTCGTTCTCACACCCCTACCTCACCTGGCTGCGCGGTCGTCGCGTGTTCCTCACCGCTTCCGGCGACGGCTCCGTCGTCTGCGTCAACGCCCGCACCGGCGACCCCATCTGGCGCGTCCCGCTCGCCAAGGCCGGCATCAACGCCACGCTCCTCGTCCATGACAACGAGCGCATCATCTCCATCTACGGCACACCCTACGAACCCGGCCAGCTCGTCGCCTTCAAAATCCCGGACGTCGAACCCACCAACGCACTCACCGGGCCCGTCGTCGTGGAACGTTCCGCCGTGGAACTCTGGAGCAATCCCGATGTCTCCACCTCCACCAGCTCCCCCATCCTCGTCGGAGACCGGATCTATGTGACCAAGGAAAAGGGCGACCTCGTCGCGGTCGACATCGCAAACGGCAAGATCCTCTGGAGCTATTCCCTCGGCATCGAACAGCGCAATTCCTCGCCCCTCTTCGCCGACGGCAAAATCTACGCCCCGATCCTCGAGGACAAAGCCGCGGCCGGGGCCGCTCCCGCTGGCGGCGAGGCGGGAAGCAAGGGCGGGTTTTATGTCCTCGCGGACCGTGGGTCTTCGGCCGAGCTGCTCAGCCACATCGCTCTCGACGGGAAGTGTTATGGCACGCCCGTCGCCTACAACGGCAAGATCTACATCCAGACCGCCCGCAAGCTCTACGCCTTCGGCAAGGCAGGAAACAACCCAGGCCTTCCCAAACCCGTCGCCGAATCCACGTGGCCCAAACCCGGACCCGCCACGCAGCTCCAGATCATCCCGTCCGAAGTCCTGCTCCACCCCGGCGGCCACGCCTCGTTCCACGCCCGCAAACTCGACGCCCACGGCCTGCCCGTCGAGGATGTCAAGGATGTGAAATCCTTGCAGTGGACGCCCTACATCCCGCCCACAGCCCTGGTGAAGGCCACCATGGACGGCACCTTCAACGCCAATGGCGAACTGACCGTCGCCGAGAACGCCCGCAAATCCGCCGGCGCATTCGAAGCCAAGCTCGACGGACTCAAGGGTTACATCCGCGGCCGCGTCCTCCCACACCTGCCGCTGCGCGAAGATTTCGAGTCCGTCGATTTGAGCAACACCACGACGAACAACGTCGAGCCCCCGACCCGGTTCGCCTACCCCCCGCTCCCCTGGATCGGCGCCCGCTTCCGATTCGAGGTGCGCGAGATCGATGGGACCAAGGCCCTCACCAAGACGATCGACAACAAGCTCTTCCAACGCGGCACCGCCTTCATCGGCGACGCGGACATGAGGAATTACACGGTCCAGGCTGACGTCCGCAGCGAGGGCACCCCGCGCAAGATGTCGGAGGTTGGCGTGGTCAACCAGCGCTACATCATCTTCCTCAAGGGCAACGCGCAACAGCTCGAGGTGAACTCCAACCAGGAACGCCTCAAGGTCGCCGTGCCCTTCCGCTGGAAACCCAACGCGTGGTACACGATCAAGGCCCGCGTGGACCTGGCCGACGACGGCACCGGCGTCGTCCGAGCCAAGGCCTGGCCCCGAGCCGATGCCGAACCCGAAGCCTGGACCATCGAGGTGCCCCACAAGAGCGCCCACCGTCAGGGCTCCCCGGGCGTCTTCGGCTTCAGCCCACAGGACATGCGGGTGTTCCTCGACAACATCGTCGTCACCCCGAACTGATCCGATCCGAACCCAGGCCTCCAGCTCCTTGCATTCTGCCGCGTCCGAATTGAATGCTTCCCGCCCAATGCTGGCCTGGTTGCAGCGCCTCGCGCGCCCGTGAACGATTCCCGCCCCGAACGCATCTCATGAACATGTCCGCCAACTTCACCCTTTTCGCGACGCTTACGCTATCCGCCCTGGGCCTTGCTGCGACCTCCGCCTCCGCCGAGGACTGGCCGCAGTGGGGGCGCACCAACGACCGCAATATGTACTCGCCAGCCAAGGGTCTCCCCGACCGCTTCGAGCCAGGCAAGTTCAAGAAGGGCTCGGAAGAGGTCGACATGGCCTCCACCAAGAACGTCAAGTGGGTGGCCCCCCTCGGCACACAGAGCTACGGCAATACCACCGTCGCCGGCGGTCGCGTGTTCGTCGGCACCAACAACGACCATCCCCGCGACGCCCAGCATCAGGGCGACCGCAGCATCCTGCTGTGCTTCGACGAAAAGACCGGCGAACTGCTCTGGCAGTTGGTCGTCCCAAAGCTCAAGGCCGGCAAGGTCAACGACTGGGAAAACCTCGGTCTCCTCAGCTCCCCCAAGGTCGAGGGCGACCGCGTCTACCTCGTCACCAGCCGCTGCGAGGTCATCTGCCTCGATGTCCACGGACAGGTCAACGGCAACCAGGGCATGCAGGATGAAGGCGCCTATTTCGCGAAGGACACCGGCAAGCCGCCGGCCAAGATCGGACCCAAGGACGCCGATATCATCTGGGTCTACGACATGATGGACCAACTCGGCGTGTTCCCCCACAACGCGTCCAACAGTTCGCCCCTCATCGTCGGCGACCTCGTCTACGTCTGCACCTCCAACGGCCAGGACTGGACCCACGTCAACGTCCCCTCCCCGCTCTCCCCAAGCTACATCGCGCTCAACAAAAACACCGGCGAACTGGCCGGTGAAGACAACGCCGGCATCGGCCCCAAGATCTTCCACGGCCAGTGGAGCTCCCCATCCTCCGGCAAGATCAACGGCAAGAACCAACTCTTCGCCGGAGGCGGTGACGGGTTCCTCTACGCATTCGATCCCGAACCCAGGAAGGCCGAGGACACCAGTTTCCTGCGCAAGATCTGGTGGTTCGACTGCGACCCGCCCGAGTACCGGATGAAGGACGGCAAGCCGATCAAATATCCCGCCGCCGACGGCCCCAGCGAAGTCAACGCCACCCCCGTCTTCTACAAGAACCGTGTCTACGTCGCCATCGGCCAGGACCCCGAACACGGCGAGGGCATCGGTCGGCTCGTATGCGTCGATGCCACGCAGTCCGGCGACATCACCACCAAGGGCCTGATCTGGGATTTCAAGGGGATCCACCGCAGCATCTCGACCGTCTCGATCGATCCCGACACCGGCCTTCTCTTCGTCGGGGATTTCTCGGGATTCGTCCACTGCCTCGACGCCGAGACAGGCAAGCTCTACTGGACGCACGACATGAAGGCCCACATGTGGGGCAGCACCTTGGTCGCCGATGGCAAGGTGTACGTAGGCGACGAGGACGGCGACCTCTGCGTGCTCGCCGCCTCCAAGGAGAAGAAGATCCTCAGCGAGGCCAACCTCAACGCGCCCGTCTACTCCACGCCGATCGTGGCCAACGGCGTGGTCTTCATCGCCAGCAACACCCACCTCTACGCCTTCCACGACTCGACCCGCGCGGCCGGCCTCCCCGACCAACCCGCGAAGACCGACGTGAAGATCGACCCGCCGGCGAAATAATCGCCTCCCGGCTCATCCACAGACTGACGGTGGGGCGCGCACTCCGCTGCGCGCCGCCCTTCAGCGGGAAGTTGGGGTCAAACATTGACTATTGACACTCTGGCCTTGAGCCAAGGCAAGCCCACCGCCGGGCGCCAGCGGCGGTGAA
>CAIMTB010000477.1 GCA_903844265.1 uncultured Verrucomicrobiota bacterium
CTTCGTGTCCTTCGTGCTCTTCGTGGTGCCACTCCGTTCATGGAGAGCCGGGTTTTCCAAAATTTGGACACGCATTGGGACCCTGAACTGCGCGGGGATCTACCACGAAGGTCACGAAGATCACGAAGGCCGGAGGATTTGTGTTTCTTCGTGTCCTTCGTGCTCTTCGTGGTGCCACTCCGTTCATGGAGAGCCGCCTTTTCCAAAGTAGGGACACGCATTGGCGCCCTGAACCGGTGCAGTTGGTAGGGCGCGCACTCCGCTGCGCGCCGTCCTTTGCGGACACACCCAGGCACGGCGCCCTCGGAGAGGCCGCCCTGCCACCGACAACTTGGGGATGCGCCGCCCGGGGCAACGCGGGCGATGTTCGGGCCATTCCGCGTGGCTCCCGGGGCGTTTTACGTGGCTTCTGCGGCATTGTTCACGCCTGCCGGGCCGCCTCGCGTGGCTGTTGCACCATTGCCCGACGCTGTTCCCTGGCTGTCCATGGCGATAAATCGCCTGCGCGTGGCGATGGATCGAGCTTACCGCCGCAACCATGCCGACAGTCGTCCCAACGCCTGACCGCGGTGGCTGAGGGCGTTTTTTTGTGCGTCCCCCAATTCCGCGAAGGTCTCCTGGAATCCGTTCGGGACAAAGAGCGGATCGTAGCCGAAGCCGTGGGGGCCGCGTGGGGCAAGGCCCAGAGTTCCTTCGCAGGCCCCGTCGAAGTCGAAGGTGTCGAGGGCATCGCACACGGCCGTGAGGGCGAGCGCGCAGCGGAATCGGCCTGTGCGCCGGGCTGCGGGGACGTCGGCCAGGAGGCGGAGCAGTTTCGCGTTGTTTGCGGCGTCCGGAGCGTTGCTGGACCCGAGTTGGAGTTCGTCGGCGGCGAACCTTGCGGACTTGACGCCCGGGGCTCCGGCGAGGGCATCGACTTCGAGACCGGAATCGTCGGCCAGCACCCAGACGGGAGATCGTCCGAGCGCGGATGACGGGTATGCGGCGTCGGGGGGGGATGTTTTCGCGGTCGTGAGGAGATCGCTGTGGAATCGAGGATTCGCGAGCAACCAGCGGGCGATGCCATGGGACTTGATGCGGGCGTTTTCGGCGAACGTGGCGCCGGTTTCGTCGGCGGTGGGAGCCTGGGGTAGATCGCGCAACGTCCGATACTCCAGCGTGTCCCCCAGGATGGCGCGGATTTCGTCCACTTTGTGGGCGTTGTTCGTGGCGATGACGAGGGTTGTCATGGTCGGGGTGGAGCCTTTCATTTGATCCCGGCCAGTCGTTCCTTCCAGATCCTGAGAAGTTCCACGGTGGCGCGGACGTCGCGGAGACAGTATTCGGCGATGTCGCGGAAGCGGCCGTCGGCGACGAGATGGGAGACGTCGTTGCCGGAGACACCGGCGGCCTTGGGCGATGGGATGCCGAAGGCTTTGCAGTAGAAATCGAGGTTGAACTTCCGGGCGGCGCCGTCACGGCCACTGACGTTGTAGAAGGTGAGTTGCTCGGCGAGGTCGCAATGGGGCTCGGTCTGGAAGCGGTATCCGAGCCAGTCCTTGCGGGAGATGGGGACGCCGAGGACGGCGGAGCGGAGGTAGAGGAAGGGGACGTCGAAGCCGCGGCCGTTGAAGGTGGCGATGGTGTCGTAGCGTTTGGCGAGCTCCCAGAAATCCTGGAGCATCTCGGATTCGTCGGCGAAGGGGACGAACTTCACTTCTCCTTCGTCGTCCGGTTCGTAGTCCTCGGCGAGGAAGAGGACCTGTCCGCGACCGCTGTCGGCGTTGACCATCGCGATGCAGAGGACCTGGGCGGTGAGGGGGTAGAGGCTGAATTGTCGGACTAGGTCGGCGGATTTGGCATCGCGTTCGGGTCCTTCGGGGAGGCGGTTGGCGTCGCGGAGGAGGTATTCCTGCTGGGTTTCGTCGAAGGTTTCGAGCGGGAGCCCGTTGGTCTCGATGTCGAAGACGAGGGTGGCCATGAGGGATCGGGAGTTCGGGTGGGAATGGGCGGTGGAGTGGATGAACGTCGGTCCGTCGCGGGCTTTTAGCGGGAATGCAAGGTGGGCGGGAAAGGAAAATCGCCGGAAAAGGACGGTTCGCGGAGTGTCACCCTCCGTTCGACCGCGGGATCCTTCGATACGGAGCGTCGCTCACCCTTTCCTGAATTGCCGACGCATGAGGAACTGTCGAAGCGGTTCTTCGGTGAACCCGAGTGGCTGAAAGACTTCGTGCCCGTGGCATTCCGGAAAAACGGCGGGGGTCCACCAGGTGCGATTCGGAAACAGGGGAATCACCGCCGAGAGCAGGCGCCGCAGGGCATCCCATCCCGCTTTGTTCTGGAGATCGGTGAACATCGCCAGGACGCGGATCGGTTCGTCCTCGGGATCGGAGAAAACAACGCGGGCGTGGCTGGATGTGAAGGCCCGTGCCCCCGGGGGGGCCTTGGCGGCGGAGTGACGGGAGACCTGCCACGGAAGGTCCGGGTAATCGGTGGAACTTGGCGTCTGGATGGCGGTGAGCAGTGGGATTTCGGTGGCGCCGGCGTCGGCGTCGGGTTCCACGGGGTACGGGAGGAATCCGATGGGAAGTCTCCAGCCGAAGAGTCGGCCGATCGTTTCGAAGCCGAGGCTGCGGTAGAGCTCAACGGCGGTCGGATTTTGCTCGATCACTTCGAGTGACATCTCGGTCTCGCCGCGGGCATGCGATTCGGCGAGCAGTGACGACACGAGATTCCGGGCCACGCCGCTGCGGCGGGCTTCAGGGACCACTCCGAGGCTGGCGAGCCGGGCGATGTCACCGGTCCGGTTGACGTATCCGAAGCCGACTGGGGCGCCGTCGCGGACCGCGATGCGGCTGAGCCAGAGATCGACGCCATGGTGGGATACGAACTGGGCGAA
>CAIMTB010000478.1 GCA_903844265.1 uncultured Verrucomicrobiota bacterium
CCGCCGAGGCGGTCGACGTCAGGACGCTGCTCCTCCGATGGCCTGAGGGATACGACGTGGAGTTCAAGACCGGCCAGTTCATCACCCTTTTCTGGCCGGACACGCCCTCCTACAAGCGTGCCTATTCGCTGTCCTCGTGCTCGCTTGATCGCGGGATCTTCGAGGTCACGGTGAAGCGTGACGGGAAGATGGGAACCCGGCTTGTGGACTGGGCGAAGCCTGGGGATCGGCTGGGCGTATTGCCTCCGGTGGGGCGGTTCCTTCCGGTGCTGGATCCGGACTGGCACCTGGTGTGTATCGCGGGTGGGTCCGGGGTGACTCCGTTTCGCGGTTTTGCGCGGGAGGCGACGCTGCGGCAGTTGTCGACGAGGATCACCCTGCTCTACAGCGTGCGGCGCCCGGTCGACATCATCTTCCGTTCGGAATTTGAGGATCTCTCGAGGCAGAATCCGAACGTCGCGTTCCACGTCACCTGCACCCGTCTCGACCCGGGTGAGCAATGGTCGGGTCATCACGGACGCATCACGCCGTCGCTGCTGCGTCAACTCGTGCCGGATCCGACCCGGGCGACGTTCTATGCGTGTGGTCCGAATGCGCTCGTGGACCACGCCGAGAAGATGGTGCTGGAGGATCTGGGCGTGCCGAGGGAGCGCTTGAAGCTGGAGAAATGGGGGTAGGGAGGGGGCGGGTCGCGGCTAGAAGAGACGGACGTAGGATTTCTTGCGGAGGCGGGCGAGCCACTGCGTCTGAAGGCGGTTGCGCTCGGTGACGATGAGGGTGCGCTCGATTTCGTCGCGGACGTCGAGGAGTTCGCGGACGTGGGCGTTACGGACTTCCTCGACCAGCATGATGTAGACCGCCTCGGCTTTTTCGACGGGCTCGCTGTGTTTGCCGGGGGGGAGTTTGAAGGCTGTGTCGGCGAGGTCCTCGCGGAGCACCTTGCGTTCGACCCAGCCCCAGAGGCCGCCCTCGCGGGCCTGGGATCCGTCGGAGTAGACCGCGGCCATTTCGGCGAAGCCGACGCCTTCATCGAGTTTCGCGGCGATTTCCTTCGCGAGCCGCATGGCGTCCACGGGGTTCCTCGTTTTTTCGAGGACGATCATGCGGAGCTTGATCTGGTCCGCGATACGGAACTTGTCCTCGTTTTCGCGGTAATATTTCTCGATGCGGCCCGGGGAGATGAGGATGTCGCGCGGGACGTTGCGGCCGCGCATGATGTATTCGATGAACTGCTCGCGGATGTCGCGGCGGTAACTTTCGAAGGTGATGCCCTGTTCCTGGAGCGTCTTCTGGAGCGTCGCGCGGTCGTCGTAGTGTTCCTTGATCTCCTTCTGGACGTGTTCCTCGATGTAGGTCTCGGGGATGTTGACCTTGAGATCCTCGAACTCCTGGATGATGAGGCGGCGCTCGATGAGGCGCTCGACCCCGTCGTGCTTGGCGTCGAGGAGTCGTTGCCGGAACACGTCGGGTTGGCTGGCGTACTGGACCCGCATCGCCTCGACCGGCCGCGTGATGAGACGCTGGACCTGTTCGAAGGTGATCACGGAATTGCCCACCAGGGCTGCGATGCCGTTGACCATGTCCGCCGCCCCGGCAGGGTGCAACAGGAGGGCCGCGGCGAGGCCCGCGAAACGGACGGATGGAGACAGGAGCAGCTTCATTGCGCTGGTGCACATGTTCCCGAGCGAAGGCATCCAGGGTCAAGTCAGGCTTCTGTCAGGCTTTGGGAAGTTTCGGCGTCGTCGGATTGGGTGCCCGGGGAGGCGGGGATGTGCTTTGGACCCGGTTTCGCGGGGGCCTGAGGACAGTGAGGACTCCAGCGATGCACCCCCAGCCGAAGACGTCGCCGAAGCGATTGTAAAACGTCCCGGCAGGATTGCCGAAGGTGAGGGTCATCCGGTCGAAGCCCGCGTCGTAGACATCGCGTCCCTCGGCGAGACGCACGGAATGGATGCGACCGCGCGGGTCGATCCAGCAACTGATGCCGTTGTTGGTGGCGCGGATCAGGGGCAGTCCGTTTTCCACTGCGCGGAAGACGGCGTTGGCCGTGTGCTGCCACTGTGCGGCGCTGCGGTCGAACCATGCGTCGTTGGTCAGGTTGACGAGGAAGTCCGTTCCGATGGGGGCGTGTTCCCGGACCTGTTGGGGGAAATTATCCTCGAAGCAGATCAACGGCGAAAGCGTGGCGTCGAGGGAGCCGAGCTGGAAGGACGCGGGTTTTTCACCCGGATGAAATCCGTCGCCGATCGGGGCAAGCCGGCGAAGGAAGGGGATCCAGCGTGCGAAGGGGATGTATTCGCCGAACATGACGAGGTGCCGCTTGCGGTAGGAATCGACGACCTTGCCCTCGGGGTTCATGAGGAATGCGGAGTTGAAGGCGCGGCCCTCGGCTGGCCCATCGCCATCGCGGACGGATGCCTCGGAGGCCGGTTCCACCTCGTCGGAACCAAACACCAGCCACGCGCCTGCTGCGCGGACCGCCTTGGACAGGCGCTCGAAATCCTCGCGTTGGAGGCCGTCCGGCAGGGAGGCCTCGGGCCAGACAACGAGGTCGGGTCGGGTGGCCAGGGCCTGTTCGGTGAGGCGGAGCAGCGATTCGAAGCGGTTGGTCGTGGCTTCCGGATCGAAGATGACGCTCTGCGGTATGGCGGGTTGGACGAGGGCGACCCCGAGGCGACGTGGCGGCGGAGATTCCGTGAAGATCACGAGGAATCCGCCAAAGGTGACGGCGACCATCATCAGAGCCGGAAAGACGAGCGGACGACGCCAGGTTCCGGGCCTGTCCGGATCGCGCAGGAGCAGGACCACTGCGGCGAAAAGCGAAGTCGAGAACCAGACGATGGCGAACGAGACGCCGTAGACGCCGGTGAAGGCGGCGACCTGGATCATGGGCAGCATGCGGTACTGCGAGGCTCCGAGCAGGTTCCAGGGGAAACCGCCGAACAGACGGGCGATCAGCATCTCCCAGGCCACCCAACCCGCACTCGTGGCGAGGAACCAGACGTTGAGACGCAGCCACGGCGCCGCCGCAAACGCGTCACCCAGCCCGCGAAATTCAAACGTCGGCGCGGCCAGGATGCGCAGCCTCCGGGCCGCCATCCAGGATGCCTCCGCCCAGAGAGGTGGAAAGAGTGCGAGGAAAAGGCTCAACGCGAACCAGCCGGTGTACGCCCCGGCTGGGAAGGGGATGAACCGCAGCCACGACAGGCTGATGAGATAATGCACCGCCGCAGCGACGTACCCGGCCCGGAACGAAAGCCCGCGTGCCACGCCGCCTGTCACCGCGAGCAGGAGGCCTGGGACGGCCCACGCGAGTCCTGCCACGCCGGGCAGGGGGAACGAGAGTCCCCAGACCATGCCGACCGCGGCGGCGGCGGCGAATCGGAGCCAGGGCTTCGGGGCGAAGATCAAGGGGGGAACACCCTGCGGCGCGTTCTCCAGACCGGCAAGCTGCACATTGGGGTCAGATCCATACTGTCTACAAATCACGCCGGGGGTTGAGCTCGTGGCGGGGCCACCGGCGCATGGACAACCGTCGACAGTATGGATCCGATCGCGCTGGGAAACGTTTTGCGGGTGGGGGCTGCTGCGGGTTTACTCGTGTTGTCATGGAAACGGTACAGATCGGCAGGGACGGGTTGCGGGCCAGTCGGCTGGCGTTTGGGTGCTGGCGCATACCCGGGACTTGGACGCCCTCGGAGGTGACGCGGGATGCCGAGGCCGCTGGGCGTGCCGCGGTGCTTGCGGCGGTGGAGGCTGGCTACACCTTGTTTGACCACGCGGACATTTATTGCATCGGGGAGGCGGAGCGGATCTTCGGCCAGGTGCTCCGCGAGAATCCCGGGTTGCGGGATCGCATCGTCATAGCGACCAAGTGTGGGATCCGGCGTGCGGACGATCCGGCTGGCGCGCCGTATCGGTACGATTTCTCGCCGGCGCACATCGTGCGTTCGTGTGAGGATTCGCTGCGACGGCTGGGGGTGGAGACCGTCGACGTGTATGTCCTGCATCGTCCGGATTTCCTGATGGATCCCGCGGAGGTGGCGGGTGCGTTTGAGTCGCTCCGGACTTCTGGGAAGGTGCGGGAGTTCGGGGTCAGCAATTTCGCATCGTCGCAGGTGACGGCGCTTCAGCGGGCCTGTCCGATGCCGCTGGTGGTGAACCAGGTGGAGATCAGCCTTGCGCATCTGTCGCCCTTCGGGGATGGCACACTGGACCAGTGTCTTGCGGAGGGGATTGTGCCGATGGCGTGGAGTCCGCTGGCTGGAGGGCAGCTGGGTGACGGGCCGCGGCGTCTTCTGGCGTCGCAGCAGGGATATCGGACGGACGCCATCAACGCGGCCCTGGACGTGATGGCACGCGAGCGGGGTGTGACGCGGGCGGCGGTGGCGCTGGCGTGGTTGCTTCGGCATCCGGCGAGGATTGTGCCGATCGTCGGGTCGACGAATCCCGAGCGGATTCGTGAGGCTGCCCGGGCGGAAGCGCTGACCATGAGTCGTGAGGATTGGTACCGGCTGTTGGCGGTGGCCCGGGATCAGCCGCTTCCTTAGGGGGTGGGTTTCCGCCGGACGTCGGGTGGAATGTGGGAACTCGGAAGACCAGACTTGAGATGAGCACGACCTTGGATTCGTTTACGCCCGGTAGTCCGGCGGCTGATGGGTGGCGGATGCCTGCCGAATGGGCACGTCACCACGCGACGTGGCTGACCTGGCCGCGGCCTGAAGGAATCAGTTTCCCTGACAGGTACGAGCCGGTGCCGGGCGTCTATGCTGCGTTCATCCGCGAGCTGGCTGCGGTGGAGGAAGTGAACATCAACGTCTGGCATTCGGAGATGGAGGCGTGGGTTCGGGGGTTGTTGGGGGATCATGGGTGCCCGTTGGTGAATGTACGGTTCCACCACTTCCCTGCGTACGAACCGTGGTGCCGCGATCACGGTCCGATCTTCCTGGAGCGGGAGCGTGGCGGGCGCGGTGAGCGTGCGGTGGTGGACTGGGCCTATAATGCGTGGGGCGGGAAGTATCCGCCGCACGACCTCGACGATGCGGTGCCGCAGCACGTGGCGCGGCTTCGCCGGCTGCCGTTATTCCAGCCAGGAATCGTGATGGAAGGGGGGGCCCTCGACGTGAACGGGAGCGGCACTCTTCTCACGACCGAGGCCTGCCTGCTGAATCCAAACCGGAATCCGCATCTTGACCGTGCGGGGATCGAGCGGCATCTCCGGGATTTTCTGGGCGTGACGAACATCCTGTGGTTGGGCGACGGCATTGTGGGGGACGACACGGATGGCCACGTGGACGACCTGGCCCGGTTTGTCAGCTCGGGTGCGGTGGTGACGGTTGTGGAGGAGGATCCTGCGGATGAGAATCACGAGCCGCTGAAGGAGAATCTCAGGCGTCTCCGGACGATGAAGGACGAGCAGGGGCATCCCTTGCGGGTCGTGGCGTTGCCGATGCCATCGCGGGTGGAGTTTGAGGGGCAGCGGCTGCCGGCGAGCTACGCGAACTTCTACGTCGCGAACGGCATCGTCGTGATGCCGACCTTCCGTGATGCGAACGATGCCCGGGCACTCGGGATCCTGCAGCGCGAGTTTCCAGAGCGGCGTGTGATCGGTATCGACTCCACCGAATTGATCTGGGGGCTTGGCTCGTTCCACTGCATTTCGCAGCAGGAACCGGCCTGACGACTTCGTCGAGCGCAACAAGGGGAAATTGCGCTCAGACGTCGTCGATTCAACAAGGGGACAGGTCTTTGGTTTTGTAATCCGCCGTGGGATCGGATCCCGGAAAGGGCGTGAGCCTGGAACGGGGGGCGGGCACGATTGCCGGGTGACCCGCCCGGATTTTCATCGTCGGTTGGTTCTTTGCTGGCTGGTGGTGTTGGCCGTGGGCCTGGGAGTTTCCACGGGCGCCGTCGATTTCGCGAAGGCGCGGTATCGGGCTTCCTGGCTGTCTCACCCGGTCCTTGGGGAACCCTCGTGGGACGCGATGGTGCGTTCGTCTGCCAATCCCATCTATGTTGGGCAGGCTCCCTATGAATGGCCGGTGAACGGGTTCCTGTTCTGCGATCCGCGGGGGGGTGATTGGTTTGCGCATGTGTCGCTTTACCCGCGTGGATATTGGCCTGCTGGGCCTTCGCGGCTGTTGCGATCGGGGGATGCGGGGAAGACCTGGGAGGATCTTGGACTGGCGCTGCGCGGGGGGAAGGATTCGTTCGATGGGGATGGGCGGGTTGGGGGTGCGACGCTGGATGCGACGGCGGTGGTGGATGCGGACGGATGCCATGTGGTCTACGGATGGGCGAAGCCGGACAACTCGGACGGTGGGATTGCCTATGCGTGGGGGCCGACGGCTGCGGGTCCATTCACGCGCGATCGGGAGCCGATCCACGCCGAGTCGCGGCAGCCGCTGTTGGCGCCTGGTTACAAGCGTGTGTATGCCTCGACCCTGGTGCGTCGGCGCAATGACTGGTTGATCCTGGCGGACATGAGCACGCCGGGGAATGCCGGGGGCATGTGGGCGTTTGTCGCGCTCACGGCCCCGGATGCGCGCGGGCCGTACAGCGGGCCGGTTTTTCTGCGACGGCCGCAGGACGAGACGTGGTTTCCGCAGCCGATCGAATTCGCGACGGCCTTCGTGCATGGCGGTTGGGTGTATGCGCCATTCACCTCGGTGGCGGCGAACCGTGGTTGGCAACTTCTGATGCGGGCGCGGGTCGAGGACGCGCATCGCCCGGAGGCCTGGGAGGTGTTCCAGGCGGGTTCGCTGTGGCACTGGGAAGGCGCGGCGAGCGAAGCGAAGGGCATCTGGGGGCAGACTTTCTCAGGATTTGTGGATGCTCGAGGCCGTTGGAACCTGATGTTTCCCGCGAAGGATGCGGGCGACGTCGGGACCATGCATCTCGCGTCGCGTCGTTGGCGGGAGCGGTTCCATGACGGGTTCTGGGTCTCGGCCCCGGTGGCGCCGTCGCTTGCGCTGCTCGGCCGGGATTTCGCCGACTTCGACCTCCACATCGAGGCGAAGGCGAAGGGTGCCGGTGCCTGGTCGGTGGTGTGGGATGTCCGTGCGCCGCTCACCTCGGACCGGCCGCAGGCCGATGGGCGAATGGCTGCGCGAAGCACGAACGAACTGACGGCTTTGTGCGTGACCGGTCGTGAATGGAGGCTCGAGTCACGCCCCGCGGCGGGTGGGGTGCAGGTTCTTGGGGGAGGTCCGATTTTTTGTCCCCCGATGAACCGCGCCTTGATGGAGGGCGTTGGTTCCTCGACGCCGCCTGCAGGCGGCCTTCCGGGCGGTCGCGACGGAACGGGATCTTCCATGAAACTCCGGGTCATCCGCAGGTCGGGTTCGGTGGTGTTGGCCTTCGACGGCGGTGGAGGGACCCGGCTCGGCGTGCCTGCGGGGTCGGGTGGGATTGGAGTGCTCGCGGAGCCGGGCTGTGCGTTGCAGGTGACACGATTTGAAGTTTCGGGATCTGCTGAGCCTGCTTCGCGGTTCTTGCTGGCAGAAGACGGGCTGCTTGGTGCGGGTTGGACGGGTGCGGGTTGGCGAGTGGCGAGCGAGGGGTTTCGTTTCGGGCACGGGTACGTCGGTGACTTTGATGGGGCGCGGGCGAAGTGGAGCGTTGCCGGCAGGCGGATCCGTGTCTGGTCGCCGCGCGGACCGGCTGCCGGTGAGGTGGAGTGGGTGCTTGATGGGCGCCAGCGGGGGCGCATCGATCTGCGACATCCGGCCTCGACGGATTCGGCGGTCGTCTGGGATTCCGGGGTTCTCGCGAAGGGATTACATGTGTTGTCGGTGCGGCGTGTTTCCGGCGCGATGGCCGTGGATGCCGTCGAGGTTTCGGATTGGTGAGCAGGGGATCACCGGATCCCACCCGTTTTCGTGGGCCGGGAGGAGGGGGCGCCGTCCTCGATGGAACCTTGGGGACGGGCTCGTTCGCGGTTGCGTCCTCCATTTCGTCCCGGGTCCATTGACGTGGGGCAGGCGAAGCGGGCGTGATGGGCGGATGAAGCCGGAATCAGCGAGTCAGGGCCGTGGCTTTTTGACGCGTCGTTCGTTTCTCAAGGCGGGTGGGGTTGCGGCGGCGGGGTTGTTCCAGA
>CAIMTB010000479.1 GCA_903844265.1 uncultured Verrucomicrobiota bacterium
ACAGTCTATCAAATCCCGTGGAATTCCGAAGCGAATAGCGATGGTAAAGAGGAGATCTGCAAGGCTCCCAGGATGACCTTGGGCGAGGCGTCAAGGCTGGGGAGGCGAAATCGCCATAAGGGACGTCAGGACGCTCTGGCGGGCGCCCGCAGCTCCGGTAAAGAGGCTTTAAAATTTAATCCGGAATCCGGAGCCGTTTTTAAAGCATTCCCGTATCCGGCGCAGGCTGTTATCGCGCGGATACGGGCCTGAAAGAGCCTGGCGGTCCGTTTACGCGCGTCTAAAGTCATCTTGAAATGCCCAGTGATCTGGGCGGCCGGACACCGTTCGGTAAAAGCACAGGCGAAGCTGACCGAGCGGATACCCGCCTTGATGCGAACTCCCTCGGCTCTTACGGTGGAGGGATTGGCGGCTGGCGAAACCTTGCCGATTGGCGCAGCCGCCTCCGCCGTGCAACTCGCCTGGAGCCTGGGGTTCGAGGGGACGCAGGAGCTTATCATCGCCTTCTCGGATCCAGCTGTCGCCAAGGCCTACAAGGAGGCCCGGGCCCAGTTCAACGAAAGCGGCGGCTGGTTGAGCGTCGGCGGTGGAGTGCTTGCTTCTTTGCACTTCGACGCCGCCGCTCACCGCGTGCAGCGCTGGGCGGATTGGAGCTTCAGCAGGGATCTGGTCCAGCCGGCCCTGGACAGCTTCACCGCGCCCAACCCCACCATCGACTTCTACATGAAGGCGGCCAATGCACCTTAGTTTCATTTCCTGCATGGTTCGTTGCGCGCTGCCGCTTTTCTCATGTCTTGCGGCATGTCTGGCCGACGCAGCCGAGTCGCCGCTTACGACTCTTGAGTTCCGCATCCTGGGTGTACAACTCCAGGTGACGCCAGCCGTCGTGAGCGTGCCGAAAGGCGTCCCTGGCTCAGTCATGGTGCAGATCGCGGACGCCTTTGGGGATACAAACAACGTGGCGCCTGGATTGGCCCAGGGCGCCTATGTCGAGGCCATTTTCCGGGGCCCGTCCTTCACGGCGCGCCGGCTCGTGGGCAAGCCGAATGAGGCCCTCATGCTGCCGCCGCTTAATCTGGTGGGCGATTACCAATTGGATGCCGTGCGGTTGGTGGACGCGGCGACCGGAATCGTTCGGTTGGAAGGCACCCCGCGCAGCGTGCCGGTGCACGTTTTCGACCAAGTGCTGGTCTCGCGCGTGACCTCGCGGCCGCTTTCGCAGGATGAGGTTCAGGCCAGGGGGATCGTGATCGACCAGCAGAATTTCCGGGCGGTGGAGTTCGAGGTCGGCTTTGTCCTGGATGGGAGGCAGATCCCGGTGAAGTTCCCGGTGGTCACTCCCGTTTTCCGGCAGTCGACGGACATCATTCCGCAGGCTGAAGTCCAGGCGCGGATGGTGGAAGCGCAGCGGATCAACGATCAGATCGCATCGGATGGCGTTCAAGGCGGCACCCTTCCGCAGGAGCTGCGGGGGCCGGGCCTCAATATCCAGATCAAAGGGGTGAATTTCCAGAGGACGGGCGCCGATGATCCCGCCGGCCTGGCTTTGTCCATCCCCCCCATCCCGGCATTGATGGTCATTCCCGGGAACATCGGCTACCTGAACCAGTTTTTCAGCGTCCAGATTTTCACCGAGAACGGCGCGCCGCTGGGGAGCGGCCTGAGCGTGTTCAACGTCCAGGCGAAGCTCAACCTGCCGCCGGGGCCGGACCAGATTCTCAGCACCAACTACAGCCAGCCGGGGGACGATCCGTTGCGCTTCGCCCGGGTAGGGCCGAACGCCGAGATTCATGACCAACTCCCCCTGCTGGGACCCGCCCCCGTGCTGGCGGCACGGTTCCAGCCCGGCGAGACGGGCTCGGCGGAGTTCCTCGTCGAGGGGCTGCAGGAGGGCTTGCAGGTGATGAACCTGGATCTGACCGTCAGCCTGGACGGCCTGGCCGGCGGCACCGTGAAGATCGCCGGGAAGGCCGCCGGCTCGGTGCTGGTGCGCAACCCGAAGTTCTCGCTGGCCTTCACTCATCCCAAGGCCATTTCTTTCGGCGAGCCTTACACGGCGAGCGTCACGTTGCTGAACACGGGCGATACCGAAGCGAACTTGGTGAGCGTGACGCTTCGGCAGGCGAGCATCAGCGGCGGCAATCTGGAGAGCCCTGAATCCGTCCAGCTTGGCAACCTGCAGCCCGGTCAGAGCGCCACGGCGACCTACCGGATCCGGGCGCAGAAAACCGGCCGCATCCGGTTCAGCAACCTCACCTCCGGCGAGGCGAGCGTCCAGGGGCGCTTCAACCTGACCCTGGCGGTCGATGAGCGGGGCGTCGAGCTGTCCCCCGATTCGATGGGGATGCCGGATTACGTGGATGACCTGCCCCAGTCGCTTGTCGATGCCGCCCGCCGGGTGCTCGGCCAGGCGTTGAGCGTCAGCACTGCGGGCAGGCTGCCGGCGGGGATCAAGGGCGTGGCCGGCTGGGCCGTCACCACGCGGTTGTTGGAACTGGCCGAGGCCGGCCAGCGTGTGCGTTATGGGGAACCGCCAGCGCGGGTCTTGCCGGACTTGCTCCTGGATTGGCAGGGCGCCCGCGCGAGGGATGGAGGCTTTGACCAGATCCTCCGTGAGACCGACGCCGGCCGTGAATGGCGGGTAGCCCTCCAGGCCGCTCTGACATCCGGGGGCAGCCCCGACGCCGTCTCGCGACTTTCCGACCGCGCCGCCGATCTGGCGGGCCGCGGTGAGGCGTGGTTGATCGGCGGGTCCAGCGTGCCGGAGCTTGAGCCGAGTCTCACCTCGACCGGGTTGTCGGTGGCGCTCGATCGCAGCACCCTGCCTGGATCCGCGGCTTACCGCGGCGCGAACGGTCATTGGCTCGCAGCCGTGGCCACTGAAGGCGTGTTGCGCTGGACCGCCTCAGCCGATGTGCCGGCAGCGACGTTATGCCTGCTCACGCTCAACGCCGACGGCCATGGCCAATGGCTGCGCTGGGACGTCGCCAGTGTAAGCGCCGGCACAAGTTTTCGATATGACATCTCCGCCGGCGGGACAGCGTTGGTGCGCGAATCGGACGGCGCCAATACGCCCGAGTCCAGCGTGAGCGGTTCTCTGGCCGCTATTACCGAGCGCGCTCCCGAACTTCTGGCTGTGTTCCAGGAAACGACGGTGACCTTCCTGCGTCCGTGGCCGAGTTGTTTTCAGGGCGAGGCGCAGAATTACGGCAATCTGCTGGCGGTGCTCTTTTCCAAGCCGATGACACAGGCCCAGCTGGACATTCCCTCGGCCTACTCCCTGGACAGCGGCACGCCGGGCGGGAGCGTCCAGATCCAGCAGGGAAACCGTGTGGCGCTTGTGGCCATGCGCGAGCCCTTCAGCGCGATGATCCCCCGCTCCTTGACGGTCCAAGGGGTCGCCGACGCGCGGGGCAACCTCCTGGCTGCGACCCCGCATCCCATCCAGACCTCTTTTAAAGAAGGGGTCGCGGCCCGCGGCCGTGTCCTGCGGGCGGACGGCAGCCCGGCGGTGAATGTGCCTGTCACCCTGACCATGCAGGATCAATTGAAAGGAGCGGACTTATGCACGGACATGTACAGCCGGACGGCGCAGAAGTTCACGGATTCCCAGGGCTTCTTTGACATTGATTTCATCTATGCTGGAGTGCCTTTTACGGTGGCGGCCGTTGATACAGGAGGGCTGCCGTTCGATCTGGTCACGAACCTGATCTCCGGATTCGGTTCGGATAAATTCCACTCAGAGACTTTGCTGGCTCAACTCGCCCAGAGCAACAGGGTGGCCAGCCTGGGCGGAAGAACGGCCGAGCAAGCGGTCGCTCTGGCCGAAGGACTTGACCGCGCCGTGTGGCAGGATCTGATCGATCTCAATGGGGGGCGCTCGGGGCATTTGCTGACCATAGGCCTGCGTTTCCGCGGGCGAGGCACGGTGACCGGAACGGTCCTCGCGGCCGACGGCGTCGCCCCCACCGCAGGTGCGGCGGTGAACCTGTTCCCGGACGACAATTCGCGCGAGTTTGGCCGCGGTGTTTTCAGCGATAGCAACGGGCGTTTTCAGTTCAACGGTGTTCCCCTGGGCCGATTCAGCGTCAATGTTCAGACCAGCCAGGGCCATTTCCGCACCGTGGCTGGCACTTTGGACCAGCCAGGCCAGACCCGAGATATCGAGGTGATCCTGACCCAGCCCGCCGCTCAGGAAGTCGCCCGAACGAGCCTTAAGGGTCGCGTCATGGAAGCCGACCACGCGACGCCATCCATCGGAGCGAACGTGTTCGTCAACTACGGCGCTTTGACACTCGCGGCGCTGACGGCCGATGAAAATGGGTACTGGGCCGCCGACAACCTGCCGGTGGGCCCTTACATCATTACCGCCCACTCGCGGGACCAGCTGCGCGGCGGACAGGTGGGTGTCTTGGCCACGATAGGCCAGACCGTCTCTACAGAAGTGGTGTTGGGTGGCGTGGGACGGGTCGTGGGCCGAGTGGAAACGAGCGCTGGCATACCTGTACCGGATGCTGTGGTGGCTGGCGGACGCACCATCGTTCGCACCGATGGCAACGGCCTGTTTGCGCTGGAGGGTATTCCTCTGGGAGTTAGGAGCGTCAGCGCCGGTTGGGAGGCCGATAAAGCCCCGGGCGGATTCCCGCGTTTGGGGAATGCCTCGGTTACCGTACTGCCGGGCATGGACAACTTTGTCGCGGTCCGGCTGCAACCAGCGGGGCAGATCATTGGCCAGGTGCGAGGCAATAACGGCGCCGTGGTGCCGCATGCGCGGGTTGCCCTGCCCGTTCCTGAAGGATTTGCCTGGGTGGAGGCGGATGCTGAGGGTCGCTTCAAGTTCATGAACATGGGGTTGAACGAAAAGTACACCTTGAGCGCCCCCGCGCCTCCCACGGATGAGGACGAAGCCAGACACCTGCTGTCCTCCGCCGGCGTTTCCGTGGGCACGGATGAAGCGGACCAGCAGATTCTCGCGACGGTGGCCGCTGTGCTCAGCCGCAACAAGCAGTTGGATCCCTCCGCCTCTCCTCCGCCAACGCCGGCCACCGGATTCGGCTGGACCTATGCGACCCTTCGCTTCGACGGCGAAACCGTCGTCGCCGACATCACCCTGCTGCCCAGCGGCAAGGTGAGCGGGAAGGTGCTCAATGATCAGAACGTTCCGATCGGCGCTCGCGTGCGTGTTACCGGAATCGTCCGGGGCTCCAATGGTGATCCGATATTCGGCGTGGTGGGCACCGGCGACAGCGATGCAAGCACCGGCGACTTCACCTTTGGGGGACTTCTGGCCGGGGATTGGGGCGTCCAGGCGGCGTCTCCGTTTTATTCCGCGGTGCTGGGGCAATCGGGGCGCACCAGCAAGGAGGCGCTCGATGTCACGAACCTCGTCCTCCAGTTTCCGCCAATCAATGATGTCAATGGCCGCCTGGCCGGCGTTGTTCTGCTTCCCGATGGAACGGCAGCGGGCGACGGGGTCAAGGTGCAGATCAGCTTCGGTTCAGATTACGTGATCCAGACCGACACCAGCGGTCTGTTCGACACCCAGATCAAGATTCCGGCGACAACCTATACCGTGGAGGCAAAGGATCCAGCCACGGGCCTCAGAGGCAGCGCCCAGGCGCAGGTAAAGGCCGGCCTCACGAACTTCGTGACGGTCAATCTCCTCGGTCAGGGATCCATCAGGGTCAAGGTGCTGGATGCCTTCGATCAGCCCGTGGCCGGGGCGAGCGTTGATGTTACGAAGCTCAGATACCCCGGAGATACGTTTAATGGCCCAACCGGTCCGGACGGGCTATTCGCTCTGGATCACATCTTCGCCGGGGATTATGCCGTGCATGCGGCCTTCGACGCGGGCGTGGCCAAACTCGAGGCGCGCGGGAGTGTCATCGCTCCCCCGGGCGATACCAATAGCCTCGTTCTCAGACTCGGTGGGACCGCCACCCTCCGCGGCGTCTTCCTGGCACGCGACACCCAGCAGCCGATCGCCTTCGCGCGGGTCACGGTGGGCAGCGTGGCCTCCGTTCCGACCGGCGCGGATGGGCGCTTTGAAGTCACCGGGCTTGACTTGGGAACGTACCGGATTGTGGCCGTGGACGCCGTGACCGGCCATTCCGGGCTCTCCTACGCCACGCTCGTTTACGCCGGGCAGGTGGTCGATATCAGCATTCTGGAATCGGCCCAGGGCGAGGTCAGCGGCCAAGTGTTTAAGGTCGGGCAATCCGGGCCGGTCTCCGGCGCTGCCGTCATCCTTAGCGAGCTCAACGGTCTGAACCCGAGCCGGGCGGTAACTACGGGGCCTGACGGCGCATTTAGCTTTCCCGGTGTCCTGTCAGGGGATTTTGCCCTGAGCACCGCGGTGGACAACGGTTCCACCCGTGTAACGGGTCGTTTCCCGGATTTTGCCACCAACGTGGTGGTCAATCTCACCCTTCCAGCACCACCCCCTCTAAGAACGCTGGAGGTGCAGGTGGTCGAGCCCGACGGGATTACCGCTGCCACCAACGCCATCGTGTCCGTGGACGACCGTTCGGGTGCGGTCGATTCTTCGGGCCGGGCGGTGTTCGCCCAGTTGAGCCTAGGGCAGCGTCAGGTCACGGCTGTGTCCACAGCCCCGGGGCGTTCCTCGAGCACGGGTTCAGCGTGGGCCGAACTGACAGAGACCGCGACCAACGCCACGGTCACCGTGCGGTTGGGCGGCGTGGGGACCCTCGCGGGCCGGGTGCTCCTGAGCGACGGGGTGACTCCCGCCCCATCCGTGGAAGTGAGTTTTGCCTCGCGCGGCAGCCGGGTGTCCGTCGCGAGCACCGTCTTCAGCGACGCGGCCGGCCGCTTCGAGTTTTCGAACTTGCCGCTCTCTGATTACCTGGTTTCCGCTCGTTCCGCTGCCCTGTCGGCCGCCGACGCCGGGACCCTTGCGGCGGATGGCCAAACCAACCGGGTCAGCCTCGTGCTCGGCCCCAGTGCTACCGTGTTGGGTCGTATCGTTCGATCGGATGGCCTTACCGCCGTGACCCAGAACGAGGTGACCCTCAGTTTCGCCGCCCCGAGCGGGTTGGACGGCATTCTGGTGAGTCAGACCGACACGAGCGGCGCCTTCCGATTCAATACCGTGCCCATTGGAAACGCGCTCCTGCAGGCCAATCTCATTGCTTTCAATGGACTGGTGAAGATGCCGATAACGCTTGCCAGCAATGGCCAGGTCCTGGATCTGGGCGCCTTGATCATGGACGAAAGCTGGCCCCAGGTGACAGCCGTAACGCCGGCGAACACGGTCAGTGGAGTACCCATTTCCGCTCAGGTTGAAATCGCACTTTCCGAGCCCATCCGCGCCTACAGCTTCGACGCGGGTGGCGTTTACCTGGCCGGCCCCAGCAATACCGTCCCCGCAACCGTCCGGCTCCTGAACGATACAAACGGACTACCCACGGTGATCGGACTCACGCCGCTTGCTCCGCTCCAAAGCCTGACCCGTTACCGGTTGGTCGTCGTGGATGGCGACCGGAAAAATGCGCTCGGCATGGTCATTGGCCGCGGCCCATTGGACCTGGTGGATCGCCCCATGCTGGAACCCTTTTACTCGACCTTCACCACGCGCGACGATGATCCACCGTTTCTGGTTTCAGTCTCACCGACGAACGGCCAGTCCCAGGTGGATCCACGCGCCGTGGTGCGGCTCTCCTTCAACGAGCCCGTCCGCCAGAGCGGCTTAATTGTCACCTTAACCGGACCCGACGGACCGGTCCCCGGCCAGACGGCGGTCGGATTCAACGGCCTGGCGCTGGTTTTCACGCCATCCAATCCGCTGCCGGTGAATGCCTCGTTCACGTTTTCGGCCGCCGGGATTGCCGACCTGTCGGGAAACGCGCTGCCGTCCCAGCCGGTTACGGGGACCTTCAGCACTCTGGACACGGTGGGTCCCACAATTGCCGCGTTCCGGCTGGCGGGCGGCGCTCCCCCCGTGGCCGGGTCCTCCCCTGAGTTGGAAGTCCA
>CAIMTB010000480.1 GCA_903844265.1 uncultured Verrucomicrobiota bacterium
CTCCGCCCGCCGCACCCCGAGTCGCAACGACCATTCCTCGCCGGGAGCCAGTGTACGGGAGAGGCCGGCGACGGGGAGGCTCGCCCATGCCCAGTGATTGCTGGGATCCTTGGCGAAGTACGACAGCGGGACCGGGCCTGCCAGTTCGGCAAAACCGCCGCCCGCGGGCGGGGTGCCGGAGGACCTTTGCCGGAGCATCACGGTCATCGGACCGTTGGTGAGAGTGTTCCTGACGCTGAGGTCCCGACGCACCAACTGGGTACCGAAATCCAGGGCAGAAGCGCCCTCCGGGCTCACGTGCAAGGCCGACTGATACGCCGGGGAACGGCCGCATCCCACCCAGTAGGCAACCCCCGCTTGCAGGCGGTCGCGGGCCGGTTGCACGATCCGAATGCCACGGCCCTGGCTATCCAACCGATACAAGTCATTCGCATACGTGCGCGTGGTGTCCACCTCGGGGGTGAACCGGAAGAAATCGGCGAAAGTGGGCGGATTGGCGGCATTCACCGGGAGGCCGACGAGATTGAGCCCGTGCGGGAACCACTTGTGCCGGGGGAGGGCGACCTGGCCCTTGACCTGCAAGGTGAATGGCGCCGCGTTGCTGGCGACCTTGATCAGGTAGGATTCGGATCCCTGAAGTTCAGCCAGGCGGCTGAGAAAGGAGCGAGGGTCGGAGGGCGCCAGCCACACCCGCCAGTCGGGGGACTCCGGAAGCAGGTGCGCAGGATCCACTGTGAATTGGATCGTCGTGAAGCGGCGGTCCCACCGCCACACGCTCTGGACCGGCAGGCCCTTGAAGACCTCCGCGCAGGACCGCGGCTCAGGCTGAACTTCGAAATGGACGGCATTCCATCCAGGGACCAGCGGGATCTCCTGGGTCATCCACTGCGCATGACACAGCACCGGGGCGGCCAGGAACAACAGGACCGCGGAGGTGTAGAGGCCTGACTTGATTTTCATGAGTTAGTTGCCTTGCAGCGTGGCAGAGCTGGACCCGGGTTTCCGGGACCCATTCCCCTGGGAGAAGACCTCGCACCGACGGGACCGTTCCCACGGTCCAACGGGCGCCGATCGGTGACGAAATGAAGACCACGGCCGCCCCCTCGGAACTTCCTATGCCGAAAGCGTGCGTCCGAATCAGTAGCCTGAAACATCATGGTCCAATTCCCCCTATTGCGGGGAGACGGAACACGGACCAGCCCCTGATCTACATCCTCCAAGGGCCACCGAGTTCGGCAGCGACCGCATGGGGCCCATCGTCCGATTCTATCCAGACTGTAGCTCTGATTACAAAATTCAGGACTGCCCCGGATCACGGATCCGCCGCCCTGGCCGACCACCCGATGGGCGGAGAGTAGGTACAGGCGGTTTGGCCAGCGATTCAGCCGGCGCTACCGTCGTGGATGGTGAAACTGGAACCGGGCGCGCAGGAAAGCTCGATCCTTATAAAAGCACATCGGATTCTCCGAAGCACTCACGGCTTCCATCCGCTGAATTCCTTCGGCGGATGGATGTGGGCCAGGAACCCTCCACCCGAGCGGAGCGCCACCGACAATTTCCCGTCACCGCCCAGCTTCAACCCGTTTTCGATCGTGCACGCCGCGCTGTCGGGACCATCGCGATAGATCCTCATTTCCTGGCCAGCCATGCCAAGCGACGAGAGGTCGACGTCGACGTTTCGTTGTTCCGACCGACAATTCAGCACCGCGAGGTACCACTCCGTTCCCTTCCGGCGGGCCATGACGACAGTGTCCCCGATGACCGACCCCGGCAGGACGCGGGTCTCATCCCAGGTGACCGGCACCGTGCGGATGAACTGGAGCAAGGGGCTGTTCAGGTAGGCTTCCGGGTTGTCGGGCAGACACAGGAACGGCGTGCTGAACACGATCGTGGCGGCCATCTGGAAGATACACGTGGTGTTCTTCAGGAATCTGGACTGTACAAAACCAGGCAGGAAATCCCCGTGACCGGCAGCCATCCGCGTGAAGGGAAGAGCCCCATAATGGGACAGCGGCAGCGAACCCCAGAGCACATATTCCTGCTCGCGGATGCCTTCGCGGGTCATCTCATGCGGCCAGGTGCGAGGTTCTCCGGTCGGCTTGTTGGCCCCATGGAAGTTGACCATGATCTTATGCTTCGCCGCACGCCGGAGAAGGTCCTCATAGGCATCGACGACGGCTCGGCTTTCCGAGTCGAAGAAGTCGATCTTGACGCCCTTGACCCCCGCCTTCTGGCAATTCTGGAACAATGTCTCACGGGCCTCGGCCGTTGTGAGTCCCGGGCCGTCGTCGCGGCCCTCGGGGAAGGCGTGCCAGAGGAGAATCCCTACTTTACGCTCGGCAGCGTAGCGACAGAGCTCGGCGGCCCGCGCCCAGAGATCACCGCCGTCCTTGAGCCAGCCCCATTTGGCACTCTGCCAACCGCCATCGACCAGCAGATACTCACAACCCGTCGCAACCGAGACATCCACGAACCACTTCTGCCGCTCCCATGCGGCGCCGTCGTTTCCGAAGACCATCCAGGTGCAAGGCGCCTTGCCCGGACGAATCCAGTCCGTGTCAAAGCCGGCAGGAAAGAGGTTCGGATCGGGCGGCTCGCAAAGGGCGGGAATCACGTCGCTATTGACGAGCGCATTGAGGTCCTTGCCGAGCACGATGACCCGCCAGGGGGACAACACCGGACCGTCATGAGCCCAACCCAGGGGATCGTCCTCGAACGCGGCGCGAAACGCGGCGCCACCCTCGGGGCGCAGGGTGACTCCGCTGTAGCGGTAGAGAGCGGCCTCGTTGATCAACCCGAATGTCCCATCCCGGAATACCGCTGTCAGCGGCATTCCCACGTGGACCGGCTGCATTTCCTGCTTCACAGCCTTCTCCAGAGGTATCTGGTCAGCGAGGGCGGATTGATACACGCCCTCATAGTTCACGGTGTCCGTCTGGAACCAGACGGTACAATCCTTGGGGAGTTGCCATCGGGTGGATTCGCCCCTGACGCGCCGCGCCCCCGTGCCCGGGACCCGATAACGGAACCCGACGCCGTCGTTGAACACACGCGCCTCCAGTGTCCAATCCACACCACCCTGCGTTCGAACGGGAATCTCGGTGGCCCGGCAGGAATTGGTGCCGGTGGTCTTGTTTCCCCGCCATGGGAAGATCTCGGAAATGCCATGGGTCCGGGGTTCGCCCAATGTCACCGCCGCACCGAGATCGACACCGTCCAGGAGGATCCCGGCGCGAGCGGTCTCCAGTCGCCCCTGGCCGCCCTGGTTCACGGAGTAGACCAGGTGCCCTTCCGCATCGGTGCCGAACGTGCATCGCACACTGCCGTCCGGGCTGGTCAAATCGAGGGTCCCGGCCTCCGTGGCCGCGACCATGGCAAACACGATGGCGAGAATGCGGGGGAACATGGCCCCATCGTCCGGGCACACCGTCGAAGCAGTCAATACGTCAGACGTGGTGAAAGGTCAGTGCATTTCCGGATTGCCGGCGGCCTCTCCGAGGGCGCCGTGCCTGGGTGGGTCCGCAAAGGGCGGCGCGCAGCGGAGTGCGCGCCCTACCTTC
>CAIMTB010000481.1 GCA_903844265.1 uncultured Verrucomicrobiota bacterium
CGTCAGGAGACTCAAATTTGATCCCAACTCCGATGAACGGAGCCTCCTTATGTCGGCTGCTACGGGGAGGAGGGTTGCCGTTCGGCACAGAACGCGAGTCCAGGTCGTGAACCGCCTCGCCGCGGCGTTCGTTGGCCTCGCGATCCTCGGGCGCTCGCTTCTCCCGGTCACGGCGGCTGAGCTGGCCGCGAGCCAGGAGTTGCTCCGTGACTTTGACCACGACGGCATCGAGGAACGCCTCGTCAGCCGGCCGGGCTCCGATGAAATCCAGCGGCGCAATCCCGGCTCGAAAGCCTGGGAGAAGGACGACTATGGGTTGCCCGAGGGAGTTACCCGCCTGGATCCCGCGGGCCATGATGCCGGGCTGCGATTTGTGGATCTCAACGGCGACGGCTTCGACGACGTGCTCTTCTCGAACGAGGGCCGGTTCGCGATTCATTTGTGGAACAAGGATGTCAAGCCGCAGCTCGGCTGGGTGAAGGGTTGGTCCCAGTACGTTCGTGCCGCGACCAGGACCGGGGCCACGAACGAGCCTCCGTCGCTGGTGGGCGCGGACGTGAAGGCAGAGGCCGGCGAGTTGATCGTCACCTGGCCCGCGGCGGGAACTGTCGCCGGCCGGGTGCAGCGGTTCAGCGCGAAGGCGCTCATCGCGTTCGACATGGCACCCCCCAAGTCGCCGGAGGAAGGACTCGCGTCGCTGCGGGTTCGCCCCGGCTTCCGGGTGGAGCTTGTGGCGAGCGAACCGGTCGTGACCGATCCCATCGCGTTCGACTGGGGTCCGGATGGCCGGCTGTGGGTGGTGGAGATGCGGGACTACCCGCTTGGCATGGATGGCCACGGCAAGCCGGGAGGCGTGGTGAAGTATCTGGAGGACACGGATGGCGACGGGCGATTCGATCGTGCGGTGACCTTCATGGAGGACGTCCCGTTTCCATCGAGCATCATGGCCTGGCGCAGGGGCGTCCTCGTGGCCACGGCCCCGAACATCGTCTACGCCGAGGATACGGATGGCGACGGACGGGCCGACGTGAAGCGCGTTCTCTTCTCCGGCTTTGTCGAAGGCAACCAGCAGCACCGGGTCAACGGGTTTGAATGGGGCCTGGACGCTTGGGTCTATGCCGCCAATGGCGACAGCGGCGGCAAGGTGGTGTCCGCCGCGACCGGGCGGATGCTTTCCATCAGCGGCCGGGACATCCGGTTCCACCCTGATCTCGGCGACATCGAGACGGTGTCTGGGCAGACCCAGTACCAGCGGCGGCGTGACGACTGGGGCAACTGGTATGGGAACAATAACCCGTGCTGGCTCTGGCACGTCACGGTCCCCGAACACTATCTCCGCCGCAATCCGAAGGTCGCCGTCAAGCGGGTGATCAAGATGCTGGCGAACTATGAGGACTCGACCCGGGTGTTCCCCGTGAGCCCGGAGATGGTCCGGCCAAACCAGCCGTGGGCATTGAACAACGTCACGAGCGGAAGCTGCGCCAGTCCCTACCGGGATGACTGGTTTGGGGCGGAGTTTGCCAATTCAATCTTCATCTGTGAACCCGTGCACAACGCGATCCATCGCGAGGTGCTGGAACGTGAGGGTTCCGGATTCCGGAGCCATCGCGCGGCGGGCGAGGAGCGCAGTGAATTCTTCGCGAGCACGGACAACTGGTGCCGGCCCACGATGGTGCGGACCGGTCCGGATGGCGCCCTCTACATTGCGGACATGTACCGTTTCGTGATCGAGCACCCGGAGTGGATCTCCCCCGAGATGCAGGCGCGGCTCGACCTTCGTGCAGGCACGGACCGTGGGCGCATCTACCGTGTCGTGCCCGAGGGAAAGCCTCGCCGCAAGATACCGGACCTTACCCGGCTTGTTGGAACCGCACTTGTGGCGGCGATGGACAGCCCGAGCGGATGGCAGCGGGATCACGTGCAGCAGTTGCTCCTCGAGAGGCATGATTTCTCAACGCCGATGGTGAAGGGGCTCGAATCGCTGCTCTCGGTGAGTCATGCGCCGGAGGTGCGGATCCAGTCGTTGGCGACGCTGGGGCTCGCCGGGGCGCTCACGCAGGAGCGGTTGGTCGTGATGCTGGGAGATCCAAGCCCCTGGGTCCGCAGCGAGGCATTGCGGCAGTCCGAGCCGCGGGTGGGGGCTGGGGAACCACTGTTCCGTGCAGTGTCGGGACTCCTCCTGGATGGCGATGCGGCCGTGCGATTGCAGCTCGCCTTCTCGCTGGGGGCGTGGCCCCCGGACCAGGCCGAGGCGCCGCTCCGGGAATTGGCAGCCCGCGCTGTCACGGATGGCGATGAACTGCTCCGCGTCGCGGTGCTCACTTCGTTGCGTGCGGACAGCCCGTTGTTTGCGGCGCTGAACCAGGGATCCGGCACCGCCAGGTTCGTGGCGGCAGGCCCGGTGCTGAGGCCGTCATCGCCCGACCGCGCGAAGGTCATCGCCAGTTATTCCGGCGTCGATGGACTGCCCCCGGATGGCGGCCACGGAAAGGAGCTGTTCGTCAACCTCTGTGGACCCTGTCACCGGTTGAGGGGCGAGGGGCACGAGGTCGGCCCGGACCTGGCGATGGTCATGACCAAGGACACGACCTGGCTGCTGAATGCGATGCTCGATCCGGGGCAGGCGGTGGACCCGCGTTACCGGGGGTGGACGCTGACTCC